>CAZQPC010000302.1:0-6644 GCA_964595005.1 uncultured Magnetovibrio sp.
GCCGATGCGCCGGCCGCCTGTGGTTTCGCGAGAATGCCGCGTTCACGTCACTTAATCTACTGCGGCGCATATCTTTATGTTGCCCGACGATTTTTATTCGGTATAATAGTACCTAATTATTATTTATATAAAAGGATCACGATGATGACGGAAAAACCCTCGGCCGACGTCGTGGTACGGCCATTACGCCCAAACGATCTGGAACGTGTCATCGAGATCGATCATCTGGTAAGCGGCCGGGCGCGGCGAAAATTTTTCGAAAAGCGCTTGGAAGCCGCCCTTGCCCACCAGGACCGGTTCATCGCCATCGCCGTCGATATCGATGAAACCTTGGCCGGCTTTGTCATCGCCCGCTTGCAGGGCGGCGAGTTCGGCGACACCGGCGGTGGCGCCGTCCTTGATGTCCTGGGTGTCGATCCGGCGTTCCGCCGCGCCGGCCTGGGACGGCAATTGTTGGACGGCGTAACCAGCCGTCTCCGGCACAAAGATATCGAAGATATTCGAACCCAGGTGGAATGGCGCGACCGCGATATGATTGCATTTCTGTCGCAGGCCGGCTTCATCGTCTCACCGCACCAAGTTTTGGAGCGCCAGACCGGACAGGAGGAAACGGCCGTTTCAGATCCGGCCGATGACATGGCAACCCAACCCCTGGACGCCGGGATGTCCGATTACAGCGACCCGGACGCCGATGATTTTGAAGCCCTGTCGCGCGACAAGGTCTTTGTCCGCTCCATGACCGAAGCCGACCTTGAGGCCGTGGTTCGCATTGACCGGAAGTTGACGGGACGATCACGGCAGAGATATTACCACGCGAAGCTGGATGAAACTCTGAACGAAAGCGGCATCCGGGTCTCGCTTGTCGCCGAGATCGACGGCGCGCCGGCCGGCTTTATCATGGCCCGCGTGGACTACGGTGAATATGGCCGCGCCGAACCCATCGCCGTCATGGATACCATCGGCGTCGATCCTGATCGCCGCGGCACGGGCATTGGCGACGCGGTTCTTTCACAACTGATGGCCAATCTCGATGCCTTGCGCGTTGAGCGCATTCGAACCCGTACGGCCTGGAACCAGTTTTCCTTGCTTGCATTTCTCGACTCGCACGGCTTCTCGCCAGCTCAGCAATTGGTCCTTCGCCAGGCCCTATAAACGAAACCGTGCGACGGCATGGATATTCCGGGCTGAAATGCGGTAAACTGTTGGCGTGAACTTCGACAACGGGCATCGGGCTACCAATATGAACGCCATCCGCCAGCCGGCCGTCGCCGGCCAGTTCTATCCCGGCAACGCGCGTGAATTGAGCGCCGCCGTCGACGGCTATCTGAAAGCTGCCGACCCGGGTGACGCCCGGGTGCCGAAGGCGATCATCGCGCCGCACGCCGGTTTCGTTTATTCCGGGCCGATTGCCGCAACCGCCTATGCCCGTCTGGCGCCGGTTAGGGAAACGATCAAGAAAGTCATCCTGCTGGGTCCATGCCACCGGGTTGCCGTGCAAGGCCTGGCGCTCAGCAGCGCCGACGCTTTTGCCACCCCATTGGGCGAGATCCCCATCGACAAGGAACTGGCCGCCAAAGCGATGGCGCTGCCCCAGGTCGACGTCTTCGATCCCACTCATCAGATGGAACACAGCCTGGAAGTCCATCTGCCGTTTCTGCAACGCAGCCTTGAGGACTTTACCCTGGTGCCCATGGTCGTCGGTCAGGCCAGCCCGGAATCGGTGGCGGAAGTTCTCAATACCCTGTGGGGCGGCCGCGAGACCCTGATCGTCATAAGTTCCGACCTCAGTCACTATCTGGACTATGACAGCGCGCGTCGAATTGACGCCAAGACCTCACAGGCCATTGAAACCCTGGCGCCCGGACAAATCGCCCGGCACGGTGCCTGCGGGCGGTTTCCCGTCGGCGGTCTGTTGGTCGCCGCCAAGGAACGCGAGATGACCGTTGAGACGGTTGACCTGCGCAACTCCGGTGACACGGCCGGCGCCAAGGACCGGGTTGTCGGGTACGGCTCGTGGCTGTTTTTTGACGATCCCGATCCGTCCCGTCCGACCAAGGTGATTTGGGGCAAGACCGTGCGCAAAAAATCACCCGGCGACGAAGCGCCACCCGATCCCAGCGGTGCAACGGCGTCGGATGACACGGATTTTGGCGCCGCCACCAAGGCGTTGCTGGATGAACATGGATTTACCCTGGTCTTGCTGGCCGCGGCCTCCATCGATCACGGTCTGAAACACGGCGTACCCGTGCCGGTCGATGTCAGCGCCCATGCGCCGGCGCTGCGCGAGACCGGTGCGTGTTTCATCACGCTGACGCGCAGCGGCAAGTTACGCGGCTGCATCGGGTCACCGGAAGCCCACCAGCCATTGATCAAGGACATTGCCACCAACGCCTTCCGGGCCGGCTTCAAGGATCCGCGGTTCCCACCGCTGGCCCACTCGGAACGCGACGAACTGCACCTCTCCATTTCCGTCCTCAGCCCGCAGACCGCGATGACCTTTGGCTCGCAACAGGACTTCATGGAACAACTGCGGCCCGGCACGGACGGATTGGTGATCGCCGACGGCCGGCGCCGGGCCTTGTTCCTTCCCTCGGTCTGGGAGCAGCTTCCCGATCCGGCGATGTTTGTGGGGCGTCTCAAGCAGAAGGCCGGGATGGCGTCGGACCATTGGTCGGACAGTTTTCAGGCCTGGCGGTTCATCACGGAATCCGTTTCCATTGATGATCTGCAGTAACAAGGAAATCACTGCGTGTTGAATATTGGATTGGGCCTGGCCAAACAGGTCGTCGACGTATCACGCCGCGCCGGCGACGAGATCATGAAAATCTATCAGACCGATTTCGATGTTCGCTCGAAGGACGACAATTCGCCGGTCACCTTGGCCGATCAGGCCGCCGAAGATGTCATTCTGCGCGCCCTGGAAGAAGGAATTTCCGGCGGATTGCCCGTCGTCAGTGAGGAAGCGGCATCGGCCGGCCACATCCCCGTGGTCCGCGACACGCCATTTTGGTTGGTCGACCCGCTTGACGGGACCAAGGAATTTATCAACCGCAATGGCGAGTTCACGGTCAACGTCGCCTTGCTGGAGAACACCCGCCCGGTCCTCGGTGTCGTCCACCTGCCGGCCCAGGAGGTCACGTATGTCGGCTTCAACGCCGGCGCCTTCCGCATCCGAGGCGACGCGGCCCGCGAAGAAATTTCGTGCCGGCCGCCGCCGCCATCGGGCCTCACGGCACTGGTCAGCCGGTCTCACCGGACCCCCGAGGTCGACGTCTATCTGAAGAACTTCACCATCGGGGCGGAAATCAGCGCCGGCAGTTCGTTGAAGTTCTGCCGCCTCGCCGAGGGCGCCGCCGACATCTATCCGCGCCTCGGCCGGACCATGGAATGGGACACCGCCGCCGGTCACGGCGTGCTGCGGTTTGCCGGCGGCGTCGTCCAGCGTATCGATGGCGGTGAGTTGGGCTATGGCAAGGAGGGCTTTGAAAATCCGCACTTCGTTGCCGCCGGTGCCGGCGTCCTCGGCACCTGAACCCACCAAAACGAATGCCGGAACAGCACCATATCGTTGCCGCGGACGCCGCCGGGATTACCCGTGCGGCGGGGTTTTTGAGGGACGGCCGCCTAGCCGCCTTTCCGACCGAAACCGTGTACGGATTGGGGGCCGATGCCACTGATGATCAGGCGGTCGCGGCGATCTTTGCGGCCAAGGACCGGCCCAGTTTTAACCCCCTCATTGTCCATACGCCGGACATCACCGCGGCCCGGAAACTGGCACAATTCGCGCCGGATTCCGAAAAATTGGCCGCCCGTTTCTGGCCCGGCGCCTTGACCTTGGTGCTGCCCCGGCGCCCCGATTGCGGTTTATCCGATCTGGTCAGTGCCGGCCTCGACACGGTCGCCATTCGGGTTCCGGCCCATGCCTTGGCCCGCGATCTGCTCAACCAATGCGGCCGGCCCATCGCCGCGCCCAGTGCCAACCGGTCGGGCGAAGTGAGCCCGACGACGGCCGGGCACGTGGCTCAATCCCTGCCGCCTCCGGATGCCGGCGGCCCGGCGATCATTCTCGATGGCGGGCCGTGCGCGGTGGGAGTGGAATCAACAGTGGTCGATCTTGCAACGAAAGTCCCGGCGATCCTCCGCCACGGCGGCGTCACCAAGGAAGACCTGGAAGCCGTCATTGGGCCGTTCACGGAATCGGCCAACGATGACACCGCGCCGAAGTCCCCCGGTATGCTCAGCCGCCATTACGCGCCACAAACGCCGTTGCGCTTGAATGCAACGGAGATCAGGGCCGGCGAAGCCCTGTTGGGGTTCGGCCCCTCCGATCTGCCGGCGCATTTGTCGCTCAGCCCCAGCGGCAATCTGCAAGAGGCGGCGGCCAACCTTTTTTCCATGCTGCGGCAACTGGACACCCAAGGTTTTCAGACAATCGCCGTGATGCCGGTCTCTGACGCCGGCCTTGGGCGGGCGATCAATGACCGGCTGCGCCGCGCCGCCTATGACGGTGCTGACGAATGATCGAAACCGGCGAATTCGCCATCCTGGATATGGAATGGACGTCGTGGGAAGGGGCCTGGAAGCGCGGCTGGAGCGGTCCCGGTGAATTTCGGGAGATCGTCCAGATCGGTATGGTGATTGTCGCCAACACACCGGAACTGGAGGAATTGCGGGCCCTTCAAGTGCTGGTGAAACCCATCCTCAACCCGATACTCAGCGCCTACTTCATGGATTTAACCGGCATTTCGCAATCCGACGTCGATGAAAACGGTGTTGCCCTGATGGATGCCATGGCGGCAATGCAGCAATCCCTGAAGGGCCCCTCCATTTCCATTCTGTCCAATGGCAGGGACGGCAAATACCTGCGGGAAAACTGTGAAAAAGTCGGCATCGACTTCATCTTTGAGCGCCAGCGGTTTCTCAATATCCGCGCTGACATCAGCAGCTTTCTCAACGTTCACGCCGACCAATTTACCAGCAGCGATCTTCCCATGCATTTCGGCTTCGCGCCGCCCGGCACCGCCCACGACGCGGTTGCCGATTGCCGTTGCATCGCCGGCGCGCTTCGGATCATGCGCGCCGCCGGCGATTTCTGAGCGGGCCGCCAAAATGAAACATCGAAGGTTGCCTTCCTCAGGCGGGCCTCGTAAATCATGCTCATGAACACGCATCACATTGCCCTCGACAAAATCCGCGGCGCCGTCGGGCCGAAGGGCTGGAAAGACGCAGCCGAAGATCTGCAGCCGCATGTCACCGAATTGCGGGGCTTGTGGCAAGGCAGCTGCGAACTGTTGGTCAGCCCGGCGTCGACGGAGGAAACCGCCGCCGTCGTCACCATCTGTGCCGAAGCCGGCCTGCCGATCGTCGCCCACGGCGGCAACACGGGCCTGGTCGGCGCCGGCGTGCCCTTCGGCGGCATCGTCATTTCCACCCACCGCATGAACCGGGTCCGCAATGTCGACCCCGTCGACAACACCATGAGCGTCGATGCGGGCTGTATCCTCCAAGACCTGCAGGACGCGGCCGCCGGCGTCGACCGCCTGTTCCCCTTGAGCCTGGGCGCCGAAGGCAGCTGCCGGATCGGCGGCAATCTGTCGACCAACGCCGGCGGCGTCGGCGTCCTGCGCTACGGCAACACCCGCGACCTGGTGCTGGGCATCGAAGCCGTTTTGCCCGACGGCCGGGTCTGGAACGGCATGTCGCGGCTCAGGAAGGACAACACGGGTTACGATCTCAAGCACCTGTTCATCGGCGCCGAGGGGACGCTCGGCGTCATCACCGGCGCCGTGCTGAAACTGTTTCCGCGCCCGCGCCGCAAGGAAGTCGCCTTCGTCGGCGGCGCCAGCGCGGAAGCCATCCTGGCGCTTTTCAGCCGCGCCAACTCGGCGCTTGGCGGCATGGTCACGGCGTTTGAATATTTTAATGAATATTCCCTGCGCATCGTCACGGACAACATTGCCACTGCGGCCAACCCATTGGCCGGCACCTACCCGGCCTACGCCTTGATCGAAATTTCCAGCCTGAGCAGCGATGACACCGCACGTGAGGCCTTGGAGAGAGTCCTGGCCGATGCCTTGGAGGACGAAGTCATCGTCGACGCCGTGGTTGCCCAATCGGATGGCCAGAGCGCCGCCATCTGGCGCCTGCGCGAGGGCGTCCCCGAAGCCCAGGGCCTGCAGGCGAAGGGCAGCATCAAGCACGACGTGTCGGTGCCCGTCTCCCGGGTCGCCGAATTCCTGCGCGAAACCAACCGCCTGGTGCTGGAACAACTGCCGGAAGCCGAGATCTGCGCCTTCGGCCACATGGGCGACGGCAACATCCACTACAACGTCAATCAGGCACCGGACATGGACTCGGATTGGTTTCTGGGTCAATGGGACGTGTTCAAGAAGATCGTCCACGATCAGGTGACGTCCATGGACGGCTCCGTCAGCGCCGAACATGGCATCGGGCTTTTAAAGCGCAAGGACATGGCCATGTATAAATCACCGGTGGCGCTGGACCTGATGCGCACCGTGAAGGCGGCGCTGGATCCGCAGAACATCATGAATCCGGGTAAGATTTTGCCTGACTGAGCGGCGCGCCGCAGGCGCCCTCCCTCCGGGGGATGAAACGGACTTACGCGGCGCCATAAGGCGCCACGG
>CAZQPC010000303.1:0-1607 GCA_964595005.1 uncultured Magnetovibrio sp.
TGGTCGTGGGCTTCGCGAAACTGCCTGATGCCGATGGTCATGTGTTCATGCCCGCCCAGGGGCTGGGCCCGGTAGGTGCCGAACAGGCGGTCCCACCAGGGCAGATTGAAGCCGAAGTTGGAATTGGTTTCCGCCGGATTTATCGAATGATGAACCCGGTGCATGTCCGGCGTCACGACGAGCAGCCGCAGCAGCCGGTCAACGCCGTCGCCCATGCGCACATTAGCGTGGTTAAAGACCGCCGCGGCGTTCAGCAACACCTCGAAAATCAACACCGCCACCGCCGGGGCGCCCAGCGCCGCCACCACCATCATCTTGAGCGCCATGGACAGAACCATCTCAAGGGGATGAAACCGGGTCCCCGTGGTGACGTCGAAATCTTGATCGGCGTGGTGCATGCGGTGCAGCCGCCACAGCGCCGGTACGGCGTGCACCAGGACGTGCTGCAGGTAAATGGCCATGTCCATGATCACCACCGACAGCGCCACCGCCAGCCACGGGGGAACGGCGATAATATTGAACAGCCCCCACCCGGCCGCCGCGCCGGCGAACGCCACGCCCATGGCGGCGGCCGGAAAAAGTACGCGTAAAATCACCGTGTTAAGGACCACGATACCGATGTTGCCGGGCCACCGGGCGCGGCGCGGAAAAGCCCGCCCGCGGCGCGGCGCCAGGGTTTCCCAGAGCGCCATGGCGGCAAAGATGCCGAGAAAGGCGCTCAACCGGATGACGGACTCATTAGCCTGGATTGATTCCATCATGATAGGACACTCCCTTTGACTTCATCACACCCCATGCGACCGTGCCGCAGGCTGTTTCAACACCTGCCAAGTCACAACCGGAAATGCCAACCACGTTAATTAACGATCGACATATTCCCGCCCGTCATATTCAAGAATATGGTCGTCTTTTCCATATTTCTCACAGCGCTGCAGAATGTCCCGCAGCCCGTTGGTCCGGTTGTCCAGAATGAACAACGTGCAGCCGAAGGATGAGCCGATGCGCCGCCATTGTCCCTTGTCGCGAACCAGGAATTCCGTCGAACACCCGCCGCTGCCGCAAAATCCCGGCATGTTCATGAAAACGAACATCGCCGGCCGGGTTTCGGAAAGAGCCACATTGGCGGCCTGCAGGCCGGCCTCATATTTCAACTGAATGCGATCCTTTCCCTCGAAGGCCAGGCGCATCTCCAGATGGCTTTCAAAGCTCGACATCAGGTCTTCTTTGAACAGCGCGAATACCGCCGCTGCCTGTTCCCGGTCCAGCCCGTCCTTGTACTCAACCTTTTCGCCGGACCAGGCGGGAGATGTGGTCGACAGAGTTGCCATTGCGGCAGCCATGATCGCTACCGTCACGCATCTCACCATGTGAGCTGTTGTAATTCGTATCATTGCAATCGATCCAGATAATGTACGGCTGGAGGATAACATGGCCCACGGGCCCCAGAGGACGAAACAAGGAAAAATCCCCTCCGCGGGATAAATCGCTTCCCCGAAGCGGCTGACCGAGGAGAACGTTGATGCCCCCTCCGGGGGATAAATCGCTCCCCCGGAGCGGCTGACCGAGGAGAACGTTGATGCCCCCTCCGGGGGATAAATCGCTCCCCC
>CAZQPC010000303.1:1707-6616 GCA_964595005.1 uncultured Magnetovibrio sp.
GGAGCGATTTATGGTGCGGGCGGCCGGACTTGAACCGGCAAGGGCGTTAGCCCGAGGGATTTTAAGTCCCTTGTGTTTACCAATTTCACCACGCCCGCGTGGGGCCGAAACTATGCGCCCTGCCCGACTGTGACAAGTCCCGCTGCGCATGCCTGGATGACGCTTGCGTTATTGGTCTTCCCGGTGCGACCGACTAGAGTACGACCATGAACACCGCGCCCGAAATCTCGTCCGTGCCCGACTTCGATGCCGCCTTCCGCGCCGGCCTGGAAGACCTGTTCCGGTGGCGCCGCGACGTGCGCCGGTTTCGGGGTGATCCGGTGGCGCCGGCACTGCTTGAGCGCCTGTTAAGCCTGGCCATGCTGGCGCCCAGCGTCGGCAATTCGCAGCCCTGGCGGTTCGTGCGGGTTTGCGATGCGGCCCGGCGCGCCGCCATCCGCGAGAATTTCGAGACCCGCAATGCCGACGCACTGAACGATTACGAAGGCGAACGGGCCAAGCTCTATGCCACCCTGAAACTGAACGGCTTCGACCAGGCGCCCGAACACCTGGCCGTGTTCTGTGACACAAAAACCCTGGACGGCCACGGCCTGGGATCGAAGACTATGCCGGAAACCCTGGCCTATTCCGTGGTCGGTGCCATCCAGACCTTTTGGCTGGCGGCGCGCAGCGAAGGTGTCGGCGTCGGCTGGGTATCGATCCTGGACCCGGACGGGGTACGCGACACCCTGGAGGTGCCGGAGGCCTGGCGGCTGATCGGTTATCTGTGTGTCGGCTACCCGGAAGAAGAACACGACGATCCGGAACTGCAACGCCACGGCTGGCAGGACCGCATCGACATGTCGGAGTTTATTTTCGAGCGTTGAAGGTCGGCAGCATCAATCCGTGACCGTGGCGCCATATGGCGCCGCGTAAGCGCGGATTGATCCCCCGGAGGATGTTCCGGGACCGTCGCCGCATATGCGGCGGCGTAAGCCCAGGTTATCCCCCGGAGGGGCGAGCGGCAGGTCGAGGACCTCCGAGGATACGAGCAAGTGGATGATTCCCTCCGGGGGATGCCACGGGCTTTCGCCGTTCCGTAAGGAACGGCGGTCCCGCGGCATTCTGGCCAACCCAACCATCCCCAGACCTCACGCCGCGATATGCCGCTGCTCCTCGTCTAACCTGGCCGTTTATCATCCACCGGCTCACCGCCTAGATCCTTGATCGCCTGGACGATGTCATCGGCGGCGGCGTTGACCGTCACCCTGTCGGGATGGCGGACGACCAGGCTGGTGGCCGGGTGGCCGTCTTTCCAAAAGGGGTAGCTGCCGACATCGGCGTCCGGGTACTTGTCCTGTATTTCACCCAGTTTCATGCCGATCGCCCCTTCCGGAACGTGCGAGGTGACGGACGCCGTCAACACCTTCGCGCCGCCCGTTAGTTCGTGGGCAAACTCCTTGAACATGGCCTGCATGATCCGGGGCACGCCGGCCATGACGTAAACGTTTTCCAGGCGGAAGCCCGGCGCCGTCGACGCCGGGTTCTCCAACAGCGCCGCACCGATGGGAATGTCCGCCATCTTCATGCGCGCCTCGGTCACGTCTTCGGGCTTGTACATGGCCAGCAACAGGGCCTCGGCCACCGGATTGCGCTCAATTTCCGTGCCGAAGGCTTTGGCGATGGCGGCCGCCGTAATGTCGTCATGGGTCGGGCCGATGCCGCCGGTGGTGAACACGTAGTCGAAGTTGGCGCGGCAGTGGTTGACCGTCTCGACGATGGTGTCCTCAACATCGGGGACGACCCGGCATTCGCGCATGCGGATCCCCATCTCATTCAACTGGTCACCCAGGAACTGCAGGTTGGCGTCCTTTGTGCGGCCCGACAGAATCTCATTGCCGATGATGATCAAGGCGGCGGTGACAACTTTCTGTTCGTTCATATTTATCCCTTGGTCATTTTCTTGTTTGGCCGGCGGAGAGGCGCAATATCGTTTTGGTCACGTCGGCCGGCGTCTCACAGATGTGATCGGGCCCGGCGGCCTGAAGTTCGGCGATGTTACCGTATCCGTAGGTCACCGCAAGCGAGCGTATGCCGTTCGCCTTGGCGCCGTCGACATCATGGCGGCGGTCGCCGATCATGATGGCGGTGCCGGCATCCAGGCCGTGGGTTACCAATCCCGATTGCAACAGCTCGGCCTTTTCCGTGTGCTCACCGCTTAATTCCGGGCCCCATACCGCTTGAAAAAACCCGTCCAGACGAAAATGTTCGACAATGGGCTTGGCAAAAACATGCGGTTTCGAGGTGGCGACGAACATGGCGAGACCGGCGTACCTGACCTTTTCAAGCATCTCCGGGACACCGTCGTAAACCTCGTTCTCGTACATGCCGACATCGCCGAAGCGTTCGCGGTATCGGGCCAGGGCGTCATCCAGCAATGCGCCGTCATCGGTCTCCAGCAGAATGGCGAAGGACTGCCGCAAGGGCGGGCCGATACACCAGCCCAAGTCATCGTCACGACTGGCCGGACGTCCGAGGCCATCCAAAGCGTGGCGGATCGAGCGCGTGATGCCCGGATAGGGGTCGGTCAGGGTGCCGTCCAGGTCGAACAGGACATGGGTGATCAATTTCGAAGCCTCAAGTTTACACCCTGGCGCAGCAGAGAGCTGTGGCGGCCAGCCAGATAAATTGATGGCGAATTATGAACACTCCCGAGAACTGTCTCCGCTGGAACTGCGAAAGTAGTCGATCAGGAAATAGATCGGCAATGCCGCAACCGACGCGAAAATAAAGATCACCATTCAGACCGAATCGTAGAAAAGTTCAACGGACCGGTCGCCAAACCAGGCGACGACCATGGGGGGGCCTGACAGGCGCTATTTGCGGCGCAGGCCGTGATGAAGACGTGCTCTTGCAGCGACAAGAAAAGGTCCATCAGTTCGGATAGCGTCATCGCCCCTCTCCCTCATTCGCGATCATCGCAACTCTCGATGGCAGTGACTATTCGAAGTTACCAATCGATCATCGCTGGGAGAAGATTTACACCCTATTCCCCGCAAGCAAACGAAAAACGGCCCCGGCAGGGCGCCGGGGCCGTTCTTTCAGGCGAGCCGACTGGTCCTATGAGCAGTCTGCCTTGCGCCGGAGGTACTTGGTTACCTCATGGAATTCGGTGTTAGGGGACGATCTGCCAGGAACCGTCGGGCTGCTGACAGCTGGTGCCGTAGGCGGCCTGTTCCTCGCCGTCGACCCAGATGGTCGTCTGGTATTCGCGGCAATACGCCCCGGTGCCCCGGTCATAGCCGTCGCGGGTTGGCGTGACCTGGCCGGCATTGCCGCTTTTCGGGTTGTTCCAGGCGATGGTTTTTCCGACGGGAGCGGCATGTGCCGTCTGTTGGGCCTGCATGGCATAGGCACGATCCGCCCGGTCAAGCGATTCGCCGATGGAGTTGCCAATCATGGCGCCGGCGATGGTGCCCATGGCGACGGCCACCAACTGGCCCTTGCCGTTGCCCATTTGCGAGCCGGCCAGGGCGCCGAGACCGGCGCCGACCACGGTGCCCATGGATTGCTTGGGCGCGGCTTGGTAATTCTGCGTCGCACAACCGGAAACCAAGGTGCCGGCCAACAATAGGGCGACGATGGGGAAAGCTTTGGTGAATTTCTGGATTCGCATGGTGTGTACCTCCGTTTGCAAATTCCTGTATCGAAAGATCATCTATATTCGATTTTGTAATTATATTTACATATAAAATTAATGTCAATATTTAATTTTAAATTTGCATATACTTTTCAAAATCTCTAAAAAATTGTTGTTTTCCGCCGATTTTCCAATACTATGAGAGGATTAGGGCGATTTTATGGTCGCGTCGGCGCGCCTCTACAGAAATTTTATATTCAATTTTAATTGCAATTCCGAATCCGAAATCCTAGGCTCGGCCCCCCATGGAGATCACATGGAGATCACATGACCCTCACCTACAACAACGACCAACATCGCCTTTATCTCGAATTCACCGACGGCATCGGCCAGCGCTGGATCGACGTCTTCGAGGGCGATACGGAATTTTATTCGGCCGCCTATTGGGACCTACTGACGGCAGTTTGGCGAGCCGACGGACCGGTGCGCAAGACCGATGCGCTGGGCTACATGACCGCCATCAAAAGCCCGCACACGGCGGGGAAGTATATTGAACGGGCCCTGGAACGGGGCTACCTGCGCGAACAGGACAATCCCGCCGACGCACGTTCCAAACTGATCACCCTGTCGGCCGACACCCGGGCGCATATGGATCATTTCTTCGACACGGTGATCGGCAAGTGGCGCACCACAATTCTTGAACTGGAACGCCGCGGACCCAGCCCGGACGTCGCCTGAACATCGATTAGAAGTCCGCTGGCCCCTTGAGAGCGGACCAACTTCAACGTTCGCTGCTTGCAGCCAAAATCAGACATGCGAAGACGAACGGGAGCAAGTAACCTCACGAGAGTTCTAGGCATGCATACACGCCAGTTTGAAGTGCACAGTGGGGTTTTGATTTTTCGCTATGTCTTTGAGCGACAAAATTCGCGAAAGGAATTGGAAAAACTGGCTGCGTGTTTCTTATCCCGCACCTCCGACAGGATACGGCACAATTGTCATACTTGCGGCCATCATAATTTACGTAGTCTATCACGTGAATGCTCATTCCAATCGCATAGATGTCCCTTCTCCGTTCGACAGTTCTGTAACTTTACCAACAGTAGGAGAGTTTGCAGAATGGGTTGAGAACGAGGCCGACGCATACAATGTCAAATATCCACTACCAGAATCAGCTGAAACTGCTTGGCGATGCATCAGACTAAATGCAGAAAATCTCCAATCCCAATGGCCGCTCTTATACCAAATTGCATTAATAATGACCCATAGAGATCGTCCGTACAGCCCGCT
>CAZQPC010000304.1:0-6586 GCA_964595005.1 uncultured Magnetovibrio sp.
CCCGGAAGCATCCGCAAGCGCCGGCACGGACAAGGGCGCGGGCAAAAGCGCGGACGAGCGCGCGGCGCCCCCAAGCCCCGATGATACCGCGGCCGGCCTGCCGAGGAATTCCTTGGACGCGGCGGTCCGGATCCTGTTGATGGCGGTCTATTCCGACGGTAAGCGGACGCCGGGCGAAATGGATGAAATGGAACGCCAGGCGTCCATCGTCGGCGGCGTCGTCACCTACTCCGGCGCGGCGCCCCTGCGCTCCGTCACGCAGGTCGTCGATGAACAAATTCTGGACGTGCGGGCCGCCATGGATGGCCCGCAAAGGACGGCTGAAATCGACCGGGCCTTGCGGGCCATCGATGATCGGGACGTCATTGGCAAGCTTTGCGAGGCGCTGGGCGAGATTGCCCGGGCGGATGGCGAACTTCAACAGTCCGAGCACCAGTTTTTGGCGGGCGCCATGAAGGCCTGGGGAATCGAGGAGGTGCCGGGCGTTTAAACCTCAGACGAAGTTGCCCCGCTGAAAATCGTCGATGGCCTGCCTGATCTCGTCGTTGGTGTTCATGACGAACGGCCCGTAGCGGGCGACGGGCTCGCCAAACGGCTTGCCGGCGACCAGGATCATTCGGCCGCCGTCCGGACTGTCGATGGTCACCCCGTCGCCGTCGGTGAGGATCGCCAGGTGGTCGACGGGGATCGCCTCGCCGGCGATCTCGGCGGCGCCCTTGAAGACATAGACGAAGGCCGTGTGGCCGGCCGGCAGGGCCGTCGTGAACGACGTGCCGGGGTCGAGCGAGATGTCCAGGTAGGTGGGCTCGATCTCGATGCCGCCGACCGGGCCCACAGTGTCGCCGACGGTGCCGGCGATGACGCGGATCTCGACGCCGTCCTCGACGCTCACCACGGGCACCGCGTCGGGCTCGAAGTCCTGGTAGCGGGGCGCGCACATTTTCTTCGCCGCGGGCAGGTTGACCCACAGCTGGAAGCCGCTCATTTCGCCCTCGCTCTGTTCGGGCATTTCCGAATGCACGATGCCGCGCCCGGCGGTCATCCACTGCACGCCGCCGGGCCGGAGCAGGCCTTCGGCGCCGCTGCTGTCCTTGTGGCGCATGAGGCCCTGGATCATGTAGGTGACGGTCTCGAAGCCGCGGTGCGGATGGTCGGGGAAGCCGGCGATATAGTCGTCCGGATTGTCGGTGCCGAAATTGTCGAGCAACAGGAACGGGTCCAGTTCCGACAGCATGTCGGTGCCGATGGAGCGGCGCATGGTGACGCCGGCGCCGTCGGAGGTGAGACGCGAGTGAATGGTCTGTTTGATGGTGCGGGGGCTCATGTAGGAGCTCATGGGGGGGGTCCTTTCAGCGGCAAACGCCGCCGTCAATCTACCGTCCCCATATGTGCCCGCCGGCGACGTTTGTCCAGGCAGGCGGGGCGCGGGTTCGATGCGGCCGGGCGCTTGCGGGCCTCGTCCCTTGGCAGGCCGTTATCCGCATTCTATCTTGGCTTGACATGGCATCGCATGCGGTTCGAGGAATTGATGGCCGATATTTCGTCCTACTCTCTTGAAGCCCTGAATGTCTTGGTTGTTGAAGACAATCCGAATATGCAAAAGCTCATTTCGGAAGTTCTTCGCGCCTTGCGGATCAAGAACATCCGGGTTGCCGAGGACGGCGGCGAGGCGCTGGCGGAATTGGGCGCGCGGCCCGCCGACCTGGTGATCTGCGATTGGGAAATGGAGCCCATGGACGGCCTCGTGTTTACCCGTACCGTCAGGAGCGATCCCGAATCGACCGATCCCTATGTGCCCATTCTGATGCTGACCGGCCATACCCAGTCGGAACGCGTCGAAGAGGCCCGTGATGCCGGCGTCACGGAGTTTCTGGCCAAACCGATTTCCGTGCAAAGCCTGTATGAGCGCATGTGTTGGATAATCGAAAAGCCCCGGCAATTCATCAAGGGCGGTGACTATGTGGGCCCCTGCCGCCGGCGCGTGCGGCCGACGGAGATCAACAATAAGGGCCGTCGGCACGGAGACCCGTCAGATAATGTGGCAGACGATGAATAGGCACACGGCGGCCCGTTCCGCGTTACAAGTGAGTATGTGATCATGAGCAAATCGAAGTCCGTCGAGATCGTCGAGCCCAGGCATACGATCGCCGAACACGTCGAAAAGGACGGCCCCGGCGCGGTCACCGCCGCCGACCTGAAAAGGTTCGACCGAAACATCGCCGCCAACCTTGGTTTCGAATATATGGCCTGGGTCCAAGCCGATATGGCCAATCTGGAATTGGCCCTGCAACGAATCGAAGCCGGCGGAGAAACCGCCGGCCAGGCGACGAACGACTTCCGCGCCATCGTTCACGAAACACGCGGCTTGGGCGGCACCTTCGGCTACAACCTGATTTCCGCCATTGGTGACCAGCTCTATCGAATGTTGGACAATGTCGAAACCCCCGGGCCGGGCCAAACGACGGCCATTCGGTTGCATTTGGATGCCATGAAGACCGTCTTGGCGGAGGGCCTGAAAGGCGACGGGGGTGATCGTGGCCAAGACGTCATGGTTGGTCTTCGTGATGTCTTTAAGAAATATTCCCGACGCCGGTCGTGATATCGAGGCTATGCGCGGCAGTCGCCTATTTATAGGTGCCGTCCCATTCGGCGGCTTCGGGGCTGGACACCTGGCCGTCGGCGCCGACCACCGGACGGTTCAGGGCAAATGTCGTTTCCGGCGTCACCACGGCATATTCCATGTACCCCATGCGCCCCAGCGGCCGCATGGCGCCGGTGTCGACGATGCCGTCGTTGACATACTTGTCGTCGATATAAATGCCGATCACCTCGCCGAAGACGACGAAGTGCCCGGCGTCGCTGCCCGGCGCCACGTCGGGCAATTCGACGGTTTTCCAATGCCGGCATTCCAGCGCCGCCGGCGCCAACTTGACGCGCGGCGGCGCGACAAAATGAGACGCTGCGGTTTCAAGGCCGGCGGCGGCAAACTCGTCCGTCGATGGCGACACCGCCGCCGACGAAATGTTCATGCCGTCGCGGGTCTCCCAGCTTGACATGGAGCACGTGAATTCCCCGGTCTGTTCGATGTTGCGCAAGCTGTCTTTGCGGCCGGCGGAGACGAACATGACGTAATGGGGCTTGTCGCTGACCGCGTTGAAAAAACTGTAGGGCGCAAGATTGAGGATGCCGGCCCTGTCAAGGGTCGAGACCCAGCCGATGGGCCGGGGCGCCACCAGGGCCTTGAAGGGGTCGTGCTTGAGGCCGTGTTGGTTTTCGACGCAGTCATAATGCATGGTTGTTGTTCCGCCCTGTCCCTTACATCACCGTGCCGACCTGTCTCTTACATCACCGTACCGACCTGTCTCTTACATCACCGTACCGACCTGCCACGGCACGAACTCATGATCGCCGTAGCCCAGGGCTTCCGACTTCGAGGGTTTGCCGCTGGCCGTTTCCAGCCAGAGCTGAAAAATGTCCTCGCCCATGGCCTCGATGGAGCGGCCTTCGTCGACCACCGGCCCGCAGTTGATGTCCATGTCCTCTTCCAGCTTGTCGAACATGGCCGTGTTGGTGGCCAGCTTGACGCTGGGAGCCGGCTTGAAGCCGAAGGCCGAACCGCGGCCCGTCGAGAAACAGACCAGGTTGGCGCCCGATGCCACCTCACCGGTGATCGAACACGGGTCGTAGCCGGGGCTGTCCATGAACAGGAAACCTTTGGTCTTATTGATGGGTTCGGCATAACGGAAGACGCCGTTGAGGTTGGTGGTGCCGCCCTTGGCGGCGGCGCCCAAGGATTTCTCCAAGATCGTCGTCAGGCCGCCGGCCTTGTTGCCCGGCGAGGGATTGTTGTCCATGACGCCGCCGTGCATGGCCGTGTAGTCCTCCCACCATTTGATCCGGGCGATCAGTTTCTCGCCGACCTCGCGGCTGGCGGCACGGCGCGTCAACAGGTGCTCGGCGCCGTAAATCTCCGGCGTTTCCGCCAAGATCGCCGAGCCGCCGTGGCGGACCAGCAAATCCGCCGCCGCCCCCATGGCCGGATTGGCGGTGATCCCGGAATAGCCGTCTGAGCCGCCGCACTGCAACGCCACCGTCAGCTCGCTGACCGGCACGGTCTCGCGCACGTTGGCGTTGGCGACGGGTAGAATCTCCTCGATGCGTTGGACCCCGGCTTCGATGGTTTTCCGGGACCCGCCCATTTCCTGCATTACCAGGGTGGCGAAATTCTTGCCCTCCTCCAGGCCGTAAGTCTCCTTGAACATCGATATCTGGAAAACCTCACAGCCCAGCCCGACCATGACGACGGCGGCGAAATTGGGGTGTCCGGCGAAACCGTGCATGACGCGCTGCATGTTGGCGAAGCCTTCGCCGTTGGCGTCCATGCCGCAGCCCGAGCCATGCGCGAAGGCGACGACACCGTCGATGTTGGGGTATTGATCCAAAACGCCGGAACGGGTGACCCGCTCCGCCATCTGTTTGATAACGGTGGCGGAACAATTGACGCTGGAGAGGATACCTATGTAGTTGCGGGTGCCGATGCGGCTATTGGCGCGCCGATAACCTTGAAACGTGGCGCGCTCTGTCTCGGGCATGAAGTCCGTCGGTTTGGCGTCGACCCCATAGGCGTAGTCGCGCTCAAAGCCCTTGAAGGCGCAATTGTGGGTGTGGATATGCTGGCCCGGTTGGATGTCTTCCGAGGCGAAACCGATGATCTGGTTGAACTTGCGCACCGCCTCGCCATTGGCGATGGCCTCGACGGCCATCTTGTGACCGGCCGGGATGGTCACCAGGGCGGCGACGCCGGCGCTGCTCTCCGCATCACCGGCAGCCAAGGCGTCCAGGGCAACGGAGACGTTGTCGGCAGGATCGAGGCGGATTGTCTTTGGTTCGTTGCTCATCGTGACGTTCCTTACGGCTTGCCTTTCAGGGGATCAGGACAGTTGATCCGGTTGTCTCGCGGGCCTCGATGGCCCGGTGGGCCTCGGCGGTGTCTTTCAGCGGATAGGTATAGTTGACCGTGCTGGCCACCGCACCCGATTTCATCACCGCGAACAGATCTTCGGCGGCGGTCAGCATGTCTTCGCGGGCCGCCAGATAGTGATGCACGGCGGGCCGGGTGATGAACAGCGACCCGCGCTTGCCAAGATCGGAGATGATATCAATCGGGTCCGGCGCCCCCGAGGCATGTCCATAAGCGGCACAAAGTCCCAAGGGCCGCAGGCAATCGAGGGACTTCTGCAGCGTCTCCTTGCCGATGGATTCGTAAACCACGTGGCATAGTGCGCCGGCAGTGATCTCCCGCACCCGTTCGGCGAAATCCTCCTTGGCGTAGTTGATGACGTGATGGCACCCGAGGCCGGTCGCGATTTCCGCCTTCACCGGGCTGCTGACGGTGCCGATGACCCGCGCGCCCAAATGCCGGGCCCAGGGACACAACACGTGCCCCATGCCGCCGGCGGCGGCGTGCACCAAAACCCAATCGCCCGGCTGTACCGCATAGGTCCGCTTCAACAGATACTGCGCCGTCATGCCCTTCATGAGCACACCGGCCAAGGATACGTCGTCGATACCTTCGGGCACCGCGATCAGGGTTTCCACCGGATAGACCCGTTCCTCCGCGTAGGCGCCCAGCGGCGGCAGGCCATAGCAGACCTTGTCACCTGCAGAGAAATCCTCAACGCCCGCGCCGGTGGCGGTGACCACGCCGACGGCTTCGAACCCGACGACCGTCGGCAGCGCCGGCACATGGATGGGATGGTTAATCCCACGCCGGTGATAGGTATCGGCATAGTTCACGCCAATCGCCGTGTGCCGCAGCCGGACCTCGCCCGGGCCAGGATCGGCGACATGAAATTGCTGCCAGCGAAAGACCTCAGGTGGGCCATTTTCGTGGATGACGGCGGCCATGGTCATGGCATTCGATTTCTCTCGGTTGAATGTCGCCGGCGAGTTTATGCAGGCTCAGTGACAAAGGCGATTCTTTAATTTTTATCGAAATACGATAAAATTTATTCTGTATCTTGATGTTCATCAGGTGCCGAAAAGGATCAGAGCATGGTTTACATCCATAGTGACACGGTCGCCGGCAGTGCTCCCCTATTCTGGACCATTTCGATCCTCGAAGCCGTCGCGGAGACCGAGGCGCCGTTGGCCGTCGCGGAACCGGGTATCGTTGGGTTGGCGGTACCCGTCAGTGATGGGGTCGGCCGGGTGGTCGCCGGATTGGCCGTGCACGCGCCGCTGACCCGAACCACCGTCGCGGATGCCCGAGCACGTATATCCCTTTTCCAACAAACGGCTCAACGCCTCGGCGCCGCCCTCGACGGCGCCCAATCCGGAGTTATCTGACATGCCTCTCGATTGCCTTGATCTCAGTTTCGAAACCTCGGCGCAGATGTTGAACAAGCCGGTCACCGACCGCCGCGCCTGATTGTCCGGCGACGTGGATCCCCGATCGGCAATCATCTCCTTGGATGGCGCCGCCTTCGACGAGGTGCGCCAGATTGTCGAGCAGGTTCAGGCCAACCCCCTGCGCTCATTCTCCGCACCCCGGATCAGTTCAAGTTGCCGGCTTGGCGCCGGATCA
>CAZQPC010000305.1:0-6562 GCA_964595005.1 uncultured Magnetovibrio sp.
TGGCGCGGACGGCGAGATTACGGCGGTCGCGACCATTCTTACCGACGTCAGCGGCCTCAAGCAGGCGGAGGCACACCTGCTGCAGGCCGACAAGCTGGCGACCCTTGGCCGCATGGCCGGGGGGATTTCTCATGAATTGAGCCAGCCCATGAACAATATCCGCCTCGCCACGCAATCCATGCTGCTGGACATGGACGGCGCCATGCCATCGCCAGAGGGATTGCGCGAGGAACTGCAAGGGATCGAGGCGGAGATTGTCAGAATGGCCGGGACCATCGAGCACATGCGGGTCTTCGCCGGCGCCGACGAAAGCCAGGTGGAGGATTTCTCACCCATTGCGGCGGCCGCCAATACGGTATCCTTTATCCGCCAACAGTTAGTTGCCGGCGGTATCACGTTTGATGTCGTGCTGCCGCCGACCTGTGGATTTGTCCGGGGACCACAAGTCCGCGTTGAGCAGGTCGTCCTCAATTTGTTGTCAAATGCGCGCGATGCCATCGTCGAGCTGACCAGTGATGATGCGGCCTTTCAAGGCATCATTCGCCTCGAAGTGATGGATAACAAGGCCGACGGCACGGTTTGCGTGGTCGTCGAAGATAACGGTGGCGGCATTGCCGATGATGTTGAAAAACGCATATTCGATCCCTTCTTCACGACCAAGGAAGTGGGCCTGGGCGCCGGTCTCGGGCTTTCCGTCAGCCTGACCGTCATCGATGCCATGGGCGGCTCTCTGAGCCTGGAGAAGCTTGAAGGGGGAAGCCGCTTTCGCGTGACATTGCCGCGAACGGCGGCGTCTGCGGCGCCCGTTGCTTCTTGAGGTTCGGCGATCGATTAGGGGCGACGTATCACCAGGCCCGATTTCGAATTCGAAAAGCCGATGACAGAACTGGCTGGCGAAAAAATTGGTCGGGACGAGTGGATTCGAACCACCGACCCCCTCGTCCCGAACGAGGTGCGCTACCAGACTGCGCCACGTCCCGACCAGTGTGGTTCACTTGAACCACGAATTTCTTCTGCGATGTCGTTCGAAGCACCCTGCGCGGCACATCGACCGAGGGCCCGGTTTATACCGTCCCGGGCGCTCAAGGGCAAGCGCCCACAAACCTTTCCGGATGCCGCCTCGTTGGGTCCGCGCGATGGCAATGCCGTGGCGCTAACTTTCGAACATCTCGGAGAGGCCCCTGGTCGGTCGTGTTGGCTCCGGGCAGGTTTCGCCGGTTGGCATTCCGCAGTCGAACCATCGGAAAATTCGATAAAAACTACTTTAAAGGCCAATCGAAAAGTGAAATTCTTACTATGATCGATTGTTTCAGGACGTCGGAGGTATATTTTGCGTCTGGATGATATGGTTGAAGCCGAAATCGAGCAGAACTGGGACGGCGGCGAGAGCGTCAGATGGCAATTGAAGCTCGAGGCCCTGCTGCATTTCGAACGCGACAGCGGGATCACGGCGCTTTACAACAAGTGGCTTCGCGCATGCTCGGGCCAGGCCGTGCCGCGCCGGGGCGGCTTCGACTGCCGGGCCGCCTTGGCCCACCATGGTGCCGCGGACCTCGGTTTTATCGTCCTGGAGCGGAACAGACGTTCCCGAATGATGCGTTCGGATGAAGATTTTGTTGCTTTGGAAGACGCGATACCGAACAGTCGTGAGCGGGAGTGTTTGATGCATGACGTCCGCGCCGTTCTTATGCAGGGCTGGGCCGGATATTATCATGTCGATCAAGTGATCGACGGCACCAGGTCTCTGTTCAGCCGGCTTTTGCTGCCGGTGGCGAACTTCGACGACATCGCGGTTGAGGTTTTGATGGCGGAAAACCATACGCTCGACACCGTTCTCGCCGGCGCGGGGAAGTAATGCTCTCCTACGTCGAGCGCGAATTTCGCCGCGACCGGTTCGGTTGGCAGGAGCGATTGCATTGTAACGTCGACGAGGCCTACGTCACCGAGGGCGCCCTCGTCAACGGCGGCCGGGAGACGCACCTTCTGACGTTGCTGCGTTATTACTGGTCCTTCCACGACGGGCGGCCGCCGTGGGCCCGCCGATTTACACCCGAATGGCATCTACCGGAATTGTGCGGCCGGGTGTCCTACGTCGACGTCGCCCCGGAAAATCCAGAGGCCTTTGTCATGCTTGCCCATCAGCCGAGTCCATTCCTTGGATTCGGTGAGGAACTGACGGGGAGTCGTGTCATAGAGCACCCGTTGCGCGGCAATGCGCTCAGTTGCGTCGCGGAATACAAACGCAGCCGCGATGCGGCCCGGCCGGAATATTCCCTCATCGATCAGGACTTGAGCGATGGGCCGGCCGGACCGGATGCGATTAGAGTGCGCCGCACATTTTACCGTCTGGTGATGCCCCTGGCTGATCTCGACGGCCGGGTGACCAAAGTCGCCTATTCATTCAGACGCATTCATGTAGCGCCGGCCGGCCCGGTCTAACTCCTGCTGCATGCGGCCCAGCAACTCTGCGCGGCTCGTCCAGTTCAGCATCAAATCCATATTCCTGCCGTTGATGGGGGTGACGCCTGTGGTCGCCAGGACACTGTGCGCCATGCCATAG
Source organism: uncultured Magnetovibrio sp. (assembly GCA_964595005.1). Lineage (GTDB taxonomy): Bacteria > Pseudomonadota > Alphaproteobacteria > Rhodospirillales > Casp-alpha2 > UBA3470. Next base: position 2,561 of record CAZQPC010000305.1, read on the forward strand.
CCGGACTTCGCCAATTTGTGGCGGGACGGGGAATCGACGGTGAAGCTGAATTGGTAATCGATGCGGAGCCGGCGGATGGAGAGAGCCTGGGCGATGCGGGCAATCAAGCCGCCAAGCCGGAGATCGGGCCATCCCTCGAGCCGCTTACCGCGCCAGTCCGTGGCGACGACAATGCCGCCGTTGGACCCCATGCAGCCCGATAGCTGCGGTAGTCCGTCTTCAAGGCCGAATTCGTATGCGTCAATGGTCGGGCCGATATCGCCCCAGAGACAATGCGTGTACAGCTCGGAAATGAGACATTCCGTATCGATGGCACGATGCGCGCAGAGGGCCGCCATCTCGGCTTCGCCTTTGGGGCGAAAGCCGACCCAAAAGGAATTGTCGGGACGGCAATAGCAGTAATCGGGATCGTGCGTTTTCGGTGGGGTCGTATGTCCGGGAACCTTAGGGTAAAGCTTCTTGAAATCGGCCAGGTTCCAGTCGGCCATGAGTTCCAACCCGAGTCGGTCGAGGATATGAGCGGCCAACTTCAGATACGATTGCAGGGTTTGGTTGTCGTCGATTGTCAGAACCGTCATAGTATACCTCCATCATTGATGATGGAGATAGATTAACGCGTCGGTTGAATGAGCGGCGCTAGTTTCGGTTTATATTGCTGAAAAATGCGATGTCACGTCGTCGACGAACCGGGCCGCCCAATGGCCCGGAATGATGCCTCAGTAGGCCCGGTCGATACAAAAATCGATGAGATCGTCGAAGGCCCGTTTTTCCGGCCCGTCCTTGAAAATACCCAGGGAATCCCGCGCAATGGCCCCGTAATGCCGGGCCCGTTCGATGGTATCGCTGAGCGCCTCATGCTTGGTCATCAATTCGATGGCGCGTGGCAGATCATCGTCTGTCTGCTCCAGGTTTTCGACGGTGCGCCGCCAAAACGCGCGTTCGCCATCGTCGCCGCGGCGGAACGCCAGGATCACCGGTAAAGTGATCTTGCCCTCGCGGAAGTCGTCGCCGACGGTCTTGCCAAGTTTCGCCTGTTCGGCGGAGAAATCGAGAACATCGTCAACCAGCTGGAAGGCCACGCCCAGGTTCATGCCGTAGGTTTCCAGGGCTTCTTCCTCGACGCTGGGCCGGGCGGCAACGACGGCACCGATACGGCAGGCGGCGGCAAACAGCTGAGCCGTTTTCGCCCGAATAACGTCAAGATAGGCGGTCTCACTGGTTTCCGTGTCGTTGGTGGTGATCAACTGCAAGACCTCGCCTTCGGCAATAACCGAAGACGCATGCGAAAGAATGCGCAAAACATCCAACGATCCGTCTTCGACCATCAACTCGAAGGATCGGCTGAACAGAAAATCGCCGACCAAGACGCTGGCCTTGTTGCCGAACACCGCATTGGCCGATGCCAGGCCGCGCCGCAAATCGCTCTCATCGACGACATCGTCGTGTAACAAGGTCGCCGTGTGAATGAACTCCACGCAGGCGGCCAGCGCCACGTGGCGGTTGCCGTCCCGATAGCCGCACATCTTCGCCGACGTCAGGGTCAGCATGGGCCGCAGGCGTTTTCCGCCGGCCGCGATGAGGTGGCTGGCAAGCTGCGGGATCAGGTCCACCGGTGAGTCCATATGGCGGACAATCAACTCATTGACGGCCCGAAGGTCGTCATCGACGAGTTGGTTCAGCGCGTCCAATGAAGGCTTCTTGCGCTCTCCGTCCAGGCTTACGACGACGCCCACGGTTTGGTCCCCCGATCCTGTAGTTATTGTCAGATGCCTCGGTCACATGGCTTGACGGCTTGCAATTGGTCCCTGAGCATAGGGAGCCAATTCCCGAACGGTCAAGGCAGAAGCCATATCTCATCATGATTGAACTGACCCGCTCCAATGACCTCGTATTCCTTTCCTGGCTGACCAACCGGTTGGCGGAAGAGGATGTGGAGGCGGTTGTCCTGGATACCCACACGGCCATCGTCGAAGGCTCCATCGGCGCCATCCAGCGGCGTGTCATGATCGGCGACGATGATTTGGCGATCGGCAGGATGCTCCTGCAAGAGGCCGCCAACCTATGAGCGCTGCGGCCAATGCCGCTGATCTTACACGCACCGAATTGTTGGGCGCCCGGGTCACCTGCCTGCAGCCTGCGGCCGGATTTCGCGTCGCCATTGATGCCGTCCTGCTGGCCGCCGCCGTGCCGGCGACGGCGGGCGAGACCATCCTGGATGCCGGCACCGGGATCGGTGCTGCGGCCTTGTGCCTAACCGCCCGGGTCCCCGGCGCCACCGTGACGGGCCTGGATGTGCAAGGCGATCTGGTAACCCTGGCCACTGAAAATGCAGCGCTGAGCGGCCTGGACCATCGCGCCGCGTTTATCTGCGGTGATCTGTTGTCGCCGCCGCCAGACTGTCCCGAAGACGCTTTCGATCACGTCATGGCCAATCCGCCCTATATGAAGGCCGGCGCCGGTCAGGTTCCCGCCGATCCGGCGAAAGCCCTGGCGACCATTGAAGGCGCCGCCAAGCTTCGCGCCTGGCTCATTTTCTGTGGCCGGCGGGTCAAGCCGGGCGGCACGGTAACCATGGTGCATCGCCACGACCGGTTGGGCGAGGTGTTGGCCGGGTTTCAGCAATTCGCCGGGCCCATCGCGGTTCTGCCGTTGGTGCCGAAAACCGGCGCGGCGGCGAAGCGCGTTCTTGTGCAAGGAACCCGGGGCGGCAACCGGACAATCCGTCGCCTGCGCGGGTTCGTCCTGCATGAAGCGGGACGCAAATACACATCGGCGGCGGAATCTGTGCTGCGTGACGCCGCACCTCTGCTATTATCGGCCGATGATGACCTGGCATAAGAAACTTCCGTTTATCGGCGCCCGGCCGCCGGTCGTTGCCGTCCTGCGTCTGAACGGGATCATCGGCCAGATGGGTGGCCTCAGGCGTGGCCTCAGTCTTGACGCGTTGGCTCAGCGCCTTGAGAGGGCCTTCAAAACGCGCCGCCTGTGTGCTGTCGCCTTGGCCGTCAATTCACCTGGCGGCGCGCCGGCCCAATCGGCGATGATCGCGGGCCGCATCCGTGATCTGGCCGATGAGAAGGATATACCGGTGACGTGCTTCATTGAGGACGTCGGCGCCTCGGGCGGCTACTGGCTGGCCTGCGCCGGCGATGAGATTTATGCCCAGGCCAGTTCCATCGTCGGTTCCATCGGGGTCGTCTCCGGCGGCTTCGGTTTTGCCGAGGTGATCAAGAAACTGGGTATCGAGCGGCGCCTGCACACATCAGGCGACAAGAAGGCCATGAACGATCCCTTCGGGCCCGAGAAGGCGGCCGAGGTGAAGCACCTAAAGGCCCTGCAAAAGGAAATTCACGACGACTTCATCGCCATGGTCCGGGCGCGGCGCGGCGACCGCCTGGCGGCATCCGACAAGGTCTTGTTCTCCGGCGCCTATTGGACGGGGACGAAGGCGCTGGAACTGGGATTGATCGACGGTCTCGGCGATCTGCGCGGTGTCATGCGTGAACGCTTCGGCGAGCAGGTCAAATTCAAGCTATTCGATGAACGCCGCTCATGGTGGCAGCGCCGGTTCTCGCTTGCGGCCTTGCAGACAGGTCCGGCTGAGTTGCCGTCCCTCAATCTGGCCGACGGTCTGTTGGCCGCCGTTGAGGAGCGTCTGTGGTGGAATCGGTTTGGATTGTAGCGGCGTTCGGCACTCCTCCCATGCAATGATGAGTTCCGTCAATGGTGTCCGTGCGGCAGTTGATGCGGAACATCGCAGAAGTGCGTAAACCCTTGTCATCAACGTGCTTGACCCGACGGTGCATGACTTGGCGCCGGAAGCGGCATAAGGCTGGATCGCTCAACAGTCGAGAACAGCGGGCGACGCTTCATATCCGTTTGCAACAGACAAATGTCTGCACCAAGAATGACCGGGATGAGCGGTGGTCTCAATTGATCGACGCAACACTTATACCAAATTGCATTAATAATGACCCATAGAGATCGTCCGTACAGCCCGCT
>CAZQPC010000306.1:0-6504 GCA_964595005.1 uncultured Magnetovibrio sp.
ACGGAGGCACCGCAACAGTGATCTCAGTGCGTACGAAATAGCGCACGATGCTCTAACGCGGCAACAACCCGCAGCCGCCCGTGCACGGCGGCACCGCTTCGCCGGTGATCACGTAGTTGATGCGCACGTAGCCATAGGAATGAACCATCCGCGATTTCACCACGTGGCGCTTGAATACATTGCCCGCAGGCGCCGTGTAGATGGTCTCTAGCGACGTGTGGTCGATCTTCTTGGCGACCGCGCATTGTCCCGACTTACGCAACTGTTTGCGGTCCACGTGGATGCCCGAGTTGGCCAGCTTGGCTTCGCTGAAGCCGTCGGCGAAGACGCTGTTGTAGTGGCGGGCCATGTAGACGGCGACATGACGCTCGTGACAGTAATAGACCTCGCGGTCGGCCTTGCGCAGTTGGCCGTGGGTGTAGCCGCCCTGGCTATCGGCATGCGAGACGGCGGGCGCCACGGTCAAGGCGGCAAGGGCAAGGATCAGAAGGTGTCGCAAGAACGGCCTCCCGGTGACCATTGAGGTAGACTGCAACCGTAGTACCACACATCGGGTTGGCCAACCCAGCCATCCCCAACCCTCACGTCGGCTGTTGAGGCAAGACCTGGCGCAAGTCAGGCGGCCGCGTGCAGTCTACCCACCAAGGCGCCCAGCCTGTCCTTGTCCTCATCCGCGGTGACGGCAATGGAGAACTCCACACTGGTGACGACATTCCCGTAGCGTTCCACCAGCCGGTCACCGATCTCGTCGTAGGTGCCGATGGTGACGTATTTTTCCATGATATCGTCGGTTATCCTGTCGGGCATCTCCTCCCAGCGGCCGGCCTTCGACAACACCGCCATCTCTTCGGCCAAATCCGTCAGCCCGTGAATATCGAAAGCCTTGCGGTAGGCCGGCGTTGAGCAATAAAAGGCCAGCCGCGCCCGGGCGTCGCGGATCCGCGTCGCCAAAATCTCATCGTTGGGCGCCGTCGCCACCAGGGGCTTCATGGCAATCTCGAAACCATCCAGGGGGCGCCCGGATTTGGCCGCGCCCTTGCGCACGCCCGGCATCATTACCTCATTGATATATTTCGGCGTGCACACGGGGTGCGGGCGGATGCCGTCGGCGGCCTCGCCGCCGACGGCGCACATCACCGGGCCGACGGCGGCCAGCACGATGGGGATGTCGGGATGGTCGATGGGCCCGGGATCAAACAAGGGCACCATGAGATTAAGCGTGTAATGCTGGCTTTGGTAATCCAGTGGCGTGCCGTTCTGCCAGCAATTCCAGATCGCCCGAAGTGCGCCGATGTAGTCGCGCATCCAGGGCGGGGCCGCGGACCATTGCATGCCGTAGCGCCGGCGGATATGGCCGCGCACCTGCGGGCCGAGACCCAGGCAGAACCGGCCCCGCGACATCCTCTGGATGGTCCAGGCCGACATGGCGGTGACCGCAGGCGCGCGCGGAAACGCGATGACCACCGAGGTGCCGAGGCCCAGCGTCTGGGTCGCGCTGGCGGCCAGGCCCATGATAACGAAGGGGTCTTCCTTGGTTTCCTCGACCACCAGCCGGTCGTAGCCAAGCGCCTCCACCACCGCCGCGTCGCGGCCGATGGCGTCCAGGTCCAAGGGCGTCTCGGCGGCCCGCAGACCGGGATCAACCTTGCCCAGCGGCAGCAGGGTCTCGATTTTCATCCGCTGCCTTGGCGAAGCATGCCCAGGTGGGCGTCCAAATGTTGGTGGAAGTGGACGGCGGATTTCTCATAGCGGCCGAAGGTGAAGTGGCTGTTGGCCCCGGTCTTCAATCCTTCCTGAATGGCGCTGGCGGCTTCGCGGTCCTCAATCAGGCCCGTGTCGTTAACGAAGTCGGAATCCTTCACCGTCTGATCCATGTCCACGGGCTTGCCGTCGCGGCTGGGCGGGGTCAGGCGGAAGATGTCCCACCGCACCCTGTCCGGCGCCAGCGGTTCGATGATGACCATTTGATAGTGACTGGAAAGCATGGAGACGCGGGCGTTCGGAAACAGATGATAGACATAGGTCAGCATGCCATTGGCGCGGCGTTCGGCGGGCGCCACGCCGCGCAGCTTTTCGATGCGCCGGAACGGGAACACCAGGCGCGAGTTTGGCCCATAGGTTTCGACGACGTTCAAATTGTCGAAGCCATAGGGGTAGAAGGATTTCGGATGCAGATGCTTGATGTGATAGCCTTCGGCGGCCGATTCGACCACCAGCTCCCAGTTCGCCGGGTCTTCGAAGCTGATCAGATCGAACACCGTCTGTCCGGCGCCGATGATGTCCGGGACGGCTTCCAGGGCACCCTCGGCCATCGCTTCCTTCTGGGTGACGAAGACCAGGCCGCCGCGTTCCTCCGCCTGGACCTGAACCAGGCCATGGGCATCGCGATCCAGATCGGGGAAGCCCTGATTTCCGGGCACGTGCTTCAAACTTCCGTCCAGGCCATAGGCCCAGGCGTGGTAGCGGCAGACAAAGGCGCCGACCTTGCCGCGGCCCTCGGCGACGGCCATGCCCCGGTGCCGGCAGCTGTTATAGAAGGCGCGGACACGGCCGTCGTCGCCGCGCACGGCGAGGATCGGCACGCCCGATGCCGTACGGGCCAGGTAGGAACCGGTTTCCGGCAAGGCCGCCGACGGACAGAACACCACGGGCAGGCGCCGGAACATCTCCAGTTCATCGGCGAACCGTTCGTCGGACATGTAGCTTTCCACCGGCTGGCGCCAAACGTCGTCGGCCAGATCCGTGGTCTTGTTGTCGATGTGATGGAAAACGCGCGCAATCACATCCGCGTCGCTCATCAAACCGGTCATGGCAAGGCCCTCCGTTCGGGGAATTGCAGAACCAACAGATCCAGGCCTTCGGCGCCGGCGATGACGCGCAAGGCCGGCTCATCGTGGGTGACGAACAACACCGACAAACGCGGCAGGTCGCGGCCGCGGTGAACCATCGACCCTTCCGCAACGATGATGTACTGCCCGCCGGTACCGGCCGGGTCCGACGCCACGGTCATCTGGCCTGGTCCCAGGCACAACCGCCAGGCGGCCAGGCGGTCGGCTTCCGGCACGATGATGGTGTCAGTGCCCGGCGCCTTGCGGACCAAGCGGCTGCCCGGCGGGTCGGCGGCCAGGCCGGTGATCAGCTTCGAGCGCTGATTGCCCTTGACCAGCTTGTCGCGCGACGCCGGCATGTATTTTGCGCCCGGGTCCCAGTTGGCGCGCAGCGTGAAATAGAGCACCCCCTGATCTCCTGAAACGATGGGTCCGTAGGGTGTGTGGGCGTTGGCGTACTGGACGCTGAGGGCCGAGACCGGTTGCTTGCCGAAACGCCCGGCACCGCCGACCACCACTTGGAACTGATTGGTTTCGTGGAAATGCGGCAAGGTCACGGCGCCCGGCGGCTGTTCGACCAAGAAGCCTTGGGGCTCGCCGTTGTCGTTGACCTCGTTGCCTTCCAGGTAGTAGCCGCGCACCGGGGCGGCGCCGACGTAGCCGCTCAGCACGTAGTCGTGGCGGTTGACCTCAACAATGTGCGTATCGCGGGCGGCATCGGTGGCGGACTTTCCGTACAGCATGGCTACAGGGTATCAAACCGCCGCGCCATGGCAAATTGCCGGCATTTCAAACGGTCCCTCGTGGGTGACGCCTTAATGCCTGATGTTCGGCGCGTCCGGCATCTTGAAAGGGCGCACCTGCTCAAAGGCGCCGGCGGCGCGCATGACCAGCGGGTCGGTGAATTTCGGACCGACGATCTGCAAGCCCACGGGCAGGCCCGCCTTGGTAAACCCGCACGGCACCACGCAGGCCGGATGGCCGGTCAGGTTGAAGGGATAGCTGAACGGTGTCCATTCGGTCCAATCGGTCTGGGTCGCCGGATCGGCGACTTCCTGGCCGGCGGCAAAGGCGGCGATCGGCAGCGCCGGCGTGACCAGCAGGTCGAAAGTTTCGAAAAACAGGTTCATGCGCCGGCCGAGATCGGTCCGCGCCTCCATGGCGTCGGCGTACTGGGCGAGCGTCAGGGCGCGGCCGCGTTCGGCGACGCGCAGCAGGCCCGGGTCCACGTCGGCCTGTTGATCGGCGCTCATGGCGTCAACCAGGCGCGCCGCGCCCAGGTTCCAGTGCGCGTCGAACATCTCTTTCGGATCATCGAAGCCGGGATCGGTCTCTTCGATCTCGGCCCCTTGTTCGGCCAGGACCTTGACCGCGTCGGCGACGATGGCGGCGATTTCCGGATCCACGTCGGCGTAGCCCAGGTTGGCGCTGAAGGCGACGGCCAGGCGGTTGACGCCCAGATCCAGGCCGGTGCGGAAATCCCACGGATCATAGGGCAGCGCGTGCCAGTCGCGGGGGTCGGGCTGGACCATGACGTTCATCATCATCGCCGCGTCTTCGACGGTGCGGGTCAGCGGGCCGGCGTGGCTCAGCGTGCCCATGGCGCTGGGCGGAAACACCGGCACCCGGCCAAACGTCGGCTTCAGGCCGAAAACCCCGGTGAAGCCGGCCGGGATGCGCACCGACCCGCCACCGTCGGTGCCGATGTTCAGATGCGCCATGCCCAGCGCCGCCGAGATGGCGGCACCGCCGCTGGAGCCGCCGGGCGTTTTCGAGGTATCCCAGGGGTTGCGGGTGATGCCCGTCAGCGGGCTGTCGGTGATGCCCTTCCAGCCGTATTCCGGGGTCGTCGTATGACCGATGATGACGGCGCCGTGTTCGCGCAACCGGGCGACTGCGGGCGCATCGAAGCGGTCGGGCGCATTGCCGGCGGTGGTTTTTGAGCCACGCCCGATGGCCCGGCCCTTGGTCACCACCAGGTCCTTGACGCTGAGCGGCACCCCGTCCGTCAGGCCCGAGGGCTGGCCCCGCATCCAGCGGTCTTCAGATGCCTTGGCCGCCTTCAGGGCGCCTTCTTCGTCGACATGGCAAAAGGCGTTGACCGGTTCGTTGACGGCGGCAATGCGCGCCAGGGCGTCCTTGACGACGTCCAGCGGCGACAGGGTCTTCCATTCGTACAGCTCGATCAGGCGGGCCGCCGGGATATCACAGGTGTTGGTGTCGTCGCCGCTCATGATGATCTCGAGCCTCCTGCCAAGGTGCGTCCGCGATCATACCAGCCGCCGGCCAGCGGGAAACCGTTTTGTCTTCCGGTTGCCTAGTGCCTTTCACGGAAAATCGATCTCAGCTGCTTCCAATTTACCGTGAAAGACTCTAGCCGGCGACCTGCAGGATGACGATGCCGGTGGCGATGACCACGGCGGCGGCAACGCGGATCAGGCCGAAGCCTTCCTTCAAGACGACGGTGCCGATGACGGCGGCGAACAACACCGAGGTTTCGCGCAGCGCCGAGACATGCGCCATGCCGCCTTGCGTCAGCGCATAGAGCGCGATCCCGTAGGCCGAGATGGTCAAACACCCGCCGGCCAGGGCGGGCTTCCAATTGGCGGCCAGGAACCCGGGCACGGCATGGCGCCGCACCGTCAGCGCATAAACGGCGAAGGGAATGCCTTCCAACAGGTTGAGCCAGACGATGTAGGGCCAGGGCGACGCGCCGGCCCGCATGCCGAGACCATCGATCACCGTATAAGACGCGATCAAGCCGCCCGTCGCCAGGGCCGCCGCCAGGGGCTTCATGCCGGCCCGCGTCGGCCGGCCCCGGGAAAAGGTCAGGCTGATGATGCCCAGCGACACCAACGCGACACCGCCAAGGCCGGCCGCATTGGGAATTTCACCGGCCGCGGCGGCGGCCAAAATCACCACCAGCAACGGTGATGAGCCCCGCGCCACCGGGTAAACCTCGCTCAAGTCGCCCAGCCGGTAGCTCAGCAGCAAAAACACGTAATAGACATTGTGGACCAATGCCGAGGCCAACAGAAAGGGCCAGACCTGGGGTTCCGGAAGCGCGACGAAGAACGCCGCGCCGACGCCCAGCACGGTACCGACCGCATGGATCGCGGCAAAGGTCAGAACGCGATCGGCACTGGCCTTGACGACGGCGTTCCAGGTCGCATGGATCAGCGCCGCCAACAGCACCAGCAACACCAGTTGAACAGACATGGGCCGCTACTTGAACTCGACCTCGAGGAAGGCGAAGTCGAAATCATTGGCATTGATGACGTCGTGTTCGACCCCGGCGTCACGGAAATAAGAGACGCCGGCGCTCAGCTCGGCGAGGTTTTCGGCACCCTCGGCTTCCAGCAGTTTCAGCTTGCCCGTGGTCAGCGGCACAATGACGTAATCCATCTCATGGCGGTGCCAGCCCGTGGCGGCGCCGGGCGCGAATTCCCAAAGGGTGACGCGGGTCCGGTCGTTGTCGTGCTGAAGGGTCGGTTTGGCGCTTTCGGGCATCATGTCATTCCAATACTATTTGTTTTAATAATGATTATATGTAAATTATCCATTGGATAGATACTAATCCGCCGGGCAGGGTGGCGGCGCTGACCCCCCTGATCAAGCCCGAAGGAGATTACCATGGAACCCGCCGAGCTGCTCAAGCGCCATATCAAGGTCCTGG
>CAZQPC010000307.1:0-6502 GCA_964595005.1 uncultured Magnetovibrio sp.
CACGCGGATCATCATGACCACTCATGATCTGGGTCAGGCCCGGCGCCTTGCCGATGAGGTCATTTTCCTGCACCGCGGCCGCATGCTGGAGCGCGCGCCGGCCCAGCAATTCTTCACGGAACCGGCAAATGATCTGGCCCAGGCTTTCGTCAAGGGTGAGCTGCTATGGTGGCGCCTGGGGCGTGACAACCGGCGCCAAGAGAAATCATCATCAAACTAACTGGAGACGCACACATATGAGCCGAACACCGACACGCGCGTTACTATTGATATTCGCCTTGATCATATTGCTGATCGGCCATCAGGCGGCCGCGGCGGAGCGCTTTATTACGGTCGCTTCGACCACCTCGACCCGCAATTCGGGCCTTTATGATTACCTCTTGCCGAAGTTCACGAAGGTATCCGGGATCGAGGTCCGGGTCGTCGCCGTCGGCACGGGACAGGCGATCCGATTGGCGCAAGCCGGCGACGCCGACGTTTTGTTCGTCCATCACCGGCCGTCGGAGGAGAAATTCGTCACTGAGGGGTTCGGTCTCAAGCGTATCGATGTCATGTACAACGATTTCGTTATCGTCGGCCCGAAGGCCGACCCGGCGAGGATCAACGGCAGCAAGGACGTAACCTCCGCATTGGCCGGCATCGCGCTTTGGAAGTCACCATTTGCGTCACGCGGCGACGACAGCGGCACCAATAAAAAAGAACACGAGTTGTGGGACGCGGCGGGTGTTGATCCGGGCGCGGGCGACACCAGATGGTACCGCGAAACCGGATCGGGCATGGGCGCGACATTGAATACGGCGGCGGCGATGAACGCCTACACGCTGACCGACCGGGGCACCTGGTTGAAATTCGCCAACAAGGGAGATTTGGTGATCCACACGGAAGGCGACCGGCGGTTGTTCAACCCCTACGGCATTATCCTGGTCAACCCGAAGAAACACCCCCACGTGAAGGCCAAGGACGGCCAGGCCTTCATCGACTGGATCGTTTCCGCCGCCGGCCAAAGCGCCATTGCCTCCTATGCCATCAATGGCCGGCAGGCGTTTTTCCCGGCGGTCAAACCGATCAAATGACGGCGTCGGCGGCCGGCGCCGCAATCAGCCGGTCGGCCGGAAAAACCAAGGTCACGGTGGTGCCTTCGCCAAGGGCGCTGGCAAGGCTGACCCGGCCCTTGTTCAATTCGGTAATGGATTTTACCAGATAGAGCCCAAGGCCGGTGCCATCCTGGCTCAGACCTTCCGGATTTTCGATCCGCGAAAACGGCTCAAACAGACGCGTCTGGTCGGCGGTCGGAATGCCAATTCCGTTGTCGACGACGGAGATTCTCAGATCGCCGCCGGTCTCGTACTCGCCGGTCACGGTGATTACCCCGCCCCGGGCCGTGAACTTGATGGCGTTGGATATCAGGTTGATCAAAACCTGCTTCATATGCCTGGGGTCGGCACGCAAAATCGGCAGGCCAACGGACACATCGGTACTCAACCGCAATCCCTTGTCGGCGGCGCGCGGATGCATCATCGAAATACAGTCGGCGACAACATCCGCCATCGGTACGTCCTCTTCGACCGGCTGCATTTCGCCAACTTCGACCTTGGAGATATCGAGGATATCATTGATCAGGGTCAGCAAATGTACGCCGGACCCATGAATGTGGTCGGCATAGTCGCGATATCGCTTGCTAAGTTTGCCCAGGATCTGGTCACGCAGCACTTCTGAAAAGCCGATGATCGAATTCAGCGGCGTCCGCAACTCGTGGCTCATATGGGCCAGAAACTCGGTTTTCGCCCGGTTCGCCGCCTCGGCGGTCATCTGGCTGTCCTTCAGGGCCGTGATGTCGGTTCGAATCCCAACGCTGCCGCCGCCGGAGGTCCGCCTTTCGCTGATCTTGACCCAGCGGCCGTCGGCCAAATGCTGTTCATTGACACCCAGCTGTTGGCGATGCTGAACCAAGCGTTGGGCCATCCACTCACTTTCCTTGCCCCGAGCCGATGGAACTTCGCCGGCGGCTATGGACAGCAGGACAACCTGTTCGAAGGTCATCCCCGGCTCAATGTCCTTCTGTGACGGGTACATCTGCTTGTAACGGGTGTTGGCCATCACCAGCTGATCGTCGGCATCGAAATAGACGAACCCCTCATCCAGGCTTTCGATGGCGTCACGCAGCAGTTGCTCGCTTTCCTGCAGGCGCGCCTGGGCATTTTTCAGATCCGTAATATCGGTCAGAATGCTGACCACGCCACCGCCGTCCATTTGCCGCGCGCGGCTGAGGATCCAACGGCCGTCGGCCATGGCAAAGGTCATCTCCTCATTGCCTTCGGTCAGTTGGGCGCGCCGCATGGTCCGAAATTCCGACGCTTTTCCCGGCTCACCGACCAGCCCGCGCGCCTCGTCAATATCGCCCAATTCCTGGCGGGTAATGCCGGGAAGCACTTCGTCGTGGCGGTAGCCGAACAAGTGCCGATATTTGTCGTTGCACAGGATGAGCCGGCCATCACCGTCGAAATAGACAAACGCGTCGGAGACATTCTGCAAGGCTTCGCGGAGATGTTTTTCGCTTTCCAACAGGGCTGCCTGGACCGCCTTCAATTCCGTCACGTCCGTTTGCACACTGACCAGTCCGCCGTCGGCGGTTACCCGTTCGCGGGTCAAAACGTAGCGGCCGTCGGCCAGCCGCAATTCCTGCTCGCCGACCGGTTCGACCCGGAAATCACGGCGGCGTTTACGGAATTCATCGCCGCCGACGCCGTCAATGGTGACGCCGCGCTGACCATCCAGGATGCCAAGCTCCGAGCGTGTCACGCCGGGTGACGCCTCGTCTTCGGAATAGCCATAGAAATCCCGGAAACGCTTGTTGCAGACAATCAGTCCGCCGGCTGGATCGTAGACGACAAACCCATCGGGAATGGTTTCGATGGCGTCTTTCAGCACCGCCTCGGCGGCGGCGCGCCGCCGGTGGTGCCGGTTGGCAAGGAACATCGGCACGATCAGCGCCAACAAACCACCGATCATCCCGGTGGCGACAAATTGCCACCGCTCGGCACTGGATTCCATGCCATCGGACATGCCGGGCTCGATCAGGAATTCCCAGGCAAGCAGGACCGGAAACAGGGCGCACAGGCCCAGCAATGACAAAATGATGGGATTCCAATGCCTCATCGTGTCCCAGCGTCCTTTCGTCCCGGCCTCAACAGTGCCCGGACGCCATCCCCATTCCGCCGATCATCGTGGAACCCAAATAACGCAAATACAAGCCGCCGCGCGTTCGGCGGCCTCAAACACCCTCGACAAGGATCGCATTCGACACGGCCGAGCTATGGCGCAAGGCCATGGGGCCGGCGTAATCTTCCGAGCCGTGCCAGGCCCGCGCGCTGGCCGCGTCGGGAAACTTTAAAACCACGCACCTGGGGTGCGGCCATTCGCCTTCGATCACCTCCATATCGCCGCCACGGACGATATATTCGCCACCGAATTTGGCGATCGTCGCCGGCACCTGCTGACGGTAGGTTTCGAATGTCTCGGGGTCGTTGACCGTCAATTGTACGATGAAGTAAGCCGCCATGGTGGTCGTCCCTCCAGAATTTGAAATCTGCGGCATTCTACAGGACGCCCCCGGTATATGCAGCATCTCTGCCATGACCGCACGATTGCCGGGTAGACCGATGAGATTGCCGCCAACGGCGAACAGCACCGGAGACGTTGCGGGGCATAGTACCGGGCGACAAGCGTCATTTTGTTCGATTTATTACATTTATTTTCTTTTTTTTACATTTTGTTTCAAATTGTGACATCCATCACAGTCACGTTCGGTACAGACCTTTATGTAACCGGCCATCGCGGCAAGACGTGCCGCGATGGCGATGACAAAGGATCAATTCAATGCCGATCACGGAATTTAACGGGGCGCGTGTCGCCTACAGGGAAAGCGGTGCCGGCGAACCGGTCATTGCGCTGCATTCGTCGGCCAGTTCGGCCGCCCAATGGACGGCCTTTCACCAGGACCTGCGGACCAGCTTCCACGTCCTGACCCCGGACTTATGCGGCTATGGCGACAGCGATGGATGGTGCGGTGACGGCGCCATCAGCCTTAAACACGAAGCCGACCGCATCGCCGCGATCATGGACCGGATGGTCGAACCGGTGCATCTGGTCGGCCATTCCTATGGCGGCGCGGTGGCCCTGCGCCTGGCCATGGAAAAACCGCACCGGGTGCGCTCGCTGACATTGATCGAACCGGTGGTCTTCCAGGTCCTGCGCCAAGGCTCGGAAACGGACCGCCAGTTGTTCAGTGAAATTTCCGGCGTCGCCGGGGCGGTCTCCGACGCCGTCGTCAGCGGCAACGTCGCCAAGGGCATGGCCCGGTTCGTCGATTACTGGAGCGGCCCCGGCACCTGGCGCCGCTTGGAGGCCCAGCGCCGCGCCGCATTGATGCGCCTGGCGCCCGCGGTGGCGCTGAATTTCTGGGCCGCCTGCAAGGATCCGGTCCGGCAAGCCGATTTCAAGCAACTGCACACCCATACCATGATCCTGCGCGGCAGCCGCTCACCGCCACCAACCCAGCGCATCGCCGAGATATTGGCCGCGCAACTGCCGTTCGCCCGCTTGGAGACATTGGGCGGCGCCGGTCATATGGCACCACTCACCCATTCGGCGCCGATCAACCGCCTGATCCGTAAACATATTCATAACAATCTCGGCCGGCACCGCCGCGCCGCCTGACAAACACTTTGCAATCGCTCAGAGGATAAGCGCAAAATTAGGGTGCCGTCCTTTGTCTGAAAAAAGGAATTGGACCATGACCACTGCCATTGAAGGCGATACGGAATTCGTTGATTTCTGGAACACCGTGCTGGTGCCCAAATTCATCAAGTTCAAACATATCCTGGTCGACGGCCTGACCCATCATAGCGAAGCCATCTTCCCGAACCTGCAGGTCAAGGAAGGTGATGCCATCCTTGATGTGGGCTGCGGCTTCGGGGACACGGCCATGAAGTTGGCCCGGCTGACCGGCCCGGAAGGGCGCGTGATCGGCCTGGATTGCTGCGATGCCTTTATGGATTACGGCGTCAAGGAAGCCGCCAGCGAAGGCATGACGAACCTGTCGTTCATCAATGGCGATGCGCTCATTTACCCGTTCGAACCGGAATACGATTTCGTCTTCTCGCGCTTCGGCACCATGTTCTTCTCAAATCCGGTCGCCGGATTGCGCAATATGCGGAAGGCCCTGAAGCCCGGCGGCGTCGTCACCCACATCGTCTGGCGCACGGCGCCCGACAATCCGTGGCTGAGCATGGCCAAGGAAGTCGTGCTGCAGTTCCTGCCGCCGCCCGGCGAAGACGGCCTGACCTGCGGACCCGGCCCGTTTTCCATGGCCGGCCAGGATATGGTCACCGGGATGATGAAATCCGCCGGTTTCGAGAATGTCAAATTCGAACGGGTCGATGCGCCGGTGCTGGTCGGCCGCACGGTTCAAGATGCCATAGATTTTCAATTGGCGATCGGGCCGGCCGGCGAAGTGTTCCGCGAAGCCGGCGAAGAGGCCGAGGAAAAACGCCCCCAGATCGAAGCCGCCCTGGCCGACGCCATCAACAAACAGAAGACAGGCGCCGACGGAATTGTCATGCAATCATCATCGTGGGTGATTTCCGGCACCAATCCGGGCTGAACCCATGACTTGAGATTTCCCGCGGTCCGCCGTCAGGACCGCTGGCAAATCAGCGCAGGCTGGACAGGTTGGCGATCAACAGGTCGTTCTTGCGGCGGATTTCAGAAGCGATCTTATGGGCCAGATCCTGGTCCGCTTCGGGGCATTGGATGGCCGCATCGACGGCCCGGTGCTGGCCTTCCAGCACGCCTTTGATCACGGCAGCTTCGATGGCTTCGAAAATCTCATCATGCTTGCCGGCACCGCTATCGCCGACAATTTTCGTGACCTGTGAAACCGCCTCTTCGGCGATGATCTTGAGCTTATCCATATTGCCCTCCATTTAGACCGCCTCGACCCCTGTCAAATCGATACTCCCACACATAACATATGGAAGACTACGCCCTTGCGCCACCGCCGCGCACATTATTTTTTGCGGACAAACGCCGCGGCACACCTTAAATACAATCTCAACAACGAAAAATAACGGGAGGAGCGGCCCCCGACCGGGCGCCGAAAACGCATGGAATTGAACACCAAGAAAGTTCTCGTCTGCACCTGCGAAAGCACCATGGCCATGGATCCGAAGGCCTTGGCCAAGGCCGTCGATGGTGGCGCGCCGGATGCCATCAGCCAATTATGCAGGGCCCAGCTGGAGGTTTTCGAAGACGCCGCGGCGGCCCACGGCTCGTTGCTGGTCGCCTGCACCCAGGAAGCGCCGATCTTCCTGGAAGCCACCGACGACATGGGCGACAAATCACCGGCGCTCAGGTTCTGCAATATTCGCGAAAAAGCCGGCTGGTGCCGCGAGGATGCCGGCAAGGCATCGACGGACCTCACCGCGAAGATGGCGGCGCTGCT
>CAZQPC010000308.1:0-6494 GCA_964595005.1 uncultured Magnetovibrio sp.
CCGTCGACAACGGCAATCATCTGGTCCTCAGCGGAAATCACGCGGTCATGGACTATCTGCAGACCATCGGTTCTGCGCAAAGTGTCGTTGCCGAGGGGCCGGCGCGTTTTCCCTTTCTTGATTTGCAGACCGGCCGGCGGTGGATCGTCGAACCGGATAGCGGGCGCATACCGTGGTCGTGGCTGTCGTCGGCCCGGCGGGTGCCGGACACGTCATTTCTGGATTATGCCCGGTGCTGGCGCCTGCAGGGCGCCGGCGATGACGCGGCCATCGATCAAGTCATCCCGGTCAGCGGACCCCTGTGGCAGCGCTTCTGGGCGCCGGTCATCGTTGCCGTCACCAATACGGACCCGGCGCGCGCCGCCGCCGGCCCCATGGGCCGTGTCATCCGTGAAACACTGGGGCGCGGGGAAAAGGCCTGCCGGCCGGTATTTTTTCCAGGCGGGCTCAGCGAATCGCTGGTAAATCCGGCGCTCCGCTTCATCGAACGCAACGGCGGCCGGGTTTTGTTCAATCGTCGCGTTCGGGCGGTCGAATTTGACCAAGGGGCGCTCACGCGGCTGAAATTTGCCGATGGTCCGGAGGTTGTCGACAGCGAAGCCTTCGTCATTTCCGCCTTACCGGCGTCAGTCGCCGGCCAGTTGCTGCCCGATGTGCCCACGCCGGACGCCTATTCGGCCATCGTCAACGGCCATTTTCAGGTGCCGGCTGAAATCCAAGGCCCGCATTTCCTGGGATTGATCAACAGCACGGCGGAGTGGCTGTTTCGACGTGACAATATGGTATCGGTGACCGTCAGTGCCGCGGATTCCCTGGCCGAACAGGACTCCGACGCCATTGCCCGTGCCCTATGGTCGGACATTGTCCAGGCCTATGAAATGGCGGATACCGCGCTGCCGGTCCACAGGATCGTCAAGGAGAAACGGGCGACATTTCTGCAAACCCCAGACCAGATGAGGCGCCGGCCTCCATGCCGGACAAGGTGGCCGAACCTGTACCTGGCTGGCGATTGGACCCAGACGGGGCTGCCGGCAACCATTGAGGGTACCATACGGTCCGGCAACAGGGCCGCCCGCGAGGTCCTCGATTTTTGAGTGTTTTGGCATGGAAACGCTTGAAATCGCGACAGTTTTTTGACAAAAAGCTTGGGGGCATTAAGAATTTGGAAAGGCCGGTTGCGGCAGCCTGAACGATAGCAACCGGACCAGTAAGAGTGACGTGACTATGGAAATGCGGAACCGCAGGGCGACGCCGTTTGAAGAAGCGCAAGCTTCCGACTCACGTGAGATCGACGGCGCCATCGAGGAAGCCAAAAACTGGCTTGCCGGCCAGCAGGCGGATGACGGCCATTGGGCCTTCGAATTGGAGGCCGATGCGACCATTCCGGCCGAGTACATTTTCCTCAATCATTTCCTTGGTGAAATCGACGATGAGGTCGAAGCGAAGCTGGCCATATACCTGCGCGGCATTCAGGAAGACCATGGCGGTTGGCCGCTTTACCACGACGGTGATTTCAATATGAGCGCCTCGGTCAAGGCCTACTATGCCTTGAAAATGGTCGGCGACGACCCCGATGAACCGCATATGGTTCGGGCCCGCAAGGCCATATTGGCGGAAGGCGGTGCCGCCAAATCCAATGTTTTCACCCGGATTGCCTTGGCGTTGTTCGAACAAGTGCCATGGCGGGCCGCACCGGTCATCCGGGTTGAGGCCTTGCTGTTGCCGAAGTGGGCTTTGTTCCACGTCGACAAGGTCTCGTACTGGTCGCGGACGGTGATGGTTCCACTGTTTATCCTGGCCGCCTTGAAGCCGAAAGCGGCCAACCCCCGCCAAACGCACATCCGCGAACTGTTCCTGACCCCGGCCGAACACGAAACACATTACATGGTTAACCCGACGGGGCATTGGCTGGGCGCCATCTTCTTGGCGGTCGATGGCCTTATCCGGCCGTTTCAGCGGCTCATTCCAACCGCCATTACCAAACTGGCGATTGAGAAGGCGCTGGTCTTCATGAAGGAACGCCTGAATGGCGAGGACGGCCTGGGAGCGATTTTCCCGGCCATGGCCAATACGGTGATGGCCTATGATGCCTTGGGCTACAGCAAAGACCATCCGGATTTTCAGACGGCCCGGCAATCCATTGAGAAGCTTCTCGTCTTTCACGATGACTGGGGCTATTGCCAGCCCTGCCTATCCCCCGTGTGGGACACGGGCTTGGCCGCCCATGCCATGCTGGAGGCCGGTTTCAAATCCGGAGATGCGTGTCTTGATAAGGCCGCCGAATGGCTTGTTGATCGCCAAATTCTTGATGTCGACGGTGACTGGGCCGAAAAAGCGCCAAACGTCCGACCCGGCGGCTGGGCCTTCCAATATTGGAACGACCATTATCCCGATGTTGACGATACGGCCGTCGTCGTCATGGCCTTGCACCGCGCGGACCCGCAAAAGTACCGCCAAGCCATCGACCGCGGCATTGAGTGGATCATCGGCATGCAAAGCGCCAACGGCGGCTGGGGGGCGTTCGATGTGGACAATGACCATGACGTTTTGCAGCATATTCCTTTTGCCGACCACGGGGCGCTTTTAGACCCGCCCACCGCCGATGTCAGTGCACGGTGTCTGGGGACGCTGGCGCAGGCCGGTTATGGCCGCGAATATTCCGTCGTTCAGCGGGCCATCGATTTTCTGCGCGACGAACAAGAGGAAGACGGGTCGTGGTTCGGGCGCTGGGGCAACAATTACGTGTATGGCACCTGGTCTGTCCTGGTTGCCTTGAATGCCGCCGGCGAGGATATGCGCGCGCCCTATATTCGAAAGGCCGTGGACTGGTTGAAGGGCCGCCAGCAGGCCGATGGCGGCTGGGGCGAGGACTGTGCCAGCTATTGGCAGCACCGCCGCGACGAAGTGAAGACGTCAACTCCGTCTCAGACCTCATGGGCTGTCCTGGCCTTGTTGGCGGCCGGGGAAATTGACAGCGTTGCCGCCAAGGGCGGTGTGGAATTCCTGCTCAAGGCGCCCCGCGAAGAAGGCAAATGGGAAGAAGAATATTTCAACGCGGTCGGGTTTCCGCGGATCTTCTATCTTCGCTATCACGGCTACAGCGCCTTTTTCCCGCTCTGGACCCTGGCCCGTTACCGGGACCTGCAGAAGCGAAACTCCAAGTATCCGACGCACGGAATCTGAACGATGAAAGCCGGTGTGGTCAGCGGGTTGCGCCGTGAGACCAGGTGTTTTCAGAGTATCCCTGCCGCCAAACGTGAATTTGAGACCTTTGCCGGCGTCGGCCCGGACAAGGCGGCGCTGGGTGCGCGTGACTTGGTTGCGAAGGGGGCCCGCGGATTGATGAGTTTCGGCGTTGCCGGCGGCCTCTCAGTGACCGCAAAAGCCGGCACCGTGGTGCTTGCCTCGACGGTTATCGCTGGCACGGATGAATACGCCACATCAGAAGAATGGCGCGGCCGCGTTCAAGCTCTGATTGGTGGCGATTTCCCGACTATACAGGCGCCGCTGGCCGGTTCCGACCGCATGGTGCCGACACCGCACGACAAACAACAGCTTCACGAAGAAACCGGCGCCACCGCTTGCGACATGGAAAGCCACGCGGTCGCCCGAGTGGCGCAGGAAATGAATGTCCCGTTTGTTGTCGTGCGGGCCATATCCGATCCCGCCGAGCGGGCCGTGCCGACATGGGTGTTGCGGTGTATGACACCCGAGGGAGACGTGCGGACCGGGGCGCTGCTTTGGCAGGCCGCCCGGCGGCCCGGGACCTGGGGCAATTTGGTTGGGCTGGCCGGCGAATCGCGAAAGGCCTTCGCCAGCCTACGCGGCGTTGCTCGCCGACTGGGACCGGGCCTCGGCCTCGGCCCGCTTTAGGGCTTCATCCTCTTCGCGCTTTTGGGTCATGGTTTTGACCAAGCCCTCAAAGACGAAATCCGCCGGGCGCTGGTTGTCGAGGGGAATTTCCGGCGCCATGTCGCCGGCGGTCTGTACGCCGCGCATGAATACACCCAAGGCTTTCAGCGGGTGTGCCACCGTGTCGGCGACGGCCGTCGCCTCATAGCCGCAATGAACCATGCAGTCGGCGCATTTTTCATAATTGCCGGTGCCGTAGCGATCCCATTCCGTCTCATCCATCAGGGCCTTGAAGCTATCGGCATAGCCTTCGCTCAACAGATAACAGGGCCGCTGCCAGCCGAAAATATTGCGCGCCGGGTTGCCCCAGGGCGTGCATTTGTAACTCTGATTGCCGGCCAGGAAATCCAGAAACAGGGTCGACTGGCTGAACCGCCACGTTTTGGCCGCCGGCTTCGCGAAAATGTCGCGGAACAATTGTTTGGTCTTGCGGCGGCTCAGGAAGTGTTCCTGGTCCGGGGCGCGTTCGTAGGCGTAACCGGGTGAGATGGTGACGCCTTCGACCTGCAGGTCGTTGGTGCAGAATTCGAAAAACTCGGCCGCTTCGTCGGCGTTCATCTGATCGAACAGCGTACACGCAACATTGACCCGAAAGCCCAGAGACTTGACCTTGCGAATGGCGCGGACGGCAATCTCGAAGGTGCCGTCTTGATCGACGGCCCGGTCGTGATGTTCCTTCAGGCCATCAAGATGAACGGAGAAGGTGAGATAGGGGGACGGCGTGAATTGCTCGATCTTCTTCTCCAGCAACAAACCGTTGGTGCACAGATAGACGAATTTCTTGCGCGCGACGATGCCTTCGACGATGGCCTTGATGTCCTTGTGGATCAGCGGCTCACCGCCGGGAATGGAAACCACCGGCGCACCGCATTCATCGACGGCTTCCAGGCATTGTTCGACGCTCAGCCGCTTGTTGAGGATCTGATCCTCATAATCGATTTTGCCGCAGCCGGGGCACGCGAGGTTGCAGCGGAACAGGGGTTCGAGCATCAACACCAGGGGATACTTTTCGACCCCGCGCAGACGCTGTTTGACGATATAGGAGCCAACGCGCCATTGCTGGATCAGGGGTACGGCCATGAGATAGCTCTCCGCTTATTCCGCCGCCGTCGTCGTTGGCGCATCCAACAACTCACGGGGCAGCTTGAAGGTGATGTTTTCG
Source organism: uncultured Magnetovibrio sp. (assembly GCA_964595005.1). Lineage (GTDB taxonomy): Bacteria > Pseudomonadota > Alphaproteobacteria > Rhodospirillales > Casp-alpha2 > UBA3470. The sequence goes on from CAZQPC010000308.1 coordinate 5,075, forward strand.
ACGACGCCGGAAAGCTTGTTGACCTCAACCTTGGCGAAATCGCCGAGCCGCTCAATGACGCCCTGCACCAGTTCTTCCGGTGCCGAGGCGCCGGCCGTGATTCCGACCGTTTCGACAGCATCCAACCAACTGGCCTTCAGGTCCTCGGCCGAGGCAATCAGATGGCTTTCAATGCCCATGGCTGAACCCAAGTCACGCAAGCGGGCGGAATTGGAACTGTAATGGGCGCCAACGACAAGCAGGAGATCGACCTGCGGGGCCAATTCACGCACCGCATCCTGCCGGTTTTGCGTCGCATAACAGATGTCCTTGACGTCGGGCCCGGTTATTTTCGGAAACCGGGTGCGCAAGGCGGCGATGACGTCGCGGGTGTCATCAACGCTTAGCGTCGTTTGCGTGACGTAAGCCAATTGATTGGGTTCATTGACCTGCAGGCTGGCGACGTCTTCGGGGTTGGTGACCAACAACACGCCGCCGGGAATCTGTCCCTGCGTCCCCTCGACTTCCGGGTGTCCGGCATGGCCGATAAGAATGACTTGGCGGCCCCTGCCGACATGGTTCTGGCCTTCCTTGTGGACTTTTGAGACCAGCGGGCAGGTGGCGTCGATCACTTCCAGACCGCGCTCACCGGCAGCCTCGACAACGGCCGCGCTGACGCCATGGGCGCTGAAGATAGCGTGACTGCCTTCGGGAATGTCATCGACTTCTTTGACGAAGATGGCGCCCTTTTCACGCAGCGAATCGACGACATGTTTGTTGTGCACGATCTCATGGCGGACATAAACCGGCGGGCCATAGCGGTCGAGGGCACGCTCGACGATCTCAATGGCGCGCTCAACGCCGGCACAGAACCCCCGTGGCCTGGCCAGCAAGACCTTCAACCGCTTGCCCATGTCTATCTCCAGTTCGTCATGGCGGGTGGGGCCGCTATTCCACCGAACCTAACGTTGTCATTCACGCTGATTATTGAAAATAAGCACGAAACCGTTAAAGGTGAACCCCAGATCGCTGATTTCTAAAAGAAAATTTCTGCAAAAGCCAGTAGGGATGACGGCATGTTTCTGGTTACCGGTGCCACGGGGTTTGTCGGATCGGCGGTTGTCAGGCGGTTGCTGGCGCGGGGCGAGGCCGTGCGCGTGCTGAGCCGCACCAACAGCGACCGCGCCAATATCGAAGACCTGGACGTTGAAGTGGTGGAAGGGGATCTTTTGGAGCCCGATTCCCTGCGTGCGCCGGTCGGGGGTTGCAGGGGTGTCTTTCATGTGGCTGCCGACTACCGTCTCTGGACCCGTGATCCCGAGGCCATGTTCCGAGCCAACGTCGACGGCTCCCGGGCCATCGTCCGTGCCGCAACAGAGGCCGGCGTCGGGCGGATCGGAAGAGCGTCGTGTAGGGAAAGAGTGTAGATCTCGGTGGTCGC
>CAZQPC010000309.1:0-6449 GCA_964595005.1 uncultured Magnetovibrio sp.
CGTTTGTCGACCCTGAGGTCCAACTGGCCATTTTTGATGGCGCGGCCCAGGAAAACGTCGGCCATGCTGACATCAACCAACCGCGAACGCGCCCAAACCTGAACGTCATCCCATCCCAAGGTCTTCTCCAGAATGAAAAACAACCTCAGCCGGGTTGACGCCTGGCCGCTCGCGTTCTTCGCATTGATGCCGAGCGCCGAGGTGAATTGCAGCGGTTTGTGGTCGATATATTTCAATTGCGCGGGGACCGGGCCGTCGATACGCAGGTCGATATCGGCGAACTGGTCAACTTGGTCCAATCCGGTGATGACGATCGTGCCGGCGTTTATTTTCAAGCCATTGGACCGGGCCTTGTCGATGTGGATGGTGTAGCTGGATTTGTCAAACTCCATACGCGCCGCGGCCACATTGACCGCCGGCAGGGGCCGCAAGTAGTCAACGACGGCGCCCTTGACGTTCATCGTGCCAGCCAATTCGTCGACCTGCAGCGGCCCCGAGGGCGGCAAGCGAAACCGGCCGGCAAACTGAAGCTTCGGAACGTGGCCCTTGAAGATGTGCGACGTCACCCAGTTGTGCGCGTCGGTCCCCAGCGTCTTCGGCCAGATGCGGTCCAGGGATTTCACCGGCACCGACGTCAGCTGCGCCGACAATTCAATGCCGATCGGCTTTTCCTTCTGGCCGACACCGTTCAACCGCGCCGTCGCCGAAATCCTGGGGCCGCCAAGATTCGCGTCGAATTTCTGTATGTCCCATGTCTCGCCGCCATTTTGAAAGTGTCCTTTGACGGTGAAACTGGAGACCGGCATGGCATGTGAGATCGGCGCCGGCAGCTTGACGACGCCGTTGGCCGCCAATTCAACCGCCAGTTTCTTGATGTCTCCGCGGCGGCTGTCACCGCTGAATCCGGCCTGCAGTTCGACGGATTTGACCTCCAGCGTCTGCGCGAACGGCGCCGGCAGGTGCAATTTCCCGGGGCCGCCGGTCACCGTCATGCCCAGGCTATCGATCTTGCCGTCAATGGGCAGGCCGACACTCATCTGGCCGGAGAAAGGCATCTCCAGGCCTCGCAAAGGCGCCAGTTCACCGGCCATGGCGGAAAACTTGGATGGCGATATCTGGTCGAATTGAATATCCAGTTTCAGGCGTCGTGAGGCGATCATATAGTCGCCGGTAATCTCCAGTGCCGTCTGCCTTTTGCCGGCATCGAGAAGCAGTGACATTTGCCCGTTCAACCGGTCAATGTAGCGGCTGAGGTGCAGGTCTGCGGCCGGCAAGTGCCAGGACTTGTTCAAGACCTCATCGGCAATTGTCACATCGCCGCCGATGATCGCGACCCGCGTCAGATAGCCCAAGGCATCGTTGTCGCCCGACGCATTGAGCAGCCCGTCAATGGCACCCAGCCCGACCACACCGGATTTCGAACCCTGGGCGCCGAAACCGATATCGATACCGCCGCCCCGGTCACGCCGGAACCGCAGGGTCGGTCCGAACAGGTCGATACTCCGGGGCACCAGCTTTCCCTCAACCAGGGCACGGCCACTGATGGAAAAGGCGACCTCCGGGATGGCGCCGATGATGGTGCCGCGCCGGTCCAGCAATTTCACGTTGAGCACGCGGATATCCAGGGCCCGGTCCCAGCCGGCCCAGGTCAAAATGGTTTCACCCATTTTCAGGGTCACATCGCGGTTCTCGCGATTAACCGCGGCTTCGATATAGGGGCTTAAGAAGCCAAGCGGAATGGGGCCCTGGGAAAACTGCCAGGCAATCAGCATGACGACCACCGCCAGCCCGGCCGCCAGACCGCCGATCAAATGAATTATTCCGCGAAATGTACGTTTGATCACAGACGTTGTCCCAAGCCCCGCGGCGGCGTATTTCGGCCCCTTGACCGGTCTATGCGCATCCCGCAGTCTGCCGATCGTGGGGACCGAAGATTATGACTCATTTCCGCCTTCTCGACACGCTTTCCACGTTGCCGTCCGGCTTCGAAGCCGACGCGGTCCGCATGGGGCTCGAAAATTGGCGCGCCGCAACGGCGGACACGACCGCCATGAGCCCCAGGGGAGAACCTGTCGCCGGCGTGGCTGATGCCATTCTCAACGAGCCCAAGGGCGTGGCGCTCCTGGAGACGATTTTCGGCAACAGTCCGTTCCTTTCGCATTGTGCAATCCGCGACGCCGGCTTTCTGTGCGACCTGGTACGCCATGGGCCTGACGAGATGGCGAACTCGATACTCTCTCAACTATCAGAAAAGCGCAAAGAATCCCTTAATGAGGATCAAGTGTCGCGCGTCCTGAGGACCGCCAGGCGGCACATGGCATTGAGCATCGCGCTTGCCGACATTACCGGCATTTGGCCCTTGTCCAAGGTGACCGAATCACTTTCCAAATTGGCCGGCGCCACCGTGTCCACGGCCGCTGCTCACTTGCTGCGCGAGGCCGCGGCATCGAACGCCTTCGATCTGGTGGATGATAGCGAACCCGAGCGTGGTTCCGGGCTGATTATCCTGGGCATGGGCAAACTTGGTTCATGGGAGCTCAACTACTCCAGCGATATTGACCTGATCGTCCTCTACGATACTGAGCGGATCACCACGCAAACACCGGAAAAATTGCAAAAACATATGATCCGCCTGACCCGCGGCCTGGTCCGTTTGATGGACGAACGCACCGCCGAAGGATACGTGTTCCGGACCGATCTGCGGCTCCGTCCGGATCCCGGCGCAACGCCCCTGGCGATCTCCGTGCAGGCGGCCGAAACCTACTATGAGACCGTCGGCCAGAATTGGGAGCGCGCGGCGATGATCAAGGCGCGGCCCGTCGCCGGCGACATCGACGCCGGCGAGGCGTTCATGAAGCGCCTGACGCCCTATGTTTGGCGCAAGAACCTGGATTTCGCCGCCATTCAGGATATTCACTCGATCAAACGCCAGATCGATGTCCGCGGCGGCGGCGACAGTGTGCGGGCCGCCGGGCACAACATCAAACTAGGACGCGGCGGTATCCGCGAAATCGAATTTTTCGCCCAGACCCAGCAACTCATCTGGGGCGGCCGCGAACCGGGCCTGCGTTCGCCGGTGACGGTCCGGGCGCTCAATGACCTTGCCGAGTTTGGCCAATGCGACCGGCAAACCGCCGACGAATTGACCGCGTCTTACGAATTTCTCCGGCGCGTCGAACACCGTTTGCAGATGATCAACGATGAACAGACCCAGACCCTGCCCGCCTCTGAAGCAGAATTCGAACGTCTTGCCGTCTTTCTGGGGTACGCCTCGTCCGAAGCCTTCGGCGAAGAACTGCTTCATCACCTGAACCGCACCCAGGACCATTACAGCCAGCTGTTCGCAGATGCGCCGTCGCTGGGCGCCGACGGTAAGGGCAATCTGGCCTTTACCGGCAGCGACACGGATCCGGGAACCCTTGATACAATCTCGGCGCTGGGCTTCAAAAACCCTGAGCGTGTCGATGCGGCCATCAGGGCCTGGCACCATGGGCGCTACCGGGCGGTCCGCAGCACCCGGGCCCGCGAAATTCTGACCGAACTGCTGCCGCGGCTATTGCAGGCCATGGCGGACACGCCGGACCCCGATAACGCGTTTCTGAAATTCGACGAGTTTCTGCAGGGCCTGCCGTCGGGGGTTCAATTGTTCTCAATGATTCAGGCCAATCCGCAATTGATGACGTTGCTGGCGGAGATCATGGGCATGGCGCCGCGTCTGGCGCGTCATCTGAGCAGCCGCCCGGCCATCCTCGACAGCGTCCTGACACCTGATTTCTTCGATCCCATACCGGACCCTGATGCCTTGAAAGAGGAACTGGGCCGCATGCTTGAGCGGGCTGAATACATGGAGGACGTGCTCAATCTCAGCCGCCGCTGGGCCCACGACCGGCGCTTTCAGATCGGCGTGCAGCGGCTGCGCGGACTGATTGATCCGGCAGACGCCTCGGCGGCCCACAGCGCCGTCGCCGAGGCCGCCATCGATTGCCTGTACCCGCCTGTCGCGGCGGAATTCGAGGCCCGCTACGGCCGGGTGCCGGAGAGTACGGTGGCGGTTCTTGCACTGGGCAAGCTGGGCAGCCGCGAAATGACGGCCAGTTCCGATCTGGATCTGGTGTTCGTCTATCGTGTCCTGGACGGCGCGGCCAGCTCGGATGGCGAAAAGCCGCTTTCCGCAACTCAATATTTTGCCCGCCTTTCGCAACGCCTGATCAACGCATTGACGGCGCTGACGCCGGAAGGCGGCCTGTTCGAAGTGGACATGCGGCTGCGTCCTTCGGGGAATTCCGGTCCCATCGCGACCACCCTGGAAGCCTTCGCGCGCTACCATGAGGAAACCGCCTGGACATGGGAGCACATGGCACTGACCCGGGCCCGCGTGGTCATGGCCACGGACGCGGAGATGGCCCGGGCCGTCGATGCCGAGGTCAAAAAAATTCTGAGCGCGCCGCGCAATGCCCATGACCTGTTGCGTGACATTGCCCACATGCGGACCCGGCTGGCCCGCGAAAAGCCGGCGGAATGCCTGTGGTCGCTGAAACAAACGCGCGGCGGCATGGTCGATATCGAATTCATTGTCCAATACCTGGCGCTGCGCCATGGCGCGGAAAATCCGGATTTGGTGGTGCCATCGACGACGGGTCTGTTGAGCCGTCTCGTTTCGGCCCAACTTATCGACCCTGAGCAAGGCCAATTGTTGCGCGACGGCATACGCCTTTGGCACGGCCTTCAAGGGATGCTGAGCCTTACCGTGGAAGAAGATATCACCGCCGCCCGCGCCGCCGAGTTTTCCAGCGCGTTGAAGGACCGCCTGGCCGCCGTCGGCCAATGCGCAACGTTCGAAGAACTGGAATCCAAGGTTCAGGCGGCCGCGGCGGCCTGCTACGCCGTGTTTCGCGACATCATCGAATTACCGGCCGCCGAATTACCGCCTGCGGGTCCATCCGACGCAGATAAACGCGCCAAGCCGCTTTAAGCGCCACTGCTAAATCCCGATAGCAATTCGCTCAGAGCCTGGGGCTGAGTGACAAACGGTGAATGCCCGGATTTCAAATAGACCATGGGGACGCATTCGGCGGTCATCGCCATCTGGCGCTGCAAGGCAAGGCCGATGGCACGGTCGTAGCGGCAGTGGATATAGGCCCGCGCCACGGTGCCGAAATTCGCCGCCGTGATCTTTGCCTTGCCGGCGAACGGCGCAACCGGCTGGATTTGCGCCTGCGACAAGGCCCATTCGAAATCCGCCTCATCGGCATCGTGATAGAAATGCCGGCGCATGACGTCGGATGACAGGCGCAGACACGGCACGCCGTTTTCGTCGGCGCGCTGCACGGGGATCGAAAATTGCGTATCGGCACGCACCAATTGGGCTACCGACTGAGCGTCCGTGGGAACGTAGGCGCTCAGAAAGACCAAACGATCGACGCGCGCCGGCATATGCTCTGCGACCCCGGCGACAACGGCGCCGGCCATGCTGTGGCCGACCAAAATCACCGGCGTTTCAGCGGCCGCCACGGCCTGGCATATACCCGCCGTGTAGGTGGCCAATGAGATCTCGGCCAAGGGTGTCGGATCCGTCCCGTGGCCGGGCAGATCGGGCGCCATGGCCCGATGGCCGGCGGCCTCCAGAAACGGGATCAGCCGCGCCCAACACCAAGCGCCATGATAGGCGCCGTGAACCAAAACGAAGGTCGCCATCGACTTTGCCTTTAGCAGCCATTGACCGCGCGGCGAGCGGGCCCAATGATAGGCGATATTCGTGGACCTTGGGGAATTTATAGCAATGCCGCACTTTCAGGGCGCCTTCACCATCGCCGAGGCGGCCGAGTGGATCGGTCCGGAATTGGTGATCAGCGATTGGCTGGAACTGGATCAACAACAGGTTACCGCCTTCGGCAAACTGACCAACCATCATCACTGGCTGCATCTGGACCCGGACCGTTCAGCCGCCGACGGCCCGTTTGGCGGCACCATCGCCCAGGGTTTCCTGATGCTCGACTTTATCATTCATTTCACCGACCAAACCGGCCTGAGGCCCGCCGATTCGGCCTTCAACCTCAACTACGGGCTCGACAAAGTGCGGTTTATTCAGCCGGTCCCCGTCGGCGTCGGCTTCCGGTTGCGCGACCGCATCGGCCTGGCCGCCGTCAGCCATCGCGACGATGGCCGCTGTCTGATGAAGACGACCCACACCCTGGAAGTTGAAGATCTGCCCGGCACCGCCGTCTATGCCGAATGGCTGTCGCTTTGGACGCCCAACGCGGCCACTTGATTTTACCTGCCAGCGGCCTGATTTTAGGCCCTGGCTTGATGACCAAAGGACACTTGAATGACCCTCGACACCGGCGACAAGGCCCCGGCCTTCGATCTGCCCACCTACACCGATCAGCGCCTGGCTCTCAATGACTTGCAGGGCCAAAGCGTTGTCCTCTATTTCTATCCCAAGGACATGA
>CAZQPC010000310.1:0-6447 GCA_964595005.1 uncultured Magnetovibrio sp.
GGCGGCCGAAAAAGGCGGCAAGGGGCGGGGAGCATGCGGTTAAATAGTATACTGTCCCCGTTTTCTCCTGTCCCCGTTTTCTCTGCGTTTTCTCGGTTGTCCCCGTTTTCTTTCCAAATAGTATACTGTCCCCGTTTTCCCGGCTGTCCCCGTTTTCCCGGTAAACGGATATTCCGTTGAGGCTGTGGAGGGCTTGAATGGAAAAGGCGAATTACGGTTCGTTTGCATTGATGGGGCGCATATCATGCGATGTTTTGAGGCAGGTCAAAGCCTTTCCAATGTACTTGAAATCGTATGGCGGCACGCCGATGAAACTGGAGAAGCATACTTGAATATCGGTCGGTTTCCCGATTAGTGCTCGAATTGTGATTGCCCATCAAACCGCAAAGAGTGTGTTCACTGATTCCCCCCCGGCACCCACAACACATCCAGCTTGCCGCCGTCGTTGACGTGCCGCGACAGGACGAACAGGTGGTCAGACAGGCGGTTGACGTACTTGATGGTTTCCTCGTTGACCGTCTCCTGGGTGGCGAGTTCCGTTACGAGGCGTTCGCAGCGCCGGACCACCGTGCGGGCCAGGTGGAGGTGGGCGCCGGCGGGGGTGCCGCCGGGCAGGACGAAGGATTTCAGGGGCTCCAGGTTGTCGTTCATCTGGTCGATTTCGGCTTCCAGGCGGTCCACCTGGGCGGACGTGACGCGGAGCGCGCCGTCCTTACGCTCCGCCCCCTCCGGCGTGCAGAGATCGGCACCCAGATCGAACAGGTCGTTCTGGATGCGGGCCAGCATGGCGTCGGCTTCGCCTGTGGTGTGCAACCGCGCCATGCCGATGACGGCGTTGGCTTCGTCCGACGTGCCGTAGGCGGCGACCCGCAGGCTGTGCTTGGCGACGCGCGCGCCGCCGCCGAGCGACGTCTCGCCACGGTCACCGCCGCGGGTGTAGATTTTCGAAAGCGTCACCATGGCCCGTCAACCCCTCGTTCAGCCCATCACCACGAACAGCAGGATGGCGAAGAACACCAGCGCCAGGCCCTGCAACAGCACCCGCAAGCGCATCAGTTTGTTGGCATTCTTCCTGTAGAACTCGCCGTTCACGGCAAAGGAGACGATGCCGGTGACCAACACCACCAGGGTCGCCAGCATGGCGGCGCCGAGAAGGAACGCGAGAAAAGAATCCATGGGGGGTATATAGGCCGATTGGCATGGACTGTCATCGGATTTCGGCGTGAGGTCCCGGGATGGCCCCGGGAGAAAACCGCGTATCTGTGATGCGCGGTTTATGGCGGGACCGATGTGTCTAAGGGCGCCTGTTCTTTGCCGTACCCTCCCTCCGGGGGATAACCTGGGCTTACGCCGCCCCACTGGGGCGACGGTCCCAGAACATTCAGACCGATGTGTCCCCACCAAGGTCGCTATTTGTTGATCCCTCCCTCCGGGGGATCAATCCGCGCTTACGCGGCGACGTTAAGTCGCCACGGTCACGGATTGATGGACCGTTGTATCCCTACCAAGGTAGCGACTTGCTGATCCCTCCCTCCGGGGGATCACATCGCGCTTACGCAGCGCCGCATGGCGCCACGGTCACGATGTGATGCCCAGTATCATGTTCCTCCGCGCCAAGCCCGCCTGTAGGTGTCTTCCAAGGCGCCGGCAAACCCGGCGCCGTCGGTCAATCCCGAGGTTTGCAGGCGCCCGCGCAGGCCGGCGCGAAGGGCCGCGAGGCCGTCGAGATCGGCGGCCTTTTGCTGGGCCAGGGCGGCATAGCTCTGGCGGTCGTCGGCGATCCAGTCGGCCAGCCCAACCTTGCTCATCAGGCTGACCCCGACCCGCGCCGCGTGCCAATCGCCGACCGGGGTGAGCACGGGCACCCCCATCCACAGCGCCTCGCAGGTCGTCGTGGTGCCGTTGTAGGGGAAGGTGTCGAGGCCGATGTCGACATGATTGTAGGCCGCCAGCGGGCTTGCATCGACAATCCAGCCCAGGCAATCGATGCGCCGCGCATCGATATCGTGGCCGGCGAAGGCGGCGCGCAGGCGCTCAGCCGTGCCCGGATCGCCCAGCGCCTTCGCCTTGAGCGCCAACCGCGACCCGGGCACGGCGTGTAAAACGGCGGCCCAGGCGGCGATCACCGCCGGCGTCACCTTGGCGAGATTGTTGAACGAGCCGAAGGTGACATGCCCGGCCGTCCGGGCGGGCAGGGGCGCCACGTCGGGGGCGTCGCCGTCCGGGCGGTAGCACAGGAACCCCGCGTCCATGCGCAGCAGCTGTTCGCGGTGCCAGGCTTCGGTCAGGCCTTTTGGGTCGGCCCAGCCATCGCTGAGCCGGTAATCCACCGCCGCCAGGCCGGTGGTCGCCGGATAGCCCAGATAGCTGATCTGCACGGGCGCCGGCTTCAACGCGAAGGCCGTCAGGCGGTTGGCGCGGGTGTGGCCGGTGAGATCGACCGCGATGTCGATGCGGTCGTCGCGCACCTGTGCGGCGAAGGCCGCATCGCTGAGCCCGAAAACATTGCGCCAATGATCGGCGTGGCCGCGCAGGCGGTCGGTAACCGCGTCGCCGGGGGTCGGCATGTTGGCGTAACAGAAAACCTCAACCGCCTGGCGGTCATGGTGTTCGACGATGGGCTCGAAGAAATAGGCGACGGAATGACGGCGGAAATCGGGCGACACGTAGCCGATGCGCAAACGCCTGTCGACATTGCGGTCAACTGAGGGAGAGGCCGGCGACGGCAGGGCCGCGGCGACCCGGTCTCCCCAGGCGGCGTGGGCCTCGGCAATGGCTTGCGGCGCCATGCCGTCGACCGGGCAAAGACCGTACAGGCGGTTCGACCCCAGATCCGGCTCGCCGGGGCGCAATTCAACGGCCCGGTCGTAGTGCGCCATGGCCTCGGCGGCGCGGCCCGTCTCCTTCATCACCTCGGCCAGATTGGCATGCGCGTCGGCATAATCGCCGTGCAGGCCCAGAGCCCGGCGATAGTGCTTCTCGGCGTCGCCGTAGCGCCCTTGGCGTTGGCGCACGGTGCCCAGGTTGTTGTGGCCGGCGGCGTATTCGGGGCTGAGCGTCACGGCCTTCTCCGCCGCCCGGGCGGCCTCGTCGACCCGGTCCAGTTCCATCAAAACGTTGGCGTAATTGGCCCAGATCTCGCCGCCGTCCGGGTCCAGCTCGACGGCCTTGGCGTAATGCGCCGCCGCGTCGGCCAGCCGCCCCAGGGGACGCAGCACGGCGCCGATGTTGTTGTGCGCCTGGGCATTGTCGGGCGCCAGGTCGATGGCCCGGGCGAAGGCGCCGAGCGCCTCGTCGAAGCGCTTGAGCCCCGTGTAGGCGGTGCCCAGGTTGTTGAAAAACGCCGCCTCGTCGGGCGCCAGGTCGGTGGCTTTCTCGATGAACTGCACGCCGATCTCACCGCGCCCGGTCTGGCACAGGATCACCCCCATGAGTCCGACGGCGGGCGCGTAGGTGGGGTGCGCGTCACAGAGATTGTGGCAGCGCCGTTCCGCCTCGGCCAATTGGCCTTGCTCGTAGAGGGCGGCGGCCTCGTCGAACAGGCGGTCGATTTCCGTTGCGTCATTCATCAGGCTGCTATACTCGCCCGCGTTTGAGCGAAACACCAGATGAGGATGCCATGGACGCCGAGACCCGCGCCAACCTGCAAGCCATTTCCGTCGCCACCGTTTCCATGCAGCTTCTGAAGCGCGGCATCCGGGGCGTCTCCATGGCCGGGCCGAAGCCCCTGAACACGCCGGTCAAGCCGATCGTCGGTGAAGCCTACACGCTGCGCTACGTGCCCATGCGCGAAGACCTGTCGACGCCGGAGGTGCTCGGCGGCAAGGACTATCCGCCCCGCCTCGCTATTGAGAACGTGCCCGCCGGTGCCGTGCTGGTGATCGACGGCCGCGGCCGCGCCGACATCGCCGCCGTCGGCGATATCCTGATCGAGCGGCTGAAGGTGCGCGGCGTCGGCGGGCTGGTCTCCGACGGGGGCTTGCGCGATTTCGCCGAATGCCTGGCCGCCGATTTCCCCGTCTATGCCGCCGGTCCCGCCGCGCCGGCCAGCGTGCACGGCCATTCCGCCGCCGATTTGCAGACCGCCATCGGCTGCGGCGGCGTCGCCGTGATCCCCGGCGACATTATCAAGGGCGACGCAGACGGGGTGATTGTCATCCCGCGCGCCCTGGCCGCCGAGGTCGGTCGCGACGGGGTCGAGCAGGAACGTTACGAGCGCTTCGCCAAGCTGCAGGTGTCCAAAGGCGCCCGGGTGCCGGATGTCTATCCGGCGACGGAACAGTCGCGGGCGGATTATGCGACGTGGCTTAGGGCGGGGGAACCGGAAGGGTAACCGGGCGCGGCACACTCAGAGCGCGGGCGGGATGGCGCCGGGTCGGCGCCCGCGCGTCCTTTCGAGGATATGCAAAAACGACTTCTGGCGGACGTTCCGAGTTCCACGTCATTCCCGCGCAAGCGGGAATCCAGGGTTGGGTACCTCAGAGCATTCGGCTCTGGACCCCCGCTTTCGCGGGGGTGACGGAGAGGGGCGGGGGTGACGGAGAGGGGTGACGGAGAGGGGTGACGGAGACGGAGATGGGCAGGTCGCCGACGTGGGATGACACATCGGTCCCGCCAAAGACCGCGCATCATCACATGGTGACCGTGGCGACTTGATGTCGCCGCGTAAGTGCCATGTGATCCCCCGGAGGGGCCGGCTCGGCAAATGGCGAACGTGGTGAGAAACATCGGTCTGGCCGACCCGACCATCCCCAGACCTCACGCCGGCGTTTGCCGCGAAGCTCAGGCGTTGATTTTCGCCATGAACTCCGCCTCCGTCAGTCGCGGGTGGTCGCCGGCAAACGCGTACCCGCCCGGCTTGTTATCGATATAAATCTCGCCGACCATCTTGAAGGCGTCGGCGTCATCGAAGGCCCCGATGGAGAGGATGTATTGCTGGGCCGGGATCAGGTAATAGAACAGCCCCGTGCCGCAGGCCGTGCAAAAGCCCCGCTCGGCCCAATCCGACGACTTGTAGCGGGTGATCTTGTCGGCGCCGGTGAACGTCACGCTTTCCGCCGTCACCGCCATCAAGGGCCCGCCGGTCCAGCGCCGGCACATGGAACAGTGGCAGGCATGATAGTCGGTATTGCCGATCGTGGCGGTGAAGGTGACGCCGCCGCACAGGCAGTGTCCGGTCATGGTGGTCATGTCTGGGTATCCTCATCTCAATTCATCTCATATCAGCTGCAGTTGATCGCCGGCGCTGGGCGGCGGGGCGAACAGGTCGGTGCGCAGTTTGAATTCCGCCGGGCGCTCGGCGTCGACCAGGCCGAGGCGCTTCTTGATCCCCTTCATGCGCGCCGCCAACAGGTCCGCATAGGTGCCGGTGCCGCGCTGGCGGGTGCCCCAGTCGGCGACGTAGAGGGCGCCGCCCCGGCTTTCGCGCATCATGTTCAACACCTTGGATTTGCGCCCCGGCTGGTGTTCATCCAGCCATTCCGTGAACAGGTCCTTGATCTCCAGGGGCAGGCGCAACAGCACATAGCCGGCGCCCTTCGCACCCGCATCGACGGCGGCCGCGACAATGTTTTCCGACTCATGATCGTTGAGCCCGGGGATCATCGGCGCGGCCAGGCAGAAGGTGTGCACGCCGGCCTCGCTCAGCGCCCGGATTGTCGCCAGCCGCCGGCTTGGCGTCGCCGCGCGGGGCTCCATGGTCCGGGCAAGGTCGCGGTCCAGCGTGGTGACGGAAATGCCGACACTGGCCAACCCGCGCGCCGCCATGGGGCCGAGAATATCCAGATCGCGGCTCACCAGGGCCGACTTGGTGACGATGGCGACCGGGTGGTTGAAGGCGGCCAGGACCTCCAGCACTTGCCGCATGATCCGGTGCTCGCGCTCGATCGGCTGATAAGGGTCCGTGTTGGTACCGATGGCGATGGGCGCCACTTTGTAGTTTGGCTTGCGCAACTCGGCCGCCAACAAGGCCGCCGCGTCCGGCTTGGCGAACAGCTTGCTTTCGAAATCGAGCCCCGGCGACAGGCCGTGATAGGCATGCGTCGGCCGGGCGAAGCAATAGACGCAGCCGTGCTCGCAGCCCCGGTAGGGGTTGATGGACTTCTCGAAGGGCACGTCCGGCGAGGTGTTGCGGGTGATGATCTTCTTCGGCCGCTCGATGGTCACCGTGGTGCGCAGGGGCGGCAGATCTGAGTCGTCCAAATCCCACCCGTCATCCACCGCCTCCGCCGTCCGCGGCTCGAAGCGCCCGGTGGCGTTGGAGACGGCGCCGCGGCCTTTTTTTGCGAAGTGGTGGAGGGGAGAGAGCATGGGGGAACGATAACACTTAATGTCGAACAAACATAGAACAAAATTTTTAGCTATTGAGCTACAATGAGTGGGAAATTGAGATTGCTCTCAAGAATTTTATAAATTCCGTTCCACAGCAGCTCACTGTCTCAGATTAGG
>CAZQPC010000311.1:0-6437 GCA_964595005.1 uncultured Magnetovibrio sp.
CCACGGTGATGCACGCGGTGCGCAAGGTCGATGAACTGCGCGAGCACGATTCGGGGTTTAACGAAGACGTTGAATTGCTGCGCCGGATGCTTGAGGGATAAGAATTTCCGCCGGTTCTTGGTGTTTATGTCGGGGCTTTCAATCGGGCCATTAAAGACAGCCGAAAGCGCTTTGGAATCCAAGGCGTTTTGCTATAATGGGGCGCTCATCGCGGGGGCCCTTTTGGGCCTTCTCCGGCGCCCCGGTCGGGGCCCGGCAACATCCGCCAAATGTAACAAATATTTTCTCTTAAGGGCTTGAAATAAAACGATGAAACTCACTATTGAACGGGCCGCACTGTTGAAATCCCTGGGGCACGTGCAAAGCGTTGTCGAGCGGCGCAACACCATACCGATTCTCTCAAACGTGAAGCTGGAGGCCGGCGACGGCGCGGTTCGGCTGAATGCCACGGATATGGATTTGGATATCGTCGAACAGGCGGTCGCCGATGTCTCCACGCCGGGCGCCACAACGGTGTCGGCGCACACCCTTTACGACATCGTCCGCAAGCTTCCCGACGGCGCTCAGGTGAACATGGACGGCGGCGGTGACGGGCAGGTTATTCTCAGTGCCGGGCGCTCGCGGTTTACCCTGGCCAGTCTGTCGACGGATGAATTTCCGGTCCTGTCGGGCGGCGAGTTGCCGCATCAGTTCACCCTGAAGGCGGCGGAACTGCGGGGGCTTATCGACCGCACCCGGTTCGCCATATCGACCGAAGAAACCCGTTACTATCTGAACGGCATCTATCTGCACCAGGCGGATCGAGACGGCACCCCATTGCTGCGTGCCGTGGCCACCGACGGCCACCGTCTGGCCAGTGTCGAAGTACCGCTGCCCGACGGCGCCGATGGCGTGCCCGGCGTCATCGTGCCCAGGAAGGCGGTCAGCGAACTGCGCAAGCTGATCGATGAGTCCGGTGACGAAGTGGCCGTCTCCCTTTCGGAATCAAAAATCCGTTTCGCCTTTGATGATGCGGTGCTGACGTCAAAGCTTATCGATGGCACCTTCCCCGACTATCAGCGGGTCATTCCGGCCGGCAATGACAAGGTCATGGAAGTCGAGTGCCACGGCTTTGCCGATGCGGTCGATCGGGTGTCGGCGATTTCCAGTGAAAAATCCCGAGCCATCAAGTTGGCGCTCAACAGCGGCACCTTGGTATTGTCCGCATCAAGCCCCGAACACGGCAGTGCGACGGAAGAGTTGGAGGTTTCCTACGACGGTGGTGAATTGGAGATCGGATTCAATTCCGCCTATCTCCTGGATGTAACCCGCCAGATCGAAGGCGAAATGGCGCGTTTCACGATGGCCGATTCGGCTTCGCCAACGGTCATGCAGGAAACCGATGATACCAGCGCGCTCTACGTTTTGATGCCCATGCGGGTTTAGGAAAACGGGGGAGTCCACACTGTACGGATCTCATGGACTGGCCAGGGATGACGCAAACGGCTTTGAAAATAGGCCGGCGCGCATGACCGGGCCGGAAAGCTGCAATCGTTACGCCATTCGCCGCCTGACGGTCACTGATTTCCGGTGCTACGAACGCTTGCGATTGGACGTCGCGGCGGGTTCGGTCGTGCTCACGGGTCCCAACGGCGCCGGCAAAACCAACGTTTTGGAGGCCTTGTCCCTGCTGGTGCCGGGCCGCGGATTGCGCCGGGCGCGGATGTCGGAAATCAGCCGCCGTGCAGCCGGCGAGCCAGCGTTGGCGAACTGCCGGCCATGGGCTGTTGCGGTACAAGCCGAAGGCCCCGGGGGCATCGTTGATTTGGGCACCGGTTTCACGGCATCGGAAGATGGCGGTCCCGAACGGCGCACGGTCCGGGTCAACGGTGAAACCATGCGCGCCCAATCGGCCCTGGCCGACGACATGGGCATGCATTGGCTGACGCCGCAGATGGATCGACTGTTCCAGGACGGCGCGCCGGCGCGCCGGCGCTTTCTCGATCGGTTGGTGTATGGCTGGGACCCGGCCCATGCGGGGCGGGTTTCATCCTATGAGCAAGCCATGCGCCAGCGCTTGAAACTGCTCCGTGATACGGCGCACCCGGACCCGGCGTGGCTGTCCGCCCTTGAAGAGACCATGGCGGCCCGTGGCACCGCCGTCGCGGCGGCCCGCACGGACGTGATTTCCCGATTGGCCGGTGTGGCGCAAGAAAACTGGGGGCCGTTTCCCGGCGCCAATTTGGCGTTGCAAGGTGACATTGACGGCTGGCTGGCCAATGGACCGGCGCTGGCCGCGGAAGACCGGTTCCGTGCGGCCCTGGCCGCCGATCGACATGAAGATGGCCGCCTTGGGCGGACCCACACGGGCCCGCACCGAAGTGACATGATTGTCCGCCACGCTCCGAAAGGTGATTTGGCGGCGCGCTGTTCGACGGGTGAGCAAAAAGCGCTTCTGATCGCCATGATACTGGCCAACGCCCGGGTTCGCGCTGCTGAGGAAGGCGGTGTGCCGGTGTTGCTTCTTGATGAGGTGGCGGCGCATCTGGACGCGGAACGGCGCGGCGCCCTGTTCGAAGGTTTGACCGATTTGGGTGCTCAGGTGTGGTTCACGGGCACCGATGCGGAAACCTTCGCGCCGCTCTCGGGGGTGGCGCAGTTTTTCAAGATCGAAGAGGGCGCCGTCAGCGCCGCGTGACCATATTCAATGACTAAGGACGAACGGAAAATTCATGAGTGACGAGACTCCCGACGATGACGGACAAGCGGACGACCTGACCGAAGGCATGCCCGAAGATCCGGTGAACGGCGGCGAAGACTACGACGCCGGTTCCATCAAGGTGCTGCGCGGCCTGGAAGCGGTGCGTAAGCGGCCCGGCATGTACATTGGCGACACGGACGACGGCTCGGGCCTGCATCACATGGTTTATGAGGTTGTCGACAATGCCATTGATGAGGCCCTGGCTGGGCACTGCGATCTGGTCAAGGTGATCCTCAACGGCGACGGGTCGGTGACCGTCACCGACAACGGCCGCGGCATCCCCGTCGACATCCACGAAGAAGAAGGGGTCTCGGCGGCCGAGGTCATCATGACCCAGCTGCACGCCGGCGGGAAGTTCGATCAAAACTCCTACAAGGTCTCGGGCGGTCTGCACGGCGTCGGCGTCTCTGTGGTCAATGCCCTCTCGGACTGGCTGGAACTGAAGATTTTCCGCGATGGCAAGGAGCATCTGGTGCGCTTCGAGGACGGCGAGACGGTGAAGCCGTTGGAGATCGTCGGCGATGCGCCGGTGGTCGATAGTGAAGCGTTGACGGGCACGGAACTGACGTTCTTTGCATCCGGCAAGACCTTCACCATGACCGAATACGACCGCGGCACCTTGGAGCACCGCCTCCGCGAACTGGCCTTCCTCAATTCCGGCGTCGCCATGAAGCTGATCGACGACCGGGAAGTCGATTCCGTGGAAGTCGATCTGCACTACGAAGGCGGCCTCAAGGCCTTTGTTGATTATCTGGACCGCTCCAAATCGGCGCTGCACGAACAGGCCATCGCGGTGATCAGTGAGAAAGATGGGATCACTGTCGAACTGGCCATGCAGTGGAACGACAGCTATCACGAGACGACGCTGTGTTTCACCAACAACATCCCGCAGCGCGATGGCGGCACCCATTTGGCGGGTTTCCGCGGTGCCCTGACCCGGACCATCAACAGCTATGCCGCGTCGTCGGGAATAGCCTCAAAAGCCAAGGTCAGCATTACCGGTGACGACGCCCGCGAGGGCATGACCTGCGTGTTGTCGGTGAAGGTGCCGGACCCGAAATTTTCTTCGCAGACGAAAGACAAGCTGGTCTCATCGGAGGTTCGCCCGGTGATCGAAAGCCTGGTCGGTGAAGGGCTTGAACAGTGGTTCGAAGAACACCCTGCGGAGGCCAGGAAGGTCATCGGCAAGATTGTCGAGGCCGCCGCGGCCCGCGAGGCGGCGCGCAAGGCCCGCGATCTGACCCGGCGCAAGGGGGCCTTGGATATCAGTTCCCTGCCGGGCAAGCTGGCGGACTGCCAGGAACGGGACCCGGCCTTGTCCGAATTGTTCATCGTCGAGGGTGATTCCGCCGGCGGCTCGGCGAAGCAGGGACGCAATCGTGCCAATCAGGCGATCCTGCCCCTGCGCGGCAAGATTCTCAACGTTGAGCGGGCGCGCTTCGACAAGATGCTGTCATCGACGGAAATCGGCACCCTGATCACGGCGCTGGGCACGGGCATCGGCCGCGAAGATTTCGACGTCGAGAAATGCCGCTACCACAAAATTATCATCATGACCGACGCCGATGTCGACGGCAGCCACATCCGCACCCTGTTGTTGACATTCTTCTTCCGCCAGATGCCGGAGATCGTCGAACGCGGCTATTTGTATATCGCCCAGCCGCCGCTGTATCGTTCGAAACGCGGAAATTCCGAGGTCTATCTGAAGGACGACCCGGCGCTTGAGGATTATCTATTCAACGCCGCCATTGATGATGGCGCCGTGTTCGAGACTTATGATGGCCGTCAGGTGGCGGCCGCCGACCTCAGCGGCTTGCTGAGCGAGGCCCGCGGCATGAAGACCCTGGTCGAACGTCTGGCCCGTCACGTGCCGGCCCGGATCATCGAACAGGCGGCCATTTGCACGGCCCTTGATCCGGAAATACTTTCCGACCGCGAACGGGCCGCGCAAACCGCCGACTACCTGTCGAAGCGCCTCAATAAGTTGGAGCCGCCGAACGAGAAAAGTTGGGAGGGCGCGGCCTTGGACGATGGCGGTCTGGCCTTCACCCGGACCCTTCGCGGGGTTTCGGAACGCCATGTCATCGACGGCGCCTTGATCCGTTCCGCCGATGCACGGCGGCTCAACGAAAAAGCCGCCAGCCTGTTCGAAACCTATGGCGACCACGGAAAATTGACTCACAAGGACAAGGAAGTCGCCGTCGTCGGCCCACGCTCACTGGTCGATGCGGTGATGGACCTCGGCCGCAAGGGAGTCTCCATGCAGCGCTACAAGGGATTGGGCGAGATGAACCCGGACCAATTGTGGGAAACCACCCTCGACCCGGACGCGCGGTCCCTGCTGCAGGTCCGCGTCAGCCACACGGACGACGCCGAGGACGTGTTCTCCACGCTCATGGGCGACATCGTCGAGCCCAGGCGCGAGTTTATCCAGAAGAATGCCCTGAAGGTGGCCAACCTGGACGTTTGATGCGGCCGCACGTGTGGACCGACGTCTCCGATGAGAACTGCAACGCAAATACTGCGAGCGAAAGGCTCGTTTGAAGGCGATCCGCGCCGACAGAAGACGAATAATTGCCACTCCGGCGCTTAAAGCGGCAGCCGTCATCGGTGACGCAATGCCGGCGCCGATTTCGCTCAGCACCGCCACGATCAGTATGTACGGGCAATGAGAGATATTGGCGACGCCGCCGGACGCGACACCAATTTTTAATCGTGGCGAAACGCACAGATCAAAAGACTTCTTCACTGATCTCAGCCGCAAGCTGTTAATCGACGAGATCTCGGAAAATGTCAACTTGCTGATCTGCAAGCGGATCTTGGCGGTTCAGGTCGACCGCCAGCGGAAGGCAGTGCGCGTCGCTCATGGCATGGACCTTGATGTTGCGGCCTTCTTTTGTCCGGCCAATGGCCGGTAAAGAAGCCGCCCATTTTCGCCGCCAGCGCATCGGCGGACATCCGTTCCGGCGTTCCCGACAGGACCGCCGTCAGTTCAGCAAACATGTACCGCCAGATATTTTTTGTAACCAGCAGTCATAGCGGCAGTCGACCGTCGCCGATGGACTGTCCTCCGCAAGGCAGTCCTGCCCGCGATAACCCGATTGTAAAACGTCAATGATGCCTCTGAAAATGCGCCGGTCGTCCTCGCGCCGAATGCCCGCCGCTTGGTGCGGTAAATGCGGTTGGGTCGGTGCGAAATGTTCATCCGAAAGCCAAAAACCGTTCTTCAAAGCCTGAAATCGTCAAATCCAAATTCCGCCCTATTGAATCACTTTAAGGTTGATGAGTTCTGATCCTAGATATCTCGGAGCACGTCCGGGGACCGCCGGTTCGCAGGCGACGAAATGGCGGTGGACGCAGTCTGGAGTGAACTCGTCTCCGGCGCTTTTCCCTGATCTGCAGGGAAAATACAGGGAAATTTCGGCGATTTGCCGCAAATTCATTAGTTTTTGGTCGAAAATTTGCCGGAGTTCTAGGGGTTTTCGGCAAAATTCCCTGGCTCTCATATTAGGGAATTCTTCACACGGAACAGAGAAAACATTCAGCCGATCAGCGAATTAGAAACGATGATCTGGGAACTGCTTCAAACGGTAAAATTGAGTCTTGGTTCACGACAATGTAAATCCCCTCCGAATACACCGGATCTAATACCAAGTTGCACTAATAATGACCCATAGAGACGGTTTTCCAGGGTTTT
>CAZQPC010000312.1:0-6421 GCA_964595005.1 uncultured Magnetovibrio sp.
CGAAGGTCACCGTCGTCAACAGCAACCGCGGCCAATCGGGCATCATCGGATTAGCCGCGATGTTCCATTCGGCGTCGGCATTGGCATGCAGCCAAACCAGGCGCTCGGGCGGCGTCACTTCCGTGTACTCAACGCGCTGGTAATGCGAGTTCTCACCCCACTTCATTTCAGTCAGCCACAAGCCGCCCGGCATGACGTCCAGCTGATGGATGATCGTTTCGACGTTTGGTCCGTACCAGCGGTTCAACAGCTCCGCCTCGGTCCAGGTCCGCCAGACCAATTCACGCGGCGCATCAAACGTCCGCTCCAGCACATAAGTCGGCAACTCACTCATCTTCAAGTCCCTTTCGTTTCGGCTTCTTTTAATTCGTCCAACAGATCGTCCAACTGGTCGAAACTGGCCGACCAGAACCGCTCAAACTCTTCCAGCCACTTGACCGCCGCCGCCATCGGCGCGGCGCGCAGCTTCGATGGCCGGCGCTGGCTGTCCACATCGCGTTCAATCAGCCCGGCGCGCTCCAGTACTTTCAGGTGTTTCGAGACGGCCGGCTGGCTGATGGCGAAAGGCCGGGCAATCTCGTTGACCGAGGCCTCGCCGGTGGCCAACTGGGACAGGATGGCGCGGCGCGTCGGGTCAGCGAGGGCGGCAAAGATGGCATCCAGGTTTGGCGGTTCGGCATTCAGATTAACTCGCTCCATAACCTATTGGTTATATAACAATCATCCCGCTGTCAATCCCGGCACTTTCGATAGGCTGAGGCCGGAACAGAAAAGGGCCCCCGAAGGGGCCCTGTTGTTACTTGTCGTTCTTTTTGTCGTCATCATCATCGTCGTCATCCTTATCGTGCCAGCGCTGATGCCAGCCACGATGCTTGCGCTTCAGCTCATCGCGGGCGATGACGCCGTCATCATTGCGGTCCAGGCGCCGTGTGACCATGGTCAGCGGCGCGGTGATCTCCGCTTCCGTGATCTTGCCGTCGCCGTCTTCGTCCAGAAACTGGAAATGATCGACCATGCGCGGCCGCATGAGGTCGGCCCAGATCCCCTGGAACTCATCCAGTTGCAGGCTGCCGTCGCCGTTCGCATCGGCCTTGGCCAACCGGTCGGCGCGGTATTTGGACAACTCGGACTGGGTGATCTGGCCGTCTTTGTCGGCATCAACCTCGGCAAACAGTTTTTCGATACGCATGCCCATGCGCGCACCGCGGTGATGGCCGCCCATTCGTCCGTGGCCAAAGCCGGCCTGGTGCATTTTCCAGCCTCCCATGGCCCCTCTGTCACCGGCGATGGAATGGGTGGCGACGGCGCCGACACCAATGACGGCGGCAAGCGCGCCGACAGCGATGAAGATTTTTTTCGTGCGAGTCATATTGAAAACCTTTCGTGTGTTTCGTGGGTCAACGTGTTGATAGTGGATGCCCCCATAAACACCGGAAAAGTCTCAGAAGTTTGTCGGTATTGGGCTTCTTTGTCGCCAGATGTGGCAATCACCGCGCCTGCGACAATTTGTTACAATTTTCTTCTGCAATGGCGGCAATTGGCCGATAGTCTGGGCCCATGAACAACCAACCGCACATCCTGGTGGTCGATGACCACGCTGATATTCGTGATCCGCTGGCCAAATACCTAAAGCAGCACGGCCTGCGCGTCTCCGATGCCGGCAGCGCCACCGAGGCCCGCGAAGTGCTGCGCACCAACGCCATCAACCTGGTGGTCTTGGATATCATGATGCCCGGCGAAGACGGCCTGTCGCTGTGCCGGCATCTGCGCGAGGCGACGACGACACCGGTTATCCTGCTGACGGCCCTGGCCGAGGAGACGGACCGCATCGTCGGTCTGGAGATGGGCGCCGACGACTATCTGACCAAACCCTTCAACCCGCGCGAATTGCTGGCCCGCATCAAGGCCGTGCTCAGGCGTGTCGACAGCCTGCCGCCGCAGCGCCAAGCGCAGCGCCCCGCGACCATCCGGTTTGATCGCTGGCAATTCGATACGGGCCGGCGCGAACTGATCGACGACAAAGGCGTCGTCGTGGCGCTCAGTTCCGGTGAGTTCGATCTGCTGGAAGTGTTTTTGCGCCACCCCCGCATCGTGCTCAGCCGCGATCAGTTGCTGGATCACACCCGCGGCCGCGAGGCTGCCGTTTTCGACCGCAGCATCGACAATCAGGTCAGCCGGCTGCGCAAGAAACTGGAAGTTGACCCGAAGAAGCCATCCCTGATCAAGACCGTTTGGGGTGGCGGCTATCAGTTCGTCGCCGATATTTCTGACGATGGAAATGGTGAGCCATGAAGTTCTGGCCGAAATCCCTGGCCGCGCAACTGATCGCCGGCATTCTGCTGGCGCTGGTGGTCGCCCAGATCGTCACCTTCGCCGTGTTTGTCGACGAACGCCGCCTGGCCGTGCGCTCGGCCGCCCGCACCCAGGTCCTGCAGCGCACCGCCGCCGTCGTCCGCTTACTGGAAAATTCGCCGCCGGCCATGCGCGCCGGTATCGCAACCCACTCCAGCGATCCGTGGATCAAGTTCACGGTCAGCGCCGACAGCACGGTCGGCAAGGATGGCGACCAGCGCCGCGACTGGGTGTTGCGGCGCAATTTCGAAAAATTTCTCGATCGCGACGACGTCGAGGTCCGCATGGACGTGCACAAGGCCACGGGCTTCCCGCCCATGCCGTTCATGCGCGGCCATGGTGAAGGGCGGCGGCGATGGTGGCGCGGCGATGATGACGACGACGATGATCATGATCGACGGCGCGGATTCCGAGGCGAGCGGCATTTTCACGCCCCCATCGGCATGACCCTGTCGGTGCGGCTGGCCGGCGGCCAGTGGCTGAACGCCGAAACCCTGGTGGCGCCGCCGGGTCCGGCCTGGGCGCTGCCAACGTTGACAACAGCCGGCGGCACGGCGGTCATTCTCATCATCATCGTGATCTTTATTGTCCGGCGCGCCACCAAGCCCATGGCCGGCCTGGCCCGCGCCGCCGAAGACCTGGGCCGGGGGGAAGATGTCGATCCGGTGCCGGCGACCGGGCCCGCCGACGTGCGCCAGACCATTCAGGCCTTCAATGCCATGCAGGAGCGGCTCAAGCGTTTCGTCGGCGACCGGACCCGCATGCTGGCCGCCATCTCCCACGACCTGCGCACACCGCTGACGTCGCTACGTCTGCGCGCCGAATTTATCGAAGACCAGGAGTTGAAATCGAAGATCCTGAAAACCCTGGAAGAAATGCAGGCCATGACCGAAGCCACCCTGGCCTTCGCCCGCGAGGACGCGGAAACCGAGGAAAGCCGCGCTGTCGATATGGATTCCTTGGTCGACAGCCTGTGTGCCGATCTGGCCGAGACCGGCCTCGACATTCAATGCCGCGCGGACACGGGCGTTTCGCTGCGTGTCCGTCCCGCCAGCCTGCGCCGGGCCCTGGCCAACCTGATCCAAAACGGCGCCAATTACGGTACGCGCGCGCGCGTCGGCGTCAAACGCACCGCCGACGATCTTTTGATCACCATTGAAGATGATGGCCCGGGCATCGCAGCGGCCGAGCGCGAACGGGTTTTCGAGCCTTTCGTACGCTTAGACGAATCGCGCAACACGGAAACCGGCGGTATCGGACTGGGCCTGGCAATCGCCCGCACCCTGATCCACGCCCATGGTGGCGAGATCGCCCTGGGCGAGGCGGAAGGTGGAGGGCTCAAGGTGACGGTACGGCTGCCGCTGCCCGCGGAAAACGGCTAGACGGCAAGCACGCCATGGCGAAGCGCAGCGGCGTTGATTCGACTTTTGAGGCAAGCCCGGATCAAATCCACAGCACCATGATACCGCTACCAATCGCCGGGAGAAGACCTTGAATTTCCGGCGATGGGAGCTGCCGATCACATCTGAAGCGGAGGTTCCGATCCAGTGAGGGAAGAGCGAACCCTGACTTCCCGATGGCGGGGCAAGGGACTATTACTTCTGAACGGTCCGAGCCAGGGGGAACGACAGGGTTGCGGTGGTGCCGATGCCGATTTTGCTCTCCAGCGCGAGCTTTCCGCCATGCATTTCAACGAGATGTTTGACCAGGGAAAGGCCGAGGCCGATCCCTTCTCCTTGCCGGATCATGGTGTTTGAATTTACCTGGCTGAAGGGAACGAGAACGCGTTCCAGATCATTTTCGGAGATGCCAACGCCGGTATCAGACACCTTGATCCGCACCCCATTGTCGGCGTCGGTACCGATGTCGACCGTGATCCGCCCGCCGGCCGGGGTGTACTTGACGGCATTGTCGATCAGATTGAGCACCATTTGTTTAACTCGAAGGCGATCGCCCCGGAGTATCGGAAGCCCCTCGGAGACCAAAATCGACAAGTCCAGTTCCGAACGCGATGCGCGGGGCAGAATGATTTTTGCCGCGGTCTCGGTGATGTTTTCCAGATCCAAGTGTTCATCTTCCAGTATCAGCGCATTGGCTTCGATTTTTGATAGGTCGAGAATGTCGGCGATCAACTGCAGGAGATATTCTCCGGCAGTCGCCACAATCGATGCATTTTCCCGATATTTCGGATCGCCCAGGGGTCCGAAAGTTTCGCTGGCGGTCATCTGGGAAAACCCGATGATGGCGTTTAGCGGGGTCCGCAGTTCATGGCTCATATTCGCCAAGAATTCGCTCTTCGCCTGATTTGCTAAAACCGCCTCGTCACGTGCCATTTCGAGGTCCTGAGTCCGTTCTTCGACACGGCGCTCCAGATTATCATGAGATTTCTTCAGCTCCTCAGTTGCCTGTTCGCGCTCCGTCACATCCGTATACATGGAAACGTTGCCACCGTGCTCAAGGGGAAAGCGGCGGACCAGAATACGGCGACCATCCTTCATTCTGAATGATTCTTCGGAAGCTGCGCCGGCGTCAGCGACCCGTTCGAATTCTCTTTCGGCGACAACTTCGATATCGCCATCACCAAAGGCACCTTGCCGGGCCAGGTGTTTTAACAGGTCCAGCATATGCATGCCGGACCGGAGAATATTCTTCGGGTAGTACCAGAAATCGACACAACGTTTGCTCCAAACGACGAGCCGATGATCCGCATTCCAAACGGCAAACCCCTGGTCGATGGAATCCATTGTCAGTTGGATCAACATCGAATTCTGAGAGAGCTCCGCTGTTCGATCGCTGACGAGGCGGTGAAACCGCAGGTTCTGCACTGAGAGGACAAAGAATACCAAGACAACCAAAATCGTCAGAATTGAACCTCCGACACTGACGAGGATTGCAGATCCGTCGGCCGGGCCGCCAAGATAATCAGGCATGATATCCCAATGGAGGTCCCAACGCGCCTGCCCGCTGGTAATGCGGATGATCTCGGTGGAGGCAACGCCTGGCGGTGGCTCCAACGACCCGATAATCGGAATGAATACGTTCATTGCCCGCGATTCACTGTCCCGTTCGATCAGCCGGACTTGTACGCCGTTCGGCAAGTAATCGGCGGCGAATCCAGAAAAAAACTCCACCAGATTGATCGTCGCGGCCATCACCCCTGCGCCCCCCATGAGGTCGGTGGCCGTCGCGATGACCGCATGGCGGCCTCCGTCCCTTCCTTTGTAGGCCGGCCCAAGTATGACATGACCCGGCGTCTGACGGGCGGTGACGACGACGGTCTTCATGGCGGGGTGCGTGGCTAGGTCAGAATGCCGGCGGAACACGCCTTCTTCACGTGACACCAACCGCACCGCGAAGCTCTCAAATTCATCTGGTGCCCGTTTGTCTGGCGCGCCGACGACCGTCAGATGCGCGCCATGCTCGATTTCGTATGCGGCCCGATCCTTGCGAAGCACTCGCTGCGCATAGACAACAGATCCGAAGGTGACCTCGGGATCCCATGTTTCGGCTTCTTCGATGAACTCGGAAAAAACCTTCTGATCCATGACTTCCGCGGCACGGAACTGGCCGGCAATGGCGCGAAGATTGACTTCGGCTTTGGAAATCCAAAACAGGACACTTTCCGTCATCCGTTGTGAATCGAACTTGCCCTTGCTCAACCAGTCACCATAAGCCCTGGCGCGCAAGCGGTCGCCGGTCCAAATCGACGTGCCGATCCCGAGAATGACCGCCGCGATGAGGGCGACCGCGACCGCCAGTTTTCGCCCATCGACGCTCATATGGAGATGTCCCCTGTTTAAATCCCACACCTGAACTTTAGCACATTTAAATTTAGAAACGACCGCGTTTGAAATATCTAGTCGGATCGCAGCTCACATGATTGGAAAAGTCCGGTTCGGTTGTGATCTCAAACGGTCATTGCAGACATGATGGCGATGCCGAAGTTTGGTCCGCATTCCCGGTTGACGCCGTCACAATTTACGTCAATCGCCTGATCTCTGTGCCGCTAGAGCGTCGTGCGCTATTTCATACGCACTGAGACGGTCAGTCCGGTTTGCCGGCTAGGAAG
>CAZQPC010000313.1:0-6368 GCA_964595005.1 uncultured Magnetovibrio sp.
GGTCCGCGAACCCAATGCCAAGGCGCGGGCTCGCCTTCAACAGGCCGCTGACGAATGCCTTCGGTGCCAGATAAAGCTCCGGTTCCGTCGGTCGCAATTTCGTTTCGATGTTGAACCGCACTTCGGTGTTGCCGGACCGGCGGACCAGATCAAAGACTTCAGCCAGGGTCGGCACCCGGGTGCCGTCGACGCCCGTCTGATCGGCGAAGCGGCGCTGGTATCGGGTGCCCGGCTTGAGCCGCCCGACGTCATAGGTCTTCAACTCATCCAAGGACAAGGCGCGCACCGCCGGCCCGGTCTCGCGCAGCCATTGGCCGCTTTTGTCGCGGGTCAATTCCGGTTCCAGCTTGGGGTTGTGCGTGACGACGATGACGCCGTCGCGGGTGGCGCCCAAATCCAGTTCCAAGGTGCTGACCCCAATGGACAGGGCCTTGGCGAAGCCGGGCAAAGTGTTCTCCGGCATCAGGCCCCGGGCGCCGCGGTGGCCTTGCAGGTCGAAGCCTTGGGCGGCGCCGGCCAGACTGGCGATACCCGTTGCGGCGATAACTGTCGTCATTTTTCTGACAAAGCCTTTCATCGACCGGGGCATGGTCAACCGAGCCGTTTTTCGGTCTCGGGGTCGAACAGGTGAATTTTCTCGGGCACCACTTGCAAGGCCAAGGCGTCGCCGTCGGCAATATGGTGGAACCCGCCGAGCCGGATTGTCATGTCGGACCGGTCCGTGCCGAAGTAGCCGTGCACCAGGGTGTCGGCGCCCAGATGTTCGACCAGCGATGCGGTCATCGTTGTCGCGCTGTCATTGCCCGCCGCCAAGGTCAGGTCTTCCGGGCGGATGCCCAAGATCACGTCGCGATCCGCGGTGTCGGTGAAAATACCGTCGGGCAAAGCAAATTCGGCACCGCCAAGCTGAACGGTGCGGCCGTCGTCGGCGGTTTTCGCGGCCGCGAAATTCATCGACGGCGAGCCGATGAAACCGGCGACAAAAACCGACGCGGGCCGTTCATAGAGCTCAATGGGGGTGCCCAACTGTTCGACCACGCCGGCGTTCAGGACGATCAGCCGATGGCCCAGGGTCATCGCCTCGACCTGGTCGTGGGTGACATAGACGCTGGTGATGCCCAGGCGTTCCTGCAGGCGTTTGATTTCGACGCGCATCTGGACACGCAGTTTGGCGTCCAGATTTGACAGCGGCTCATCGAACAGAAAAACGCTGGGTTCGCGGACGATGGCGCGGCCCATGGCGACCCGCTGGCGTTGGCCGCCGCTCAGTTGGCGCGGCTTGCGGGTCAGCTGTTCGTCGGTCAGCTCCAGGATTTCGGCGGCCTTCTTGACGCGGGTTTCGATCTCCGCCTTCGCCAGGCCCCGGATTTTCAGTCCGTAGGCCATGTTGTCGAAGACGTTCATGTGCGGATAGAGGGCATAGTTCTGGAACACCATGGCGATGTCACGGTCCGCCGGTTCCAGATCGTTGACGACGCGATCACCGATCGACATGGTGCCTTCGGTGACTGTCTCCAAGCCGGCGATCATCCTGAGCAAGGTGGATTTGCCGCACCCGGACGGCCCGACCAGGACGATGAACTCGCCTTCGGCGATCTCCACGTCGACCCGTGGATGGCCTTGAAGCCGTTCGGGTAGGTCTTTTGAATTTGATCCAGTCTGACTTGTGCCATGGGGTTTCCTATTTCTCGGTCTCGGTCAGGCCTTTGACGAACAACTTCTGCATGAAGACCACCACAGCCACCGGCGGCAGCATGGCCAGCAAGGTGGTCATCATGATGATGTTCCATTCGGGCGCCTGTTCGGCCGCTTCCAGCAATTGTTTGATGCCCATGACGATGGTGTACATATCGCGGTCCGTGGTCACCAAAAGCGGCCACAAGTACTGGTTCCATCCGTAAATGAAGAGGATCACAAACAACGCCGCGATGTTGGTCCGTGACATGGGCAGCAAGATATCCTTGAAGAACTGCATGGGCCCTGCGCCGTCGATGCGCGCCGCTTCCAACAATTCATCGGGGATGGTCAGAAAGGTCTGGCGGAACATGAAGGTCGCGGTCGCCGAGGCGATCAGCGGGATCGACAGACCCCAGTAGGTGTTCAGCATGCCCAAGTTGGCGACCACCTCGAAGGTCGGGATGATCCGCACCTCGACGGGCAGCATCAAGGTGATGAAGATCATCCAGAAGAACCCCATGCGGAAGGGGAAGCGGAAATAGACGATGGCGAAGGCCGACAGCAAAGAGATGGCGATCTTGCCGCAAGCGATCATCAGGGCCATGACCAGGCTATTCAACAGCATGAAGCCGACGCCCAATCCGGTGGCGCCTTCGATGCCTTTCAGCAGGGCCTGTTCCAGATTTTCGAAGAACATGCCGCCGGGCCACAAGGGCAGGGGGATCTGCACCATGCGCACGGCGTCGTGGGTGGCGGCGACGAAAGTGATCCAGATGGGAAAGGCGATGGTCAGGACGCCGAGGATCAGGACAATATGCGAGATCAGGGTGACCATGGGGCGGTTTTCGACCATCAGTATTCCACCTTCTTTTCGATGTAGCGGAACTGGAGGACCGTGAGGCTGATAACGATGCCCATGAGGATCACCGACTGCACCGCCGACGAGCCCAGATCAAGGCCGACGAAACCGTCGTTGTAGACCTTGTAGACCAGAATTTCCGTGGCTTTCGCCGGCCCGCCCTGGGTGATCGCGTGAATGATGCCGAAGGTATCGAAGAAGGCATAGACGACGTTTACCACCATCAGGAAGAAGGTGGTCGGTGAGAGCAGCGGGAAGATGATGGTCCAGAAACGGCGCAGCGGCCCGGCGCCGTCGATGGCCGCCGCTTCGATCAGGGACTTCGGAATCGCCTGCATGCCGGCCAGGAAAAACAGGAAATTGTAGGCCACCTGTTTCCAGGCAGATGCGATGACCACCAGGGCCATGGCTTCGTTGCCGTTGAGCTTGTGGTTCCATTCGTAACCGAGGCCGCCCAGCGCATAGGTCATGATGCCCAGCGTCGGATCCAGCATGAACACCCAGAGCGCACCGGCCGCCACCGGCGCCACGGCATAGGGCCAGATCAGCAAGGTTCGATAGGTCATGGCGCCCTTGACGATGCGGTCGGCCATGGCCGCCAGCATCAGTGCAAAGCCCATGGAAATGGAGGCCACCAGGATGGAGAACATGAAGGTTCGTTGGAAGGCGCCCAGGTAATGTTCGTCGTCGAACAGCACTTCGAAATTTTCAAACCAGACGAATTCGGTTTTCAGGCCGAAGGCGTCTTGAATAAGGAAGGATTGGTATAGGGCATGGCCCGCCGGCCAGATGAAAAAGATCACCGTGATGATGATCTGCGGCGCGACCAGGATAAAGGGCAGGGCGGATGGACCGAAGTGAACGCGCTTCAGCATGGCGTATATCCGGCGCCGGCAAGATTACCAGCCGCCCCCGTGAACGGTTTTCAGGGGGCGGCTGAAATCTTCGCGCGACGCTACATGTTCGCCCGTTCGAACTTACGCAGCAGCTTGTCGCCGCGCCTGGCGGCGTCATCCAGGGCTTCGGCGGCGGACTTCTTGCCGCTCCAGATGGCTTCCATTTCCTCGTTCAGAATGTCGCGGATCTGAACGAAATTGCCGAACCGCAGACCCCGGGAATTCGGCGTCGGCGCATTCAGGCTAAGCTGCTTGATGGCCGTGTCGGTGCCCGGGTTGGAGTTGTAGAAGCCTTGCGTCTTCGACAGCTCATAGGCCGGCGTGGTGATCGGCACGTATCCGGTCTGCTGGTGCCACCAGGCCTGAACCTTCGGCGATGACAGATAGGTCATGAACTTAGCCACGCCTTTATAGTCGCCCTTGTCGTGACCGCGCAGCACCCACAAGGTGGCGCCGCCGATGATCGAGTTCTGGGCCTTGCCGGCGGCGTCCGTATCCAGCGGCAGCATGGATTGGCCGAAGTTGAATTTGGCCTGCTTCTTGATGGAGCCGTAATAGGCCGATGAATTCATCCACATGCCACATTCAGCATTCGTGAACATGGACAGGCTGTCACCGCGCCGTCCACCATAAGTGAACAGTTTGTTCTTCGACCAGTCCGCGATGGACTGCAAGCGCGCCTTCACCTTGGCGTTGTTGAAGCTGAACGTGGTATCGATCCCGGCGAATCCGTTTTCCTTGGAGCCGATGGCCAGGTTGTGCCAGGAACTGAAGTTCTCGATCATCACCCACGATTGCCAGCCAAAGGAAAAACCGCATTTGTAGCCGGCGCCGACAAGTTTCTCGGAGGCGCTTTTCATTTCCGCCCAGGTTTTCGGCGCGGCGGCGATGCCGGCCTTCTTGAAGGCGTCCTTGTTGTACCAAAGCACCGGCGTCGATGAGTTGAAGGGCATGGACAGCAGCTCACCCTTCGGCGTCTGGTAGTAGCTGATTACGGCCGGCAGATAGATGGATTTGTCGAACGGTTCGCCGGCGTCCTTCATCACCTGCTCGACCGGATAGATAGCGCCCTTAGCAGCCATCATGGTCGCCGTGCCGACCTCGAAAACCTGCACGATATGCGGCTGTTTCCTGGCCCGGAACGCGGCGATGGCGGCGGTCATGGTTTCCGTGTAGTTCCCCTTGTAGACGGGAACGACCTTGTAGTCCGATTGGGTGGCGTTGAAGTCCGTGGCGATCTTATTGACCCGCTCGCCGTTGACCCCGCCCATGGCGTGCCACCATTGCACTTCCGTGGCGGCCAAAGCGGTGGCCGCAAACCCGCCGGCAACGATCGCCGTCGCGGCACCAAGCATGTGTCTTTTGAATGTCATCAATCTTCTCCCCGACTGACTGAAGGCCAATTATGTTTTGTTGGCCCGGTTATTTGATCATTGGTTCATGATGGGCACGTTTTGAAAGCGACACGCGGGTCGTGGAATTCTCCTCATTCCCGAATGCCGCATACAGGCTAGCTCATTACAGCATCATAAAAATACTGGAAATTGGATTATAACGCAAAGTAAATTAATTTGGTAAAATTATAATATGACATTATGATTAAAAAATGTCTTTGCCACTCCGTCAATTGGAAGCCTTTCACGCGGTTGTCGCCAACGGCAACATGACGCGGGCGGCCAAGTTTTTGCACATTTCCCAACCGGCGGTCAGCCGTCTGGTCGCCAGTCTTGAGGACAACCTGGGCTTTCCCCTGTTCCAGAGATTGTCGGGCCGCTTGCGGCCGACGCCGGAAGCGCGAGTTCTGTTCGATGAGGTCGAAAAGGCACTGACGCACCTCAATCACATCAGCCAGTTGGGTGCCGATATTCAGGACCGCAAGGCCGGTCATTTGCGGGTTGCGTGTTTGCCCGGTTTCGCGACCTCCCTGTTGCCCAGGGTGCTGGCGCGTTTTTTGGACGAACGGCCGGGGTTAACTTTGACCCTTGAGCCCCGCGCCCCGGAACGCATTCAAGAATGGATCTCGGCGCAACAGTTCGATGTCGGCTTGTCCGAACAGTTCGAACCGAACCCGGCGATCAGTTCGGAGGCCATCAACATCCGCACCGTCCTGGTCGCCCCGCAAGGCCATCCCCTGGCCGGCAAGAAAGTCGTCACGCCGATGGACCTGGATGGCCTGCCGATGATTCACAACGCCCGCGATCATGTCATCTACCGGGCCCTGCGCCAGGCCTTTGAAGCGGCCGGCGCGGAATTTCAGGGCTTGGTGGAGACACGTCAATTCGCGCCGGCGTGCATTATGGTGGCGGAGGGATATGGGGTCGCCCTGGTCAGCGAAATCGATGCCCGTGAATATGAGAATGAGGGGTTGGTGATCCGGCCCTTCAAGCCGGCGATCCCCTTTCAGATCAACATCCTCTATCCGGCCTATATGCCGCGCTCCATCGTGACCCTGGAGTTCGTCGACGCCTTCAAGAAAAGCCTGCAGCCGTTTCAGTTGTAGGCCGGCGGCTCAAATTCCGATGTCGTAAAGGTTATAATCCTTCACGTCGGCCTTTGCCGCGTCGCCCCAGCGATAGTCTCCGGCGCTGTCGGACAGCGGCGTATAAATAAAGGAAGGCTCATCGGGGAAGCGGTGCCGCCGTGCGTCGATGCCGTACATGATCATCCGCGAACGGTGACGGATGTAATCTTCGTCATAATGCGAGACCGGGTTGTGGATGCCGCCGCTGGTGACGCCGAACACGGACGTCCGCCGGTGGAAGCCAAAATGAACGGAGACGCGGATGTTGTCGCTGGTGTTGGCAAAGGAGCCATGGATCGCCTGGCGGTTAACGATGGCCACGTCGCCGGGTCCGCAAATCAGCGGCACCGCATCGGGCAGGCGGTCGGAGCCACCCTCGGAAACCAGCGTTTTGATGTCAATCTTACCCTTGGCG
>CAZQPC010000314.1:0-6355 GCA_964595005.1 uncultured Magnetovibrio sp.
AATTCGAAAGGTGAATGAAATTTTGGACGGCTTGAATAGGAGGAAACCAACTATATTGAAACGCATGGATTTCACGACACGCCGCCAGTTCCTCATCAGCATCGCCGCCGCCGGAATGGCCGGCCTGACACCGTCGGCCCGCGCATCGGCGCCGATCACGCGGCCGATCCCCTCCAGCGGCGAGCCCATACCGGCCATCGGCATGGGCACCTGGATCACCTTTAATGTCGGTGACGATCCGGTGCTGCGGGCCAGATGCACGGACGTCCTGCGGGCCTTCTTCAACCTGGGCGGCGGGGTGATCGATTCGTCACCCATGTACGGCTCGGCGGAGGCCGTGGTCGGCCATGGCCTGGCCAAACTGGGACGGCCCAGGGGCCTGTTTTCGGCGACCAAGGTGTGGACGCCGGTAACCGGCCACGGGGTCAGCCAGATGGACACATCCGAACGCTTGTGGGGCGAGAAACGGTTCGACCTGTTGCAGATCCACAACCTGGTCAACTGGCAGGGGCATCTGGAGACGCTGCGCGCGCGCCAGGCCGCCGGCCGCATCCGTTATTTGGGCATCACCACCTCGCACGGCAGCCGCCATGGGGAACTGCTGAAAGTCATGGCCGCCGAGAAATTGGATTTCGTTCAGTTCACCTACAACATTGTCCGCCGCGAAGCCGAAGCGCGCTTGCTGCCGGCAGCCGCTGACCGTGGCCTGGCGGTGATCGCCAACCGGCCGTTTCAGCGCGGCGCCTTGATCGACGAAGTTTCACGCCATCCCCTGCCGGCCTGGGCGGCGGAGATCGACTGCGCCAACTGGGCCCAGTTCCTGTTGAAGTTCGTGGTCTCCCATCCGGCCGTCACCTGCGTCATCCCGGCAACGTCCAGGGTCGATCATATGATCGAAAACATGGGTGCGCTGCATGGCCGCCTGCCGGATGCCAAGATGCGGCGGCGCATGGTCCAACATGTGGAGAGCCTCTAGGTGGACCTGTCGCGGCTCCTCATGTTCGACCCGGAGGTCTATCTTCGGCTGTTTCCGCGCTATAACGAAGCGATCTGGCCGGCGCCTTTGATTTCCGTGGTCCTGGTGCTGTTCATTCTGACATTGGTTCTCAAGCCTCGGCCCGGCAGCGACAGGGTGATCAGCGCCGTGCTCGGTCTTTTTTGGGTTTGGACCGGCGCGGTGTTCCACTTTTCCTTCTTCGCGACGATCAACATCGCCGCACCCGTCTATGGCGCCCTGTTCGTGGTCCAGGGCGGCCTGTTTCTGTGGACCGGCGCGATCCGGGGTCGGTTGGCATTCAGCGCTGACCGGCTGGCCGACTGCGGGCGGGATTTTGGTTTGGCGGCAGTGGCGCTGGTCTTCCACCCCGCGGTTTCGATCGCCATGGGCGGTTCATGGCTCGACGCACCGCTGGCCGGCCTGGCGCCGGATGCGACCCTGGTGCTGACGCTGGGCTTTCTGGGGCTGGCCAAGGGCCCGAAGCCGCGTCATCTGCTGATCATCCCGGCGCTCTGGTGCGTTATCGCAACGCTGACGGCCTGGCTGGTGGCGGTGCCCGCCTTATGGGTGTTGCCTGTCGTCGCCTGGGTCGGTTTGTTGCATCGGCTGCGCTAAAACTCACAGACCATCTTGCCGAAATGCTTGCCGTCGGGCAGCGACGCCAGGGCGGCGCCAACGTCGTCGAAGGCGAAGCCCTTGTCGTCGATGACCGGCTCAATCGGGTTCTGTTCCAGGGCCCGGACCATGTTCTCGAACATCTCCCGGCTGCCGACGGTGACGCCTTGCAGGCGGATGTTTTGGGTGACCACACGGCCGAGATTGACTTCGCCGGAAACGCCCGCCAAGACGCCAATGAGGCTGAGCGTGCCGGAGGGCCGCACGGCCTTGATGGATCGGTCGAGGGTGCCGGCGCCGCCGATCTCAACCACCTGGTCGACACCGCGTCCGTTGGTGATTTCCAGCGCCGCGCGGTGCCAGTCGGGGTTGTCGTGGTAGTTGATCAAATGATCGGCGCCGAGGGACTTGGCGCGGGCCAGTTTCTCATCGCTGGACGAGGTCACGATTACCTCGGCGCCCTGCAACTTGGCGAATTGCAGGGCGAACAGGGAGACCCCTCCGGTGCCTTGCAGCAATACCACATCGCCGGCCTTCACCTGGCCCTGTTCAACGATGGCATTCCACGACGTGACGGCGGCGACGGGCAGGGTCGCCGCCTGCTTGGCCGCCATATACGACGGCGCGCGGACCACGGCGCTTTCCGGGATCAGCATCTTCTCTTGTTGGGTGCCGTCCAATGGCCCGCCGTGGGAACCGCCGGCAAAAGCCGCGGCAGCGGTGCCATGCAGCCAATATCGGTTGTAAATGGGGCAGACCAGATCACCCGTTCGAAATTTGTCCGCGCCTTCGCCAACGGCGGCGACGTGACCCGCGCCATCGGCAAGCGGCACCAGGGGCAGTTCCCCGGAATGGCGGCCGTAGCCTTTTCGGGTCAGGATCAAATCTCGCGGATTGATGGCCGTGGCCCGCATGGCGATGACGATCTCGCCGGGTCCGGGTTTTGGATCGGGCCGTTCGACCAGCTTGATGTGTTCGGGCCCCCAATCGCCTTCGATCTGCATGACTTTCATGAACGGGCCTCCGTGATGGCGTCGATATCCGCGTCAGAGTATCCAGCTTCCGCCAGGATGTCGCGGCTGTGTTCGCCGAGGCGCGGTACCGGTTGGCGCAGGGGCAAGGATTGGCCGTGCAGGCGGTAGGGCGTGTCCGGCGCGATCAGCGGGCCTTCACTGGGGTGCTCGACGGTGCGGAAGAAATCGATGGCTTGAAGATGCGGGTCTTCAAATAGGTCATCCAGGCTGTTGGCGCGCCCGCTAGGGATGTCGATCTTGCCCAACAGTTTCAACCACTCTTCCGTATCCCGTTCCGTCAAAATCGACCCTGCTGTTTCGTAGAGCGCGTCTATGTTGGCGGCGCGTGCGCCCATGGTGGCAAAACGCGGATCGTCGGTGATCTCAGGCATGCCGGCCAGTTCCCAGAACCGCCGCCACTGGGCGTCCGTGTAGGGCAGCATGCAGATATGCCCGTCCCGGGTCTTGTGAGGGCGTCGGTGTTGGGACAGCACCCGGGCGTAACCGGCCGGGCCTTCGGCGGGCACGAAGGTCCGGCCGTACATATGTTCGACCAAATTGTAGGCGACCATGCCTTCGAACATGCCGGTTTCCAGATAGACGCCCCGGTCCGTGCGCAGGCGTTGGATGACCGCGGCCAGCACCCCATTGGCGGTCATCAGGCCGACGCTTTTGTCGACGAAGGACGACGGCATCATCGCCGGCTTGCCGTCCCGTGCGGCAAAGGTGCCGGTGATTCCGGCCTCGCCCTGGATGACGTCATCGTAGGCGGGCCGGCCGCCGTAGGGGCCGTCCTCGCGGTAGCCGTGCAGGGCGGCGTAGACCAGATTTGGATTGCGGGCCATGACGGCCGCGGGGTCGAAGCCCAGGGCCTTGATCTTCTGCGGCCTGATGGCGTGCAGGAAGACATCGGCGCCGTCGATCAGGCGCCATAGTGCCGCCTTGGCCGGTGCCGTCTTCAAATCCAACACCAGGCTGCGCTTGTTGCGGTTGCAACCCATGAACAGCGCCGCCATGTCTGGATTGCGCGCCGGCCCGGCGCCCCGGATGGCATCGCCGCCGGGGGCTTCGATCTTGATCACGTCGGCGCCGAAATCACCCAGAATTTGGCTGGCATAAGGGCCGGCGAGCGTCGTCGTCAGGTCCAGGACCCTGATGCCGGTGAGCGGCAGGTCGAAGGCCTCGGTCATCGTGCTAGCCGCGCTGGGAGAACCGCCGCCCGACCAGGGAGGCTGCAATGTTGACCTTCTGGATGTCGATGGCGCCGCCGGCGATGCCCCAGGCCCAGCCGTCGCGCATTTTCTGTTCGATGGGGAATTCCTTGGAATAGCCGTAACCGCCCATCAATTGCATGCACTTGCCGGTGACGTCTCGTACCATCTCATTGGCGAAGCATTTGGCGATTGAGCTTTCGCCGACTGACGGCAGGCCGCTTTCGGCGTTGATGACGGCCCGGTAGAGCATTAGCCGCGAGGCATCCAGTTTCATCTTCATTTCCGCCAGGTGCATCTGCACGGCCTGGAAATCGACGATCGGTTTGCCGAACTGCTGGCGTTCCTGGACGTAGTCGAGGACGAAGTCGAAAGCCGATTGGGCGATGGCGAGGCTCATGGTGGTGTTGCCGCAACGCTCCAGGTCGAAGGCTTCCATGAGCTGCTTGAAGCCGTTTGCCGGCACCACCAGATTGTCCGCCGGCACCTCAACGTTGTCGAAGTACATGTCGGCGTGGTGGATGCCGCGAAAGCCCATGTGGTGTTCGCGTTTGCCGAAGGAAAACCCGTCCGTGCCTTTTTCGACAATCACGGCACCGATACCCTTGGCGCCCGGATCATCGGACAGGCGGCAATAGATCACGTAGGCGTCGGAGTGTCCGGCGCCCGAGCACCAGCGCTTCTGACCGTTGATGACGATCTTCTCGCCTTTCACCTCGGCCTTTGTGGTCAGGTCCGTCAGCGCCGTGCCGGCGCCCGGTTCCGACATGGCGACGGCCAGGATCATCTCACCGGCACAGACTTTCGGCACGATTCGCCGGCGCAGCGCGTCGGGGGCGAAGTGGGCGACCGCCAGGACCGGGCCAAAGCACGATTCGAAGATCGGGAAGGCGACGGCGGCGGAGATTTTGCCGATTTCCTCCAACACCAGCACGGCGTCCATGTGGGACATGCCGACACCGCCCAGTTCTTCGTCGATATTGACGCCCAACAACCCCATTTCGGCGAATTTCTTCATTACATCGGGGCCGGGTGATTGGTCCTTTTCCTCGCATTCGCGGGCGACATCGACCAATTCAGCCTGGGCGAAGCGGCGCACCGTGTCCTGCAGGGCGCGTTGTTCATCGGTCAAAGAGAAATCCATCAACTCATCCTTGGAATGTAGAAACCCGCGGCGCCTGGACGCCAGCCCACAGCACCGGCATTTTGAAACGTGTTTGCAATATGCCCCGGTCCCGCGCTACAGTAAATGAAACTACATTTCATTTCGGGAATGTGTCCTCAGGGGTACACTTGATATGACCTCCTACCGCCCGGTCAATGCGGTCCTCCGGGGCCTTGATGTGTTGCTGGCCACGAACCGGCTGAAGGGCCGCGCGACGGTCGGTGAGATCCACCGCCACACGGGCCTCGACAAGGCGACCATCGTCCGCATGCTGGAGACCCTGGCGCATGCCGGGCTGATTGTGCGCAATGACGAATCGCGCACCTACGAGGTTACCGGCAAGGCGCTGTTGCTGGGCGTCGGCTACGACCGTCACCGCGCCGTCAGCGCCATCGTCACGCCGATCATGGAGGACTTTCAAACGGAGATCGGCTGGCCATCGGACGTCGCCATCTTCGATACGGACGCCATGATGTTGGTCGAAACCTCACGCAAGGCCGGGCCCATGCAAATGAACCGTCATCCGGGCTACCGGGCACCCATTCTGGCGACCAGCCTGGGCCAGGCGTATTTGGCCTTTGGGCCGGCCGAGGACCGCGAGGCGGTGCTCACGGCCGAGGCGGATAAGCCCGAGGTTTGGAACGACGTGGCCCGTGACCGGACATTGGCGGCAAAATTATTCAACGAAATCAAAAATCGCGGCTACGCCACCATGCATCCGGATTACTCACGGATCGAATACCGCCATTCCATGTCCAGCGTCGGTGTGCCCATCATGGCCGGCGGCGAGGTCTTCGCGGCCATCAATGTGTTGTATTTGAAGAATGCCATGACCGCGGAACAGGCGGTTCGGAGCTCTCTGAAACCCCTGCAGGCAACGGCGGCGACGATCGCCCAGGAACTGGCCCGGCGTTCAGAAAAATAGCGCCACGGAATGGGGCTGGAGGGTCGGCGAAATTTACCGATCAATTCTGCATAAACCACATCTTGCGTCGAGATTTGAACAAGTGTAGACGGTGCCGCGCGCGCGACACCTGATCCTTTGGGTGCATGCTCGGGCGGCTAATTTTTGGTGCAGGCATGTCGATCAAACAAACCCTTTCATCGGTGACATCGCTGTTGGCCGGCATGGCCTTGTTGATGCTGGGCAATGGCGCTCTCGCGACGACGCTTTCGGTCAGCATGGGCGAGGCGGGGACGGCGGCCTGGATGATTGGCGTGGTCATGGCCATGTACTACGTCGGCATCGTCGCCGGCACCACCTTTGGTCACGGGGTGATCGTTTCCGTCGGACACATCCGGGCCTTTGCGGCTTTCGGATCGACCATGTCGGCGGCGACCCTGGCGCATGCCT
>CAZQPC010000315.1:0-6314 GCA_964595005.1 uncultured Magnetovibrio sp.
GGGCGAACATGGGCAACGCATTAACCACCGCCGCGCCCTGCCAGCCGAACCAGACCATCAACGCACCGGCAGCCAGCGGCCCCAAGGCATCCCCCGTATTGGCGCCCAGGCCATGGACGGAAAGCGCAAAGCCCCGGTTGTCCGGAAACCGTCGGGCCAGATACGAGAATGCGGCCGGGTGCCAGAAATTGTTGGCACCACCGATGATCATGACACCGACGGTCAGCCCGAACAGCGACGGCACCAGCCCGATGCTGAGCAACGCAACCGCGCAAAGGGCCAGGGCCAGAGCCAGCAATATGGCCCGCCGCGCCGTCATATCAACGAGCGGCCCGGCGCCGATGTTGGTGGAAAAGGCGGCGACATTCATGGCCGTGATGACCGCGCCGATCTCCGCATAGGTGAGCCCCAAATCCTGGCGGACGAACGGCAGCAGGATGTACATGGTGGCCATCAACCAATGCGTGCCGCCATGCCCCAGCGCCACCAGATAGGCCGTCAACTGGCCGGGCCGGTCGACGCCGGTGATCCGTTCGACGGCGCCGAAGGCGCGTTTCATCGGGAACCCTGCGGTTCAGACTTCGCCGAGGGCCCCCAGGAACCTATCCAGGTCGTCTTCGTCATTGTAGAAATGGATCGAGGCACGGAGGTGCGTATCCTTGTAGCTGACGATGATGCGGCGCTCTGCCAGAGCCTGCACGGTGGCCTTGGCATCGCGGCCGATGTCGAGACTAACAATCCCGGCACGCTGTTCCCAGGGTTTTGGCGTGCGCACACGGATTTGCCGCGCCTCGGCGCCCTCGATCAAGTGCGTGGTCAGGTCCCGCACCCGGGCTTCGATGTTGCCCAGCCCGATCGCCCGGATGTAGTCGGCGGACCGCTTCTGCACCCAGCGGCCGAGAAAGTTGGGGTTGCCGTATTCGAACCGGTGGGCATCGTCAGCCAGTTGCGGATCGGGCAAGGTGCGGTCCAGGGAGGTAAAGGAGAACTTCGCCGCGTAGGGGGGCGTCAGCATTTCGATCATCGCAGGCGTCGCGTACATGATCCCCGCCCCGGCCAGGCTGAACTGGGCCTTGTGACCGCCGGCGATGAGAACGTCCGCGCCGGTCTCGGCGAGCGGGATATTGAGAATACCGACCGCCTGGATGCCGTCGACCACCAGCTTGATGCCGCGCTCATGGCAGAAGTCTGCCAACTCCTTCAAATCGGCCCGGTAGCCGTTGCCGTAGACGACCCAACCAACGGCCAGGATACGGGTTCTCTCATCAATCAGGTCGCGGTATTGGTCGATGGTGATGCGGCCATCATCACCGGGCGATGCCAGGCGCACCTCAACACCGCGGCGGCCCAGATGGCGCCAGGGGAAGGTGTTGTTTTCGTGCTCGAACTCACTGATCACCACATTGTCGCCATCGGCCCAAGGGAATCCCTGGGCGACAATATTGATACCCTCCGATGTGTTCTTGATTAGCGCCAGGCAATCGCGGGGCGCGCCGAAAGTTTCGGCGACGGCGTCGCGGGCCTGTTCGATGCCATCCATGGAAAAGGCGTCGTCGCCAAAGTTGTCGTAGATATCGGTCATCCATGCCTGCATGGATGCTTCCACGGAACGCGGCAGGATCGCTTTATTGGCGATGTTCAGGTAGGTGCAGTTCTCCGTGGTCGGGAACTCGCGGCGAACGGCAACCCAATTGGGATCAGCGGCGGTCGTCATGGGGTGCCTCCCGGCGGCGTGGCGTCAGTGGGTTAAAAT
Source organism: uncultured Magnetovibrio sp. (assembly GCA_964595005.1). Taxonomy (GTDB): domain Bacteria; phylum Pseudomonadota; class Alphaproteobacteria; order Rhodospirillales; family Casp-alpha2; genus UBA3470. The sequence continues at coordinate 1,754 of CAZQPC010000315.1, forward strand.
CTGGTTCAGGAACAGCTGTGTGCGTTCGCTTTCCGGGTTGGTGAAGAACACGTCCGGCGCGGCGATCTCCACCACTTCCGCGTTGTCCATGAAGATCATGGTGTCGGCGACGGTCTTGGCGAACCCCATCTCGTGGGTGACGACGATCATCGTCATGCCCTCTTCCGCCAGTTCGACCATGACGTCCAGGACCTCCTTGATCATTTCAGGATCAAGCGCCGAGGTCGGCTCATCAAACAGCATGATGCGCGGCTGCATGCACAGCGACCGCGCGATGGCGACGCGTTGTTGCTGACCACCGGACAGCTGGCCCGGATATTTATAGGCCTGTTCGGGAATCTGCACGCGCTCCAGGTATTGCAACGCCAGTTTTTCGGCATCGGCCTTCGGCATCTTGCGGACCAGCATGGGCGCCAGGGTCAGGTTGTCGATGACGCTCATATGCGGGAACAGGTTGAAGGACTGAAACACCATGCCGACCTCGGAACGGATCGCCTCGATGTTCTTCAAGTTGTCCGTCAATTCGATGCCGTCGACGATGATCTGGCCCCGCTGGTGGGCCTCGAGGCGGTTGATACAGCGGATCATCGTCGACTTGCCGGATCCCGATGGGCCGCAGACAACGACACGCTCACCGCGCTTCACATCGATGTTGATATCGCGCAGCGCCTGGAAATTGCCGTACCACTTGTTCACGTCGACCAGTTTGATGACGACGCTGGCGTCTGTTTCGGTCGGTGCGGCGGCGGTTTCGGTATCAGTCATGGTCTCAATATCCCATCAGAAGCGCCGGCCCTCGCTGAGCCAGCGTTCCACCAGTTGGCTGTATTTGGAAAGCGCGAAACAGAAGCAGAAATAAATAAGGGCGACAAACAGATAGGCCTCGACGAAGAAGATCCGCCAGACTGGATCTTCCATGACCGCCGTGGTCGCCGTCAGGATGTCGAACAGGCCGATAATCAACACGAAGGACGTGTTCTTGAAGGCCGCGATGATGTGGTTGACCAGGCCGGGCAGACAGATGCGCAGCGCCTGCGGCAAAACGATGCGGCGCATGAGTTGCCAGTAACTGAGGCCCAGGGCCTCGGCGGCCTCAATCTGGCCGCGCGGGATTGCCTGCAGGCCGCCGCGGATGACCTCGGCTTGATAACACGCGAAGAAAATCGCCATGCCGGCCATGACCCTGAGCAGCTTGTCGAATTCAAGCCCCTCGGGGAGAAACAGGGGGAACACGTTGACGGCGACGAACAGGATGGTGATCAAGGGCACGCCGCGCAGGCTTTCGATGAAGACCACGCAGACCGACTTGATCCCGGGCAGGTGCGAGCGCCGGCCCAAGGCCAACAGCACGGCCAGCGGCGAGCCGAACACCACGGTGCCGGTGAACAGCACCATGGTCAGCGGCAGGCCGCCCCACTGCGAGGTGTCGATGGGTGCCAGCCCGAGGATGCCGCCCCACATGAGCGTCAGACAGACCGCCAAATTACCGACCCAGAGCGGCACCAAAATCTTGATCTTCCAGAACATCGGCGTCAGGGTCGCGGCGATCACCGAGAGGTATATGATCAAGGCGACGATCAACCGCCAGTGTTCCTCATAGGGATAGACACCGAACAACATGGGCCGGTGTTTTTCGCCGACGACGGCCCAGCAGGCCCCCACCCCGTCGACGCGGCAAGCCTCATGGTCCCCGGACCATACAGAGTTGAACAGGCTCCAGTTGATAAAGTCGGGCAGCGCGAAAACCAGCCCCAATCCCAGGATCACGGTGATCATGGAATTCAGCGGCGAATTGAACAGGTTCTCGCGCATCCAGCGCAATGCCGGCACTTTCTCAATGGGCGGCGGCTCCGTGTGGCGGGTTTTGGTGACGGGTGTCGCGGTTTCGTTCATGCCGTCCCCTCACCGTTCCTTGATTGCCACAAGGCGGTTGTAGAGGTTCATGGCCGTCGAAATGGTCAAACTGATAGAGAGATAGACGATCATCATAATGGTGATCGCCTCGACGGCCTGGCCCGTTTGATTGAGCGTCGTATTGCCGATGTTGACCAGGTCGGGATAGCCGATCAGAACGCCCAGGGAGCTGTTCTTGGTCAGGCTGAGGAACTGGCTGGCCGTCGGCGGCACGATGATGCGCAGCGCCTGCGGCATGGTGATATAGCGCATGATGAAGCCGGGCCGCAGCCCCAGCGCGCGGGCCGCTTCGATCTGCCCGTGCGGCACGGCCTGGATGCCGGCGCGGACGATTTCCGCAATGAAGGCGCCCGTATATACCGTCACGCCGATCACCAGGGCCGCATATTCCGGCGACAAGGCCATGCCGCCCTGGAAATTGAAGCCCTTGAGCGCCGGCACGTTCCAACTCAGCGGCGCCCCTTGCACCAGCCAGGCCACCATTGGCAGGCCGATTATGATCGCCAGCCCCCACCAGAATGTCGGAATGTACTGGCCCGTCAATTCACGCCGGCGCTGCGCCCAGCGGCCAAGCACGACGGCGCCGACAATGCCCAGGACGAAGGCAACGCCAACCCAAACATAAGCCGGATGTTCGTTGGGAATGGGAAACACGACGCCCCGGTTCATCAGATAGGCGCCGTCGAAGGGGATGATCGCCTGACGCGGTGCCGGCAGAAATCGCACTACCGTCGCCCAGAACAGAACATGCAAGACCACCGGCACGTTCCGGCAAACCTCGACGTAGACATTGGCGACCTTCGACAACAACCAGTTGCGCGAGGTTCGGGCGATGCCCATGAACACGCCGAGGATGGTCGCCAGGACAATCCCGACAACGGCCACCCTGAGCGTATTCAACACACCGACCCAAAGCGCGAACCCGTACGTATCCTCAGAATCATAGGGTATGGGCGATTCGCCAATATCGAAACCGGCGTTCTCAGTGACGAAATCCCAGCCGGTGGCGATGCCCTGGCGGTCCAGGTTGGCGTTGACGTTGACGTAAAGATAGAGCCCGCCCAGCACGACGCAGATCGCCAACAGAACCTGATAGGCAATGCCGCGGAACGCCATGCTGTTCAGAATGGAAGTGTCGCCTTTCGGCTGATCCCCCACTGCCGGTCCCGATTGGGAATCTTGGGCCATGTCGATGGTACTCAAGAAAATTTCAAAAAGAAGAAAAAAGCGGGCCGCCGCAAAAAGTCGCGGCGGCCCGGATCACGGATGGACTTATTTCATCGGGAAGCCGTACATAAGGCCGCCATTGGTCCACAGATTGTTGATGCCACGCGCCAGATTAAGCGGTGGGCCCCAATTGGTTTCATAAATCTCGCCGTAGTTGCCGACCTGCTTGATGATGCGGTAGGCCCACTGTTTGTCGAGACCGAGCTTCTTACCCAAGTCGCCGCTGACGCCCAGCAGGCGTTTCACGTTGGGGTCATTGGATTTCACCATCTTGTCGACGTTCGCCTTGCTGACGCCCCATTCTTCGGCGTTGAAGGTGGCGTGGGTGACCCACTTGATGATGTCGAACCATTGGTCATCGCCGGCGCGCACACCGATGCCCAGCGGCTCTTTCGAATACACACCGGGAATGATCAGGTGGTCTTTGGGATTCTTGGCGTCATACTGTTGGTGACCGGGCAGGCCTGCCTGGTCCATGGCCAGCACGTCGCAACGCCCCGACATGTAGGCGCCGACCAACTGCTTCGAGCTTTCGATAACCACCGGGGTGAACTTCATGCCCTTGGACTTGAACAGGGACGCGATGTTCTTTTCCGTGGTCGATCCCGGGAACACGCAAATCGCCGCGCCACCCATTTGATCGACGGTGGTGGCGCCGATGGATTTACGGACCATGAAGCCGGTGCCCGTGTAGAAGGTTGGCGGGCCGAAGTTAAAGCCCAGGGCCGCATCACGGGTCAACGTGATGGTCGTGGTCCGCGACAGCATATCGACTTCGCCCGATTGAAGGGCCGGAAAGCGCTGCACGGAACCGAGCGGGATATATTTGACCTTTTCGGAATCACCCAACGTTGCCGCGGCGACGGCGCGGCAGAAGTCAACATCGAGACCCTTCCACTTGCCCTGGCTGTCGGCGATGGCGAAGCCATAGCGTCCCTGGTGAACGCCGCAAATGACCTCACCACGGGCTTTCACAGCCTTCAAGGTTGGGCCATCGGCGGCCATTGCCGATTTGGTATCCACAGCCATGGCGCCTGCGAAGGCCACGGCAGCAACTGCGGTAATGATTGTCTTCATCGATTTCACTCCCTGCTGATCAATTTTGCGGCGCGGACGGCGGGGCGCACCAACACTTCTGCGATTGCCGTCAATTCAAGGCCGGATTGTTTCCCCCTTGTCTTCCCTTCATTGAAGTCTTCATTTGCATCCAAGGCAACTTATTCCATCGCCAACAATCCGCCCGATTTCACCGTCCGGTGCGCCGGTTCGGAAAATACGGGGATCGATTTGAGGCCGCTGCCGGTGACCACAACAACGATCCGGTCATCCCGGTCAACCACGCCGTCGGCCAAGGCCTGGCGCAATCCAACTATCGCCGTCGCCGATTCCGGGCACGGCATGAGGCCTTCCAGCCGGATCA
>CAZQPC010000316.1:0-6277 GCA_964595005.1 uncultured Magnetovibrio sp.
CATGGACGCGGCGCTCCCATATATCGATCATTTCGCGGCCGCTAATACTTTGCAGTCGTTGGCGGCAATCGAACCTGAACTTGCGAAGATTTAACAGTCGGTGATATTCATGACCGAAGCCAACAAAACTCTCGATCTGATTGAACAGCTGCGCGCCGAAGGTAAGGATTTTTGCATCGCCACGGTGGTGCGGACGGCAAATTTGACGTCCGCCAAGGCCGGCGCCAAGGCTGTGATCACCGAAGATAGCGTAATCCACGGATTTGTTGGTGGAGGGTGCGTCACCGGCGCGGTGCGCAAGGCCGCGCTTGAGGCCATGAATGCGGGCCGGCCGGAAATGATTCGGATCCGCCCTAAGGAAGAAGTTGGCGAAGATATCGATGCAGACGGTGCGCCCCTCTATAAATCAAGCTGCCCCAGTGGCGGCACGGTGGAGATTTTCTTGGAGCCCATGAAAACGGCGCGCCGGATCGTCATTTATGGCACGTCGCCGGTGGCGCAAGCCTTAGTTGCCATCGCCAAAGTGGCAGGTTTTGTAGTTCTCCATGCAGGCGTTTCCGACCCGGCCGAGCGGATTGCCGGCGCGGATGAATACCTCGACGATGTTCATCTTGACAATGCCAGCCTTGGTCCCGGCGATTGCATCGTCATCGCAACGCAAGGCAAACGAGATCGCGACGCCTTGCGGGCCGCCCTGGCCTCGTCGGCACCATATGTGTCGATGATCGGAAGCCGCCGCAAGATCGCCGCCCTGAAGAACGCACTCGATGAGGATGGGGCAATTCCAGCCCAGCGCCTTGCTGAACTCAGAGGACCCGCGGGCTTCGATATTGGCGCTGTCGGACCCGAGGAAATCGCCTTGTCCATCGCCGCCGAGATTGTCGCTTTTTTGCGCCAACCGGATGGCATGCGCGCACCCGCTTCGAGTGAGACCGAGCGATAAATCAAATCGAACTGAATGGAGAGATGCCGTGGAACTGAATGCGGAACACAAGATCAATGCGCCCAGAGATGCGGTTTTTGCAGCCCTCAATGACCCGGATATATTGCGCCAATGCATTCCTGGCTGCGAAAGTCTGGACAAGGCCTCCGATACGGAGATGTCGGCGACGGTGGTTATGAAAGTTGGTCCGGTCAAAGCCAAGTTCAAAGGCCGGGTCGAACTTTCGAATTTGGTGCCGCCGGAAAGTTATTCGATTTCCGGACAAGGTACAGGCGGCGCCGCCGGCTTCGCCAAGGGCGGTGCTGATGTCCGGCTGGTTGAGGAAGGTGCCGGTACCATATTGCACTATGTGGTCAAAGCCGATGTTGGCGGCCGGCTGGCCCAGGTCGGCGGCCGCCTTATCGATTCGACCGCGAAAGCCCTTTCCGAAAGGTTCTTTGCCAAGTTTGGTGAGTTGGTTGCAGGTGGTGACGCGGATATCGAAGCCGCCATCGTCACGGTGGATCAGGCTGACGCGGCGTCGAGTGGCGCCACGAGGTGGGGCTGGATTGGGATCAGCGTTGCGGCTCTCGTTGCAGTGGCGGCCATTATCGCTTCAAATAGCTGATGATCTTTGGCGATATCCCCATAGATGAGGCTCACGGATGCATCTTGGCGCACACGGTCAGGATGAACGGCGACGTTTTAAAGAAGGGTGTCACGCTGGCGCGCATCGATATCGAACGGTTACGCGATCACGGGATGCAAACAGTGATGGCGGCGCGCCCATCACCGGCCGATGTCTTGGAGGATGAGGCGGCGGCTCGAATCGCAAAAGCCATCACCGGTGCAGGTGTCATCGCCGCGGCGGCATTTACGGGCCGGGCCAACCTGTTTGCCGAGAAAGATGGCGTCTTTGTTGCCGACGCGGAGAATATCAAGGCCCTGAACCGCATTGACCAGGCGATGACCATTGCCACGCTGCCTCCCCACGCCCGGGTGTCGGCCGGACAGATGGTGGCCACTGCCAAAATCATTCCCTTCGCCGTTTCCAAAGACCGGCTAATGGCTTTGGAGGCCGATGCCCGCGCCGACGGGATGGGTATCTCAGTTTCCCCGTTCCAAACCAAACGAGTCGCTTTGGTCCTCTCACAGCTACCGGGTGATACGGCGAAAATCATCAAAAAGCGCCACCGTGCCGTCGCTGAACGGCTGGCTTCGTTGGCAGGAGATTTGATTGATGTTGGTCAATGCGATCACACGCTCAGCGCCGTATCAGACGCCATTAGCCACGCTGACGCTCAGGATTGCGACCTGATCTTGGTTTTCGGGGCGTCGGCGATTGTTGACAGGGCTGATGTCATCCCGGCGGCTCTGGAGTCCGGCGGCGGTGAAATCGTCCACCTGGGAATGCCCGTCGATCCGGGCAATCTGCTTCTCTACGGAAGGCTTTCCGGCAAACATGTTGTCGGCGTTCCCAGTTGCGCGGCGTCGATCAAGGAGAACGGGTTCGATTGGATACTGGAACGCCTGTTCGCTAACTTGCCTGTGGGACGCGAGGAAATCATTGCCATGGCGCCCGGCGGCCTATTGATGGAAATCCCCACCCGTCCGCAGCCCCGCGAGAGGGCAACTGCTTTCGGAGAACCGGAACCGAACGATGCGGCCCGTGCTGTAGACGCAAAATAGTTGTGCGAGATGAGAACTAGGAATTGTTGGGGCAGGCGCTGATCGGCTCTGCGATCCCTACCATTGTGGTCCTCAGACGGCAATAGCCTGTCGGTCGGATGATTGGGCGATCAAGAATTCGCGGACCTGGCATTCGTCTGCATGGGTGTGCGGCTCTCATCGTTGTTTTCCTCGACAAGTTTGCGCATTAGTTCCATCAACCGCTTGCGTTCCTTCGGTGTGAGTGGATTGATCAGCCGGTGTTGGGCTTTGACCATAGCCGGGTGTACGGAATCAACCAGGTGCCGGCCTTCTTTCGTAATTCGCGCAAGTTTTGCCCGCTTGTCCTTGATGGCAGGTGGCCGCGTCAATAGGTTGCGTTTCTCCAGCCGGCGTATCACGTCGGCAACCGTCACACGGTCGACACCCAATTGCCCGGCGATGGTTGACTGATCAAGGGTGTCTTCGTCGTAGAGTGTCGTCAGTACACCGAACTGCACCGGCGTAACATTGAATTCGTCACATTCGTCTAAGAACATGGCGACCTGAATTTGATGTAGGCGACGTATTAGGAACCCCGGTCGGTCCCACAGGTCGTACATCTCCAGATCGTGCGTCAGCCTTTTACTCATGACAGCGATGAAATCAGTCAACCTTGTCCCGACAAATACCTGTGCAAGTGAGTAGCCAATTTGGACCAAAATTTCAAATCCCAAAAACGGTCTCGGAACTCATTGGAAAAGAAATTCCGTCGCCAGTGCATTCAGCTCATTGGTGACCGCTGACTCAGATATACCGAAGTTTTTTAGTTGACTCCATATAAAAATGACGTACACTTCCTATTATATGTAGTATGCTACATAAATGAACGAGTGACTGAACGGTGACGAGATGATGATCGCTCATACGCCGCAATCAGAGGACGGCAGATCTGCAAATGGTTTTCGGATCGAAGACAGTCGGCGTCAAAAAGTCACCACATCGACAAACAGGGTTTTAGGAGAATCCAAATGAAATCGTTCTTTAAGGTACTGATTGCCGCGGTTATTGGTTTCGGCGGTATGACTTCTACGGCCGAAGCGGCCAATCTGAAAATGCTGACGGCCTGGGGACCCAATCATTCGGGTACTGCGAACATGGCATACGGATACATAACGCTGGTCGATCAGATGACCGCCGGCAAAGTCAAGATTAAGCCCAGCGGACCGGAAGTGGTGCCGGCGGGTAAGCAGCTTCAACCCGTTACCGCCGGCGTCTTCGACATCATTTACACGCATGGTCTCTATCATACGGGCACCACAGGTATCGGCGCCGCTGTCGATGCCGTTGCCGGCGACATCGAAAAGCGCCGGACAAGCGGTGTTTGGGGATGGGTCGACAAGCATTATCAAGAGACCCAGAACCTGAAAGTTCTTTCAATCCCAACGGCATCCACGGGCTTTCGCTTCTTCCTGAAAAAGCCCATGGACAGTGCTAACAAATTGGGTGGCATGAAAATCCGCGCCCTGCCGTCCTACAACAAGATCGTCGGATCGCTGGGCGGCACCGCCGTGGTGATCCCGTTCGGTGAATTGTACTCGGCCGCCGAAAAGGGCGTTATCGACGGCTTGGTTTGGCCAGCTGTCGGCGCCGTCGGCTTTAAGTTCCATGAAGTCACGCCGTATCTGGCGGAGCCGGCGTTCGGCACGGTTTCCTATCTGATCATGATGAACCTGGACAAGTGGAAGTCGCTGGATGCGGCCACCCAAAAAGCCATGTTGGAAGCCGGCCACAAGCTGGAACAGGACACCATCGGCATTTTTAACAAGCTGCTGGCTGACGAAAATGCCGCCATGAAGAAGGGCGGCGCGAAAATGACCAGCATTGGGTATTCGAAGGATGAAGCCCACAAGCTGTTCGCTGACCGCGCCATGGAAGTGGCCGTGGAGAAATCCGGCAAAACCGGTGAAGCCTTCCGCGACTTCGTCGCCTCGAAGGGCATGTAAAAAGACCATCACTTCCGCTCCGCCGGGCGCCTCCCTCCCGGCGGAGCGGAAAGATGACGACTAATCCGCACCGACGCCGACCTTAACGGTCATGGGACAGTCCCATTGCCAGAGCTTGAAACTCGACCTCAAACAAGGATTTGAGCGATGAAGATGCTTCAAGAGAGACTCTGTGCCGTTCACGATGCGATCACCGCGGCGGCGGCCGTCTTGGCAGCGATCGGACTGATCTTGATCGTCGTGTTCTACGTGTACGAAGTTGTCACACGGTATTTCTTCAATTCGCCAACGGCCTGGGTCAGCGATTTTGTTTCCTACGGTCTGGCTGCTGCCGTTTTCCTGGCGCTGCCGAAAGTAACGAAGGACAAGACCCACGTTGCCGTGACGATCCTGGTTGACCTGCTTCCTGCTAAAATTAACGGCCTTGTGCACGGTATTATCTCGCTGGTCGGCTTCGCTTGCCTCTCCATTGCTGCTTACATCAGCCTGCAGGAAAACCTGCGCCAGTATGCGAAGAACATTGAGACTCTCGCCGTCGTCTCGATCCCGCAATGGTGGGTATCCGGTTTCATCACCTTCGGCCTCGCCTTGAGCGCGCTTTATATGCTCCGCCACTTCTCATTGGCCCCGCAACAGCCGGATGAGCCTCTTGCCGGAGGGATCGACTGATGGAATGGCATATTATCCTTGTCGCCGGCGTGGCGATCCTGTTGGCCTTGTTCCTTTCAGGCGCACCCATTTTCCTGGCTTTTCTGGTGGCGATCCTGAGCGGCGTATATGTGATTATTGGCCCCGCCGGCTTCCCCATGTTCGCCAACAGCATCCTCGACACGGTGTCGATCACCTCTCTGGCCTCGATCCCGCTGTTCATTCTCATGGGCGAACTGCTGTTCCGCTCCGGCACGATGGACGTTTTGTTCGACGCCATCGACAAGCTGGTCGGCCGGGTGCGCGGCCGTCAGTACGTGTTGATCGTTGTCCTCTCTGCCGTTTTCGGCGCGCTGTCCGGCGTCGCCATGGCGGTGGCTGCCATGCTTGGCCGGGCAATCATGCCGGGCATGAAAGCCCGCGGCTATGACCAGGGCATCGCTGCCGGCTTGATTGTCGGCGGTGCCAGTCTGGCGCCGATCATTCCGCCCAGCCTTTTGGCCATCATCGTCGGCTCCATCGCCGATGTATCCATCGCCAAACTGCTGATCGCCGGCGTGATCCCCGGCCTGGTTCTGGTCGGCATCTTTCTAGGCTACGTGTTCATCCGCATTTCCATGAACCCTGAATTGGCGCCCGGCAGTTCCGCAACGGAACGCGGCGAAGTCACAACCGCTGAACAAGTGATCGCGTTACTCCAGACCTTGCCCTTCGCCATCGTCGTGTTCTCGGTCATGGGCTTCATCATGTTGGGTATTGCGACGCCGTCTGAATCCGCCGCCACCGGCGTCGTTGGCTCCATCATCACGGCAGCCATTTACCGAAAATTTACGCTGAGATTGCTGTGGGATTCGGTGATAGCGGCGATCACCGTCTCGGCGATGATCCTGACCATCATGGCCATGTCGAAGATGTTCACGCAGCTTCTGGCCTTCACGGGCGGCACCAGCGAACTGGTGAACCTGGTGGCCAATCTGGGCTTCGACCCCATGGTCATGCTGATCCTGATGTTGGCCGTGCCCTTCGTCATGTGCATGTTCATCGACACCATCGC
>CAZQPC010000317.1:0-6236 GCA_964595005.1 uncultured Magnetovibrio sp.
TTCCGACGTGCCGCCGGACGGGAAATCCATCTATGTGACGGAAGGTGTTTTCCGGGCCCTGCACCGCAAGCCGGGATCGCATCCCAAGGACATCCCGGCAACCGGTCCGGCACACAGCTTCAACCACGCGGACGCGGAACTTCTGGTGCCCGGTGAGCCGGCGGAGGTTTGCTTCGAATTGCTGCCGACATCTTATCAGTTTCGAAAAGATCACCGCATCCGCCTGTCGATCGCGCTTGCCGATAGCGATCACTTCACCCGCATCCCCGACGGCCGCCCGCCTGAGATCACGATCTTTCGCGGCAAAGACAGGGCGTCGAAAGTGGTGCTGCCGGTTGTCGGCAGCTAAGTAGCGCGCATAACCGATGACATCGGTGCATTGCCAAACACCTGGGCCGTAAGGCACCTTTTGGCCATGATACGATTTCTTTTGAATCGCGCCGGGCAATCGGCCCTTGTTCTGTTCGTCATGTCCTTTGCGATCTACGGACTGATTGGCCTGATGCCGGGCGATCCCATCGATCTGATGATCACCGCCGATCCGAAAATCACCGCCGCCGACGCGGCCCACTTGCGTGAATTGTACGGCCTCGACAAGCCGGTGACGGAACGCTATGGCAACTGGCTTGCAGCGGCGGTCTCCGGCGATCTTGGATATTCCCGGCTGCATGCGAAACCGGTCCTGCAGGTGATGGGGCCGGCGCTGGCCAATACGGCGACCTTGCTTGGCCTCAGTTTCAGCCTGGCCTTGCTGATCGCCCTGCCCTTGGGCGTGCTTGCCGCCGCCCGAGCGCGTTCGAAGCTGGACTATGGGATCAACATGCTGGCTTTCGCCGGCATCTCCGTGCCGCCGTTCTGGCTGGCGCTGATGTTGATCATTGTTTTCGCCGTTATCTTCGGCGTCTTGCCCGCCGGGGGGACGGCCGCGGCCGCGGGGGCCGACGGATTTTGGGAATCCGCCCGGTACCTAGTGCTGCCTGTCGCCAGCCTGACCATCGCCAGTATCGGTGGACATACCCGCTACATGCGGGCCTCGATGATCGAGGCCCTGCGCCAGGATTACATCCGCACGGCCCGCGCCAAGGGTCTGAGTGAGAGCCGTGTGGTCCTTGGGCACGCACTGAGAAACGCCCTAATTCCCGTGGTCACGGTCATCGCCCTGGACTTCGGCTATCTATTTTCAGGCGCCTTGATAACGGAAACCATTTTCAGTTTTCCGGGCATGGGAAAGCTGATTTTCGATTCCATCATGGGCAACGATTTCAACCTCGCTCTGGTCGCTCTGTTGTTCGCAACGGCCCTGACCCTGGCGTGTAACTTCCTGGCTGATATTGCCTATGCGGCCCTGGACCGGCGCATTACGCTGACGGAGTTGGCCGAATGAGTGCCCCGGCGTTCACCGCCGCGACGCCGCGGGCGTTGGTCTGGCAACGTTTCAAACGGCATGACCTCGCCGTTGCCAGCGGTGTGATCTTGATGATCTTTGCGGCGCTGGCGCTGGCGGCGCCGGTGGTCGAAAGCCTACTTGGCGCCGATGCCAACGCGGCGGATTTGTTCAACCGGTTTCAGCCGCCGTCCGCCGCCCATCCGCTGGGCACCGATGAGTTGGGCCGGGATCTTCTGCTGCGGTTGCTTTATGGCGGGCGCGTGTCGCTGTTTGTCGGACTGGTCGCGGCGGTGTTCGCAGCGCTTATCGGGACGATTGTCGGTTTGGCCGCCGGATATCTGGGCGGCCGCCTCGACGCCGTGCTCATGCGGATTACCGACGGCGTAATCTCGTTGCCGCTGTTGCCGTTGTTAATCGTCCTGGCCGCCATCGATCTGGAAAAGCTGGGGCTGCCGACGGCCATTGCAGAATCGGAAAGCATCAGCCTGTATCGCATCGTCGTCATCGTCGCCTTGGCCGGCTGGACAACTGTCGCCCGGCTGGTTCGGGCCAGCGCGCTATCCTTGAAACAGCGCTCATTTGTCGACGCGGCGCTGGCCCAGGGCGCCGGTTCAATTCGAATCATGATGGTTCACATTCTGCCGAACCTGGCGTCGCCCATTATCGTCGCCACGACCCTGGCCGCCGGCAACATTATCTTGTTGGAATCGGTCCTGTCGTTTTTGGGGTTGGGCATTCAACCGCCGCTGCCCAGTTGGGGAAACCTGTTGACGAATGCCCAAGAACTGATCTGGGAAGCCCCGGCCTTGGCGTTCTACCCGGGCATGGCAATCTTCATCACGGTCATCGCCTTTAATTTTCTTGGCGATGGGCTGCAAGATGCCCTGGACCCGCGGGCCATTGGCAAGGGCCGTCGGTAATTAGTGAGACATGAAAACAGGCACCGGCATGTGTTCCAGCATATGCTGAGTGACGCCGCCCAGCACCAGTTCGTGCCATCGCGCGTGGCCGTAGGCACCCAGCACAATCATGTCGGCTTGCGCGTCCGCGGCCCGCGACAGCAGAAGATCACCAATCCCAACGTCCTTGGAGATCGTATGATCCGCTTCGGCCTTCACACCATGACGTGCCAAGTGAGCGGCCAGATCGGCACCGGGCAGATCACCGTGCCCCTGTTCACCCGGCTCAGGGTTGGCGACCATGATCGTCACTGCCTCGGCTTTGCGCAGGAACGGCAGGGCGTCGTGAATGGCCCGCGCCGCCGCGCGCCCGGCGTCCCAACCGACAAGGATGCGGGTCCCGAAGGCCGCGCCGTTGTATATGTTTGGGACAATCAAGGCCGGCCGGCCGGCACCCAAGAGGATCCGGCCGGGCATCTCATGGCCGGCGCGCAGCATGTCGCCGGACGCTTCGTTCTGGCTGAGCACGATCAGGTCCGCGTACCGGGCCTGTTCGCTGAGGACGTCGATCGGTTCGCCTTCGACGATCCGCCAACCGGCACTGACACCGGCGGCTTGCGCCAAGGTGTCAAATCCGGCCCCGATCTCATTCAGCGCGTCCCGGTAAATCTGTTGTTGCTGCTCAATCAGGTCCAAGCCGATTTGCACTTCTGCGTAGGCGGGAATGAACGGCTGATACAGAACCCCGATACCCGTGACGTGTGCCTCATGCGCCGCGGCAACAGCCAATGCCGCCTCGACACGCTGCCGGCAGGCGTCCGTATTGTCCAAATGAACGGCGATATCCTTGAGTGTCATGGCGTCGGCTCCGATGATGGAGAGGATTGCGTATCGTCATTGGACGCCCATACGGCGCAATCTGCCTTGACCTTCGTCAATAGCGGTCGGACACATCTTGCGAATATTCGCAAAATCATGTACGAGCATTAGGCAACAGCCACATCACGATTGAGACGCCCCTGTGTATGCTGATAACACCCTGACCCCGAAAGAAGCGGCCCGCTTATGCGCGCTGGGGACCTTGGCGGGCGGGGATTTGACCTATGGCGAACTGGCGTCGTCGGTCCGCCACTTCATGGATCGCGTGCAGGGGCCATCGCTGGATATCATGGGCAGCTCCATCGAATTGCTGAAATATGAAGGGTTGGTGGACACCCTGTCCGGCGACGGCGATGAGGCCGTTCTCAGCATGACCAGCGCCGGCCGCGGCGAACTCCACAGCTTGCTTGTCGCCGACGTGCGGCCGGGCGCGACGGATCTGAATAAACTGATCGTCGCCTTGAAGTTTCGCTTTCTCCATCTTCTGGAGGATAAGGATCAGCGCGAACAGGCCGATACCCTGATCGACACGGCGGAAACGGAACTGGCCCGCCTGGCCGACCTCCGCGATCATCATGACGATGAACCGGGACACCTGGGCGCATGGCTGGACCACGAAATCCAGCAGCTGCAGACGCGGATCGATTGGCTGACCACCTATCGGGGCCGCTTCATCTGAATTCATAAATTTGGATTTTGTAGGTCGGCAGCGGCGTTAGCTGAGCACTTTCTGCATGACTTTCTCAAGACCGATCAAAATCTGATCGCCGACCTTGCCGCCGTCGCCCCGCATCTTTTGAGCGATGACCAGTTTCATGGCATCGATATGAACGCGGATGGCATCAATTTCGGCCGCGCCGACCGTATCGAGTTTTTCGATCATCCGGCATAGCTGGTTGCCGATGGCGGTGACAAGGTCAAAACCGAAACTGCCGCCCTGGCCTTTCATGTCGTGGGCGACTTGAAAAACCCGCTCCAAGGTATCGGGATCACCTCCGCCGGACGCCGCAAGGTCCTTATAGGCGGCATCAATCTTTTCCAGGTCGTCCTGCACCCAGTCCAGATATTGATCGCCCATGGCGGCAATGGCCTGCTCGGCCTTCTCCAACGCCGCCGTGTCGACAGCACCGGGCCCGCCAACGCGGACCTTGGCTTTTACCGCATTGGGCGGATTGATGATTTCTACTTTTTGTTCGGCCATGGCCATGTTGTGGTCAAATCTGCCAAAGTTTGCGGTTGAATTCGAGGCACGCGCAATCTTTGCCAATTGTCAGGATTTATGGTCGATTACGCAACCGGAAACTTTGCGATGGCGGATTTCTTCTTTAGCATGATTATAATAATCCAAGTTCCCGCAGTTCCGCAGCCATTTCCGGCGGCAGGTTGACGGCCGCCGTGCCGGCGCCATCAATATCCGCCGGTGCATCTTCCGTCGGATAATAACGCCACCCCTGAAAGGCCCGGAAGCGGCGCGGAACGGTTCGAACATGTTTGTGTCCCAGAATGATCGCGCAGGCCGGGCGGCCGTCTTCGCGGCGCACGTCTTCAAGCCCGATGATCGGTTGGCGGACGGCAATGACCCGACGGATCACCCAATAGAGCGAGCCGCCATCGAGAACCTCCGTGGCGCGTCTCGGTTTATTGCGGGTAACGTGGCGGAGGATCTCCGGTTGGCCCTCCTTGCGGGCCTTTTTCAGCCGTGCCTCATGAACGCGCACCAGATGGTCAACATCGTCGATACCGACGCACAGTTTGATGAGATTGACGCTCACGCCGCTTTCCGCCCGGCCAGGGCCTGAGCAACTTTCGACGATGGCGGGCGCCCGATGGCGGCGGCAATGAAATCGGCGGTGTCCAGCAGACCATCGAAGTCGATGCCGGTTTCGATTTCCAGGCCTCGCAGCATATAAAGCACATCTTCCGTCGCGACATTTCCCGAAGCCCCCTTGGCGTAGGGGCAACCGCCGAGACCGGCGACGGACGAATCGATCACGGCCACCCCCATTTCCATGCAGGCCAGGATATTGGCCAGGGCCTGGCCGTAGGTGTCGTGAAAATGCAGGGCGATCCGGTCAATGGGCAGGTATTTCGCCACCGCCTCGATCATGTCCCGGGCGCGGCCGGGCGTGCCGCGGCCGATGGTGTCGCCCAGCGACACTTCGTGACAGCCCATGTCATAGAGAATTTTCGAAACGCGCGCCGTCTCAGCGGCCGCCACCGGTCCCTCATAGGGACAATCGAGCACCGTCGAGACGTAACCGCGAACCGGGATGCCGTGTTCCTTGGCGGCGACACAGACGGGCGCAAACCGGGCCAGGCTTTCGTCGATGGAGCAGTTGATATTCTTCTTGGAAAAGGATTCCGATGCCGCGGCGAAGATCGCAACTTCGTCCGCCTTGGCGGCCAAGGCGCCGTCGAACCCCTTCATGTTGGGCGTCAGAACGGAATAGACAACGCCGGGTTTGCGGGTGATGCCGGCCATGACATCGGCCGAGTCCGCCATTTGCGGAATCCACTTGGGCGACACAAAACTGCCGGCTTCGATGAACGCGAAACCATTGTCGCTCAGGCGATTGATAAGGTCTATTTTTATGGCGGCGGGAACAATCTCGGCTTCATTTTGCAGGCCGTCGCGCGGCCCCATCTCAACGATTTTCACTTTCGCCGGCAGGTGCATGTCGGGTTCCTATGCTTCTTCAAACGCCAGCAGATCGACCCCTTCATCGACCTGATCGCCGATCCCATAATGAACCGCCACAACGGTGCCGTCCACCGGCGCCTTGATGGCATGTTCCATTTTCATGGCTTCCAGCACGACCAGGGTATCGCCGGCACTGACCGCCGCGCCCGGCGAACAGTTCACGGCAACGATCTTGCCGGGCATGGGGGCGACAAAGGCCGGCGCACCGGTCTCTGTGTCAGCCGCCAGCGCGGCCGGGTCGACCAAGGTCAACGTCCATTCCCCGCCACCCTGAAATACGGTCAGCGCGAAACCCCGTTGAATGACCCTGCCGGAGACCCGGCGCCCGTCGACGGATGCACGTATCATGCCGTCATCAGTCCTGTCGGCC
>CAZQPC010000318.1:0-6219 GCA_964595005.1 uncultured Magnetovibrio sp.
CCTGTATCTGAGTTTGTTTGTCGAATTGGCGCGGAAACTCCGGGCGACCAATCAACGCGTCCTGCCCACGGATCCATAAACAGCGCCGTTTATTGGGGCTTTATTTGACCGGGCTTCCTATAATGTATCTACGTCAGGCCTGAACGCTCCGCCGGGGCGGGACGGTCAGCATTGGGGTTATTGATCATCGGGGACGAACCGGAACCTTCAGTCAATTTTCTGCGTGCCGTTATGGAAGCGGCGCCGGCCGCCATTGTAATTTTTGATGCGCAGCATCGGACAGTCTTGTGGAATCCATCTTTCCGCCGCATGTGGGAAGTTCCCGACGATTACAACGGGTCCGACCAGGGCCAACTTATCCGTCACTTGAACAGCCGGATTCAGGATGGACCGTCTTTTTCGATCGATGATTCCCCGCCTGGTTCCGGACCCAGCGTCTTCAAGCTAACCGGTGGTCGATGGCTGGTCGGGCGCTGTTGGCAGGCGGCCGGCGATGACGAACCGGCCTGCACGATCTGGCAATTTAACGAAGTGGCGGAAGGCTTTTTGCTGACGGATGCAAGATTGCAGGATTTTGCCGATCTGGCATCCGACTATTTCTGGGAGACCGGAACCGACGGCCGATTCACGTTCGTCTCCGGACAATACCGGGAAATCACTGGCGTCAGCCGCGAAGACGTTTTGGGCAAAACCCGCGAGGAAATTTGGACCCGATACGGCCAACCCGACAAACCGGCAAATAAACATTATGTCGAAGAATCTGCTCGATTTGTGGCACAACACGAAGCCTATTCAGACATCCGAATTGAGTGGCAGAGGCCAGATGGCCGAGACCTCATTCTCTCCATGTCCGGTAAACCCATAACGAATGAAGCCGGTGACTTCGCCGGTTATCGTGGCATTGCCCGCGACATCACCGGCGCCGCGCGTCACGAAGAGGCCCTGCAAGACAGCGAAAAACGGCTCCGTGAGCTTCTTGACGCTAGTCCCGTGGGCGTCAGTATCGTCAATAAAAAGACGGCGCGGCGGGTCTACGTCAATCAGGCCTTCGCCGACATGATGGGCGGCGGGCGCCGCGGCGATCTTGTCGGCGGTGATGCCAATGATACGTGGGCGGATATTACGGACCGTCAGAGGTTCATGGAAATCCTCAACGGCGGCGACGATATCCGGAATTTCGAGCACAGCCGGCGGCGCCTTGACGGCACGCTTGTGTGGACGTTGATGAATTCACGCGAGGTCGAATTCGGTGGCGCAGCCGCCTATATCTTCTGGTTTGTCGATATCACGGCACGGCGGGAAACGGAGCGCCTGGTGCGCGAGAGCGAACAGCGGCTGCGTCAAATTCTTGACGACAGCCCGGTCGCCGTGTCGGTCCTTTCCATCAGCGATTTTCAGCGCCGCTTTGCCAATAAGGCCTTTCTCAATATGATTGGCGCCGACACCATGAATCAGGCATTGAGCCTGGACGCACGGGACACCTGGGCCAGTCAGGCGCGCTACGATGAGTTGCAGGAAATCGTTTCCGGCGACGGCGATCTCAATGATTTCCAGGGCATACGACAGCGCATGGACGGAACGGAATTTCCATGTTCGGTCACGTCGCGCAACATGTGGTTCGCCGGGCAGCCGTCCCGAGTTTATTGGGCCGTCGATTTGACGGAGCGCTGGAAGGCGGAAAAAGCGGTGCGCCAAAGCGAGGAACGCTTGCGCACAATTATCGAAAGCAGCCCCAGTGGATTTGCGGTCGTGTCCCGAGCAACAAACCGCCGAATGTTCGTCAACAGAACGACCCTGAAGATGTTTGGGTTTGACGACCTGGACGAGTTTTTAGGCGTCCCGATCGCGGAGTCATGGGCCGAACCGAAGCGGCTTGTCGATTTTCGCGAAACCATCCGCACCGACGACGTGGTCAATTTTGATGCACAGCGCATCAAGCGTGACGGCACGGCCTTCTGGGCCTTGATGAGTTCGCGGAATATTGATTTTGAGGACGAACCGGCCCGGATCATCTGGATGACGGATATCACCGAACGGGTGGCGACCGAGGAAAACATCCGCCGCAGCGAACAGAAACTTCGCGAGATCCTGGAGACCAGTCCTTTGGGAATTTCCGTCGTCTCGCAGGAGACCTTCGATCGCCTATTTGCGAACCGTGCCATGGCCAACCTGCTTGGTGCCGCAAGCCCGGAGGACGTCGTGGCCGAAAATATCGCCGATAGCTGGATCAACGAAAACAGCCAGTCGGAAGCCAGAAAGGTGCTGAATTCATCGGACGGATTTGTCAACTTCGAGGCGCGGCGCAAACGCCTGGACGGCAACCATTTCTGGTGCCTGCAGAATTCGAGCCGCATTGAATTTGAAGGCGAACAGGCCTGGGTGGTCTGGCATAACGACATCACCGACATCAAGGCCCAACAACAATCCGTCCTTCATGCAAAAGAAGAAGCCGACAAGGCGAACCTGGCAAAATCCGAATTCCTGTCCTCCATGAGCCACGAACTGCGGACCCCGCTCAATGCCATTTTGGGGTTTGCGCAGTTGTTAAAAATGACCCCCGATGTGCCATTGACGGATAACCAGAGCGGAAACGTCGACCAGATCATGCGCGGCGGACGTCATCTCCTCGGGCTTATCGACCAGGTTCTGGATCTGGCCAAAATCGAAAGCGGCCAGCTTGATCTGAACATCGCTCCGGTCACTCTCGAAACGGCTTTGACCGAATGTCGCGATCTTGTTCGCTCAACCGCCGAACGCCGCGGTATTACGCTGCATATCGACGATACCTGTATTGAGGAAGACCTTACCGTCATCGCCGATCCCACACGACTACGCCAGGTCATCCTCAATCTGCTGTCAAATGCGATAAAATATAACCGCGATGGCGGCGGCGTCACCGTGTCGTGCCGCCGTACCGATGGCGCCATGATGCGCATTTCGGTTGCCGACACGGGGCCGGGAATTCCCCGCGACCGGTGGCCGGCCGTGTTCGAGCCCTTCTCCCGCCTCGGTGCGGAGACCACGGAAATCGAAGGCACCGGCATCGGCCTGACACTTTCCAAACAGCTGGCAGAAAACATGGGTGGCCGGATCGGATTTACCAGCGAAGTCGAAGTTGGTTCAACGTTCTGGATAACGGTGCCCACGGCCATCGTCGACGAACCGGAAACGGGAGATAACGAAGCGACGGATATCGACGCAGCACCCGAACTGACGACCACGACGGAGGGTGTCGTGCTCTATGTTGAGGACAACCCGGCGAACCTCCAGTTGGTGGAATTGATTTTCGATCATCTGGATGGCTTGCGATTGATATCCGCGCCGACGGGAGAAGCCGGTGTCGAATTGGCGCAACGGCATCGCCCCGATGTCGTCTTGATGGATATCCGCTTGCCCGGCATCGACGGCTACGAGGCGTTGCGGCGGATTCGCGCAAACCCGAAAACCGAAGACATTCCGGTGATCGCCTTAAGCGCCGACGCCATGCCTGAGAATATCATTCAAGGCAAAGCAGCCGGCTTCGTTGACTACCTGACCAAGCCGCTGAACGTCGGCCGCCTGGTCGAAATGATCAATTCAGCAATGCTGGAGGCAAGCGACAACGATGACACATAACCTCATGCCCTTGGGCGGCATCCAGGCCTGGCACGGCACGCAACTGGCCGAAGATGATCGCTGGCGGTTCCGCTTGACCGCCGATGATATTGCTGCAATCGATGCCGCACTGATGGCCCTCAAGGGACGCGAGCAACCCTGGCAGACTCTGACAACCGCCGATTTCCCACTCCAGGGCCTGGCGGCCACTCTCCGCCGGATAGGCGAAGAACTTGAAACCGGCCGCGGCCTGGTTCTGATCTCCGGCCTGCCCGTCGAACGCTACGATGAGACTGATCGCCGGCGCCTTTGGTGGGGCATGGGTCAATACCTGGGACTGCCCGTCTTCCAAGATTTTCAAGGGCAATTGATGCGCGACATTACCGACGCACGAGAAGATACGGACGGACGCTTCGGACATCGCCTACACGCCCGCGACGGTACTAATTTCGTCTCGTCGAAGGCCCGCACCCTGAGCAACGGCCAGCTCCGTTATCATACAGACCGCTGCGACGTGGTCGCCCTGTTCTGCGTTCATGCGGCGGCGGCGGGCGGCGAGAGCCGCGTCGCCAGCATTTCCGCCATTCATGATACCATCTTCGAACGCCGGCCCGATCTGCTCACGCGGCTTTATGAGCCGTATACGCGATCCCGCCTGGGTGAAGAACAGGGCGGCGAACATGACACTTACGATCTGCCGGTGTTTGGCGTCGCCGACGGAAAATTGACCAGCCACTACTCCCGCACCTATATCGAAGCGGCCCAGGAAATGCCCGGCGTGGCACCGCTGAACGAACAGGGGTGGGAAGCTCTCGACCTGCTGGCCGAGGTTGCCGATGAATTGGCCTTCGAAATGACCATGCAACCGGGCGACATGCAATTCCTCAACAACCACGCCATCTATCACGCCCGGACGGCTTATCGGGACCCGCCCGAAGGGCCTGGCCGGCTCATGCATCGGCTCTGGCTAAGCGTGCCCAACAGCCGCCGGCTGCCGGACGATCATCGGGTTCTCTGGGGAAGCGTCGCGGCGGGAGTGCCGCGGGGCGGCATCGGCCAACATGTCTCAGGCGGAACCCAAGGCCCCGACGCCGTTTACTGATCGAAAGCCCCGCCGACTGCCGTGATCACGGCCGGCCATGAATTCGCGGCGTCCTGGCGGAACAGGCGCAGGCTTGGGTACCAGGGGCTGTCGCTGCGGTCCATCATCCAGCGCCAGTCGGGCACGTGCGGCAACAGCACCCAGCATGGTGTGCCCAGAGCGCCGGCCAAATGCACCACCGCCGTGTCCACGGAAATAACCAGATCCAGGTTCGCAATAACCGCCGCTGTCTCGGCGAAATCCGTCAGGTCCGGGCCAAGGTCGGCGACCTCACCGATGCCGTTCAACGTCTCCCAATCGCCCGCCGCCGGCGCCTTCTGCAGGCTGAAGAAGCGGACCCCGGGCGTATCAAGAAGCGGCTCCAGCAAGGATGGGGCAATGGACCGGTTTTTATCATTTACATGATCCGGGTTGCCGCGCCATACGAGTCCGACGCGGCGTCCCTCGCCGGCCAGCTTTTCCCGCCATCGGGCCAACCGTTTTGGGTCCGGCGACAGGTAGGCGTCGGCTTGCGGGATCGTTTCCAGGGTCGTTCCGAAAATACCCGGAAGGCTCAACAAGGGGATGTGAAAATCATAGGTCGGCAGCGGGTCGCCGGCGCTGACAATCTGGGCCCCGGCAATACCGTCCAGCAATTCGTGAAGATCGGGCGGCACCTCAAGTACCACGCCGGCGCACCGCGCCGCCACCTTCGAGAGATAGCGCACGAAATGCAGCGTATCGCCGTATCCCTGCTCGGCATGGACAAACACCCGGGCATCGGGCGGCGCATCCAGATGCCACCGCGGCACATCAACGGCCCGGGGCGCGGCGCCATCTCTCTGGAACCGCCATTCGTACCAGTCCCATCCTTCGGCCAGATTGCCGCTCAGCAACAACGCGACGCCCAGGTTCCAGGCCGTATTAGCGTGGTCGGCCTGGTTTGCATCGGCACCGGCGCCTTGGCGGTAGATGTCTACTGCCGCATCCACCTGCCCCTGACCCAAAAGCACGGTGCCCAGATTATTTCGGGCTTCGGTCTGGCCTGGGTCCAGGGCAAGGGCGGACCGATAGCCGGCCGCGGCGGCTTCGGCATCGCCGCCGGCTTGCTGGGCCAACGCCAGGTTGTAGATGGCGTCGGCCTGTGCCGGGTCGGCGTTGAGCGCCCGGCGGTAACTGTCGATGGCCGAACCCAGATCACCTTGTTCCTTCAGGGCAATCCCCAGGTTGTAATGGGCGTCGGCGCAGGCCGGATCAAGTTCAATGGCCCGATGGTAGCTGTCCAAGGCCTCCACGCCGTGGCCCATCTCATCCAACACAACGCCCAGGCGGCTCCAGGTGGCCGCATCTCCGGGCGCAATCTCGAGAGCCTTGCGATACGCCCTGGCCGCTTCACTCGGCGCGTCCATTTGCCGACGCAGGTTACCCAGATTGACCCAGGCCTCGAACCGGTCGGGCGCCAGATCCAGGGATCTCTCATAGGCAGCCACGGCGTCATCGCTGCGGCCGGCCTCATGCAATGCCAAGGCACGGTTGAACGGAGC
>CAZQPC010000319.1:0-6146 GCA_964595005.1 uncultured Magnetovibrio sp.
AAGAGGCCGAGCACGGCCAGCCTGAAGATCCGCCCCACCCAGGCCTTGCTGCCGGCCCCTTCCAAGACGACGGCATGGAGATCGTCTTGCGTCGCCAAGGTCTCGAATGTGGTTCTCAGAGTTGCGATCAAGTCAGAGTTCAAGGCGTTGAGCTTGGCGGCGCGGTCGACAATGACGGTGGCCACTTGGGCGCCTTCAAATTGCTTTTTGGAAACTTGAATTTCCGCCATCAATTTTCCCCCACTCGTCTTCGTCAGCAATTCGATCATGACAAGAAAACGGGAGCTCAAGGCTCCCGCTTCAAAACTTTAACGGTCAGCTTGCGCGGCGTCAGTTGTTTTTCGTCAGATACACCAAACCCAAAAGACCGAAGCCACAGCCGGCGACCAACGCCGAAATCAAATAAGCATTCACGATTTCATACCTCTCATTCTAATCTTGTCTCCTCCCCGAACCGCAGACGTTGCGCATCGCCGGAAATTTGACGGATACCACCGTGGAGATCGTTGCGTTGTTGACGGGAATTTTTCAATTTCCTCCACGTTTGCGTCAACTGGAATCCGCCGGTTGTTCGAAAAACCCTGTGGATAACTGGGTTTCCGGCCTACCGATCTTGGAATGGGGCGGCATTGCATTTACGAAAACCACGGAGAATCGGCCTTCCGATTCGGTTTTTGCCGGCGAACGGACGAAGGCAGGCGACAGGGCGGATGTTTCCGGCTATACCTGGGAGATCATGACCATAATTACCGATTCAGACGCCCTCGCCGATTTCTGCGCCCCTCTTCACGACGAACCGTATATTACTGTCGACACGGAGTTCATGCGCGAAAAGACCTATTGGCCGATACTCTGTCTGGTGCAGATCGGCGGCCCCGACGATGCCGTTGCCATCGACCCTTTGGCCGATGGCATCGATCTGACACCGATGTATGATTTGTTCGACAACGAAAAGGTCATCAAGGTTTTTCACGCGGCCCGCCAGGATCTGGAAATCTTCCTGCACTTGGGCGGACGGCTGCCGGTCCCGGTCTTCGACACCCAGGTCGCGGCGATGGTCTGCGGTTTCGGCGAATCGGTCGGCTATGAGCAGCTTGTGGCGAAGCTGGCCAATGCGCGTCTCGATAAGGGGTCGCGGTTCACGGATTGGGCCATGCGCCCCCTAAGCGATCGTCAGGTCACCTATGCATTGGCCGACGTGACCCATCTGCGCGTTGCCTACGAAAAGCTGCGCGACCGGTTGGAGCGCGAAAACCGGACCGCCTGGATTGAAGAAGAGATGGAAGTCCTGCGCGCCCCCGCCACCTACCAGCCGGACCCTGCCGAGGTCTACAAACGGATCAAGGGCCGCAAAGGCAATGGCAAGTTTCTGGCCGTGCTGCGGGAATTGGCCGCCTGGCGCGAACGCGAGGCGCAACGGCGCGATGTCCCGCGCAACCGGGTTGTCCGCGACGAAACACTAACCGAGATCGCTCACCATACACCGGCCAATGCCGACGCCCTGAGCCGCACCCGGGGGCTTGGCGCGAAGGCCGCCCAAGGGCCCATGGGATCGGCAATTCTGGCGGCCGTGAAGACCGGCCTGGATGTCCCCAAGGCGGAATGGCCGGCGCCGCCCATGCGCCCGGACCTGCCCCGCGGCATCGGCCCCATCGCCGATCTGATCAAGGTATTGTTGAAGAAGGTATCGGAAGATACCAATGTCGCCGGACGGCTGATTGCATCAAGCGCCGATGTGGATCTTATCGCCGGGCTTGGTGACAAAGCCGACGTCGCCGCCCTGCGCGGTTGGCGCCGCGAAATCTTCGGTGACGACGCGTTGCGGCTTCGCAGCGGAGAACTGGCGCTGTCCATCGACGGCAACCGGCTGGTCGTCCGCGATCTGGCGCCGCCGCGGGCCGCTGAATGATCCTGATCGGCCGGCTCGATTCGCCCTATGTGCGGCGGATCGCGGTCACCCTGCACCATTATGAAATTGATTTTCAACGCCAAGGCCTTTCGATCTTTGGTGACCAGGCAGCGGTCCGCGCCATTAACCCGCTTGGCAAAGTGCCGGCGCTGCAACTCGATGATGGTGAGACCCTTTTCGACAGCCACATGATCATCGATTACTTGGATGAGCGGGCCGGCACGGCGCGATCATTGACCCCGGCATCGGGACCGGCACGCCGGGAGATTTTGCAGACGACCGCCGTCGCGCTTGGCGTGGCGGAAAAATCCATCGCCGCCAGCGCCATGTATCAAGAGGCGGCCGGCGCCGCGAACACGGCCTGGATCGACCGCTGCCGAAGCCAGATTACCAGCGCCCTCGATTGGCTTTCGGGACGACCGCAAAACCCGTGGCTGAACGGCGAACATTTCTCGCAAGCGGACGTCGCCTTTGCCTGCGCCTGGGGACATTTGACCCGCCGCAATCCGGACATGGATGCCGCCAATGTTTATCCGGCTTTGGAAGTTTTGGCGGCTGGAGCGGAATCTCTGCCCGCATTCCGCGCCCATCCGTTCACCGACGGATAAGGACGCTTACGCGACCCGTCCGCGCCGACCCATGGTCTTCGCCACCTTGTCGAGGCGGCGCTCCACGGCCTCGCTGGTGAAAATCTCGCGATCCTCACTGACATCTCGAGACAGCACCAGTTCGACATTGGTTTCCGACAACTCAAGGCGCGACATGGGCAATAGGCCGGGCGCCGCGCCGGAAAGTGTGTAGGCCAAACGAAGCGCATTGCCGACGGTTTCGGCGCGCCCAAGGTCGTCGTCGTGCAACAGTGAGCGCACAGGCGCGACCACGGCATTTTCCGGATCGCCCTTGTAGCTGACGAACAGGGTCAGCGCCAAAAACACCCGGTCATGGTGCGACAGGCCGGCAAAAGGCAGCCGCAGCACACGCAGAAATGTGTGTTCGGCCCGATAATCCGGATGTTCGCTCCAGCCGATATCGCTCAGCATGCAGGCCGCCATCCGCAAGCGGCTTTCGGCGTCCCGCTTCTTCGGGAACAAAGGCGCCATCCATGAAAATATCTCTTCGCCGGTCATGCTGAACCGGCCGGTGCGTTCCGCCATGCCGGCGCAACCGGCCAACAACGGATCCTGATCGCGAACCTCCGGCGGCAACATTTCCAGCAATTGCCCCTCTCGCATGCCAAATCCGGAAAACACGGCTTTTTTGGCTCGGCATGCATCCAACAACCCATTCACAACGGCCGCCGCAAAGGGCAGGCTGGCCAGGCGCCCCTTGGAAATATCCGAAATGCCCCACTTGCTGCCGGGGCCCATACCGGCGATCACCTTACATAGCCGGCGCGCGTCCCCGCGCCGAATTTTATAACCATCGATGACGTGTAACGGGTAGTTCGCCTGATCGATAAACAAGCGGGCCAAGGCCCGGCAACTGCCGCCGGCAAGGAACAGATTGCGGCCTTTGATGTTACTGAGCCAGGGAAGATCACGCAGCGCGTCGGTGACGATCTGCATCGCCTCGTGGCCGTTCTCGCCGGAAAGCTCGCGCAATCGAAGGTGCCCGAGCGGCAATGAGCCGCTGTTTCCGAACTTACCTTTATTGACCTCCACCAGATCAACACTGCCGCCGCCGATGTCGGCCAGCAGGCCATCGATATGGCGGCGCCCGCTCATCAGCCCGCGCGCCGACAGCCGGGCTTCCTCGTCGCCGGACAGAACCCGCACATCAAGGCCGAATGACTCCGAGATGCGGGCGACGAAATCGCCGCCGTCATCGGCCTCGCGCACGGCCGCCGTGGCCAGCAACGTCATCTTCCCGACATTCATGGAGCGCGACAAAAGGCTGAACCGCTTGAGGCTGCGCATGGCCTCGACGACGCCGTCAGGATTGAGCCGCCCGGTCTCATGCAACCCGCGCACCAGCCCGCATTCGGCCTTTTCATTGAAGATCGGGATCGGCAGGCGGGTCGGCGCGTCATAGACCACCAGCCGCACCGTGTTCGAGCCGATATCGACAATGGCGACGCGGCCGGCCGTATCGGGTACGACATCGGTGGCGGAAACCGCAGCCGGTAAAGGTGTCACGTGCCCGTCCTTTTGGCATGAGGGTCGTATTGCGTGAGCCGGATCATACTGCCTCCGCGCCCGCCTGTCATGATGTCGATCAACTCACGGGCCTATAGCGTGCCCCGATACAGCCCGCCGTCGAGCAGAATGTTCTGGCCGGTCATGAAACCGGCCTGGGCGGAACACATGAAGGCGCACATTTCACCAAATTCATGCACCGAGCCGAACCGCTTGGCCGGATTTTCAGCCTCGCGCATGGCTCTCATCTCCTCAACGGAGACACCCGCCGCCTTGGCCCGCGGCGCCAGATTGGACCGCAAGCGGTCCGTATCAAAAGGCCCCGGCAGCAAGCCATTGATGGTGACGTTGTGTTCAACCGTCTTGCGTGACAGCCCGGCGATGAAACCGGTCAAACCCGTGCGTGCGCCGTTCGACAGGCCGAGGACATCGATCGGCGCTTTCACGGCGCCCGAGGTGATATTGACGATGCGGCCGAACCTGCGCCCGATCATGCCGTCAAGCGTCGCCTTGATGAGAAATATCGGTGTCAGCATGTTGGCATCCAATGCCGCCAGCCAGATGTCGCGGTCCCAGTCACGGAAATCACCCGTCGGCGGGCCGCCGGCGTTGTTGACCAGAATATCGGGGTCGGGGCAGGCCTCCAGGACGGCGGCGCGGCCCTCTTCGGATGTAATGTCACAGGCCACGGTCTGGACGGTGCCACCGCCCAGGACGCGGATTTCATCGGCCGTCTTCTCCAGGGGCTGCGCCGTGCGCGCGCAAATGGTCAGATCGACACCTTCGCGGGCCAATGATTCGGCGCATCCCCGGCCCAGCCCCTTACTGGCCGCGCAGACGATCGCCTTTTTTCCCGAAATACCCAATTCCATGATGCAATGCCCCTTTCGCAATCAATTCGAGAGGGCAACCTATGACGGCTGCTAGGAATCGTCCATGGCTGACATGGCCGACATGGCCAGGGGATGCGCCTGTTCGACCAACGCCTTCAAACGCTCATCCAGGACATGGGTGTAAATCTGGGTTGTCGAGATATCCGCGTGGCCGAGCATTTGCTGCAAGGTCCTGAGATCGGCGCCGTGAGCCAACAGGTGACTGGCAAAAGAGTGGCGCAAGACATGCGGTGAGACCCGGCGAAAATCCAGATTGGCCTCGACGGCCAATTCCTTCAGCACTTGATTGAAGCGCACACGGGTCAGGTGGCCGCTCTTTCCCCGCGACGGAAACATGAAACCCAGGTCGCCGGTGGCCCGGCGTTTCGGCAGAAAGGTCTCGCGCACCGGCAGGTAGGCCGCAAGGGCATCCATCGCCGGTTCACTCAGCGGCACCATGCGTTCCTTGCCACCCTTGCCGCGGAAGGTCAAAAGACGGCCGTCACGCGACAGCGCCGCCAGCGGCAGGCCGACGAGTTCGCTGACCCTGAGACCGGCGGCATAGAGGATTTCGACCAATGCGGTGAGCCGCAGACCATCTGTGCCGGACCGGGCGTGAGCAGCCGCCAAGAGACGGTCAACTTCATCCTCGCTCAAAAACTTCGGCAGGGATTTACCGATCTTCGGGCTGTCCAGGCCGCTCGATGGGTCGTCATCGCGAATCCGCTCGGCGTGCAGGAACTGGTAAAACCGCCGCAAGGCGGAAAGCCGCCGGGCCGACGTGCTGGCCGCCATGCCCGCCTCCGACAGGGTTTTCAAATAACGCCGGATGTGATCCGTCCCGGCGCTCTCCAAGGATTGCCGGCGGCGGCCCAGGAAGGCGGTGAAATCAAGCAGGTCGCGGCGGTACGACTCGATCGTGTTCTGGGCCACGCCGCGCTCCGCCAACAGCATGTCCAAAAAGCTTTCCACAAGCAGCGGGACCGTTGCTCCACCCGCCGCACGGACAGGCGGACGGCTCATAATCCCGCGTTTATCGCGGCCTCCATGGCCAAGGCACGGGCTTCAACCGGTAAACCGGCTTGCCGCAAACCGTAAACCAATTCCCCAATGACAACGGGACTAACCTGATCCAAAGGCCGGTCGCCGATGGCCAATGTCATCAACATAATGCGTTCGCCCAATCGGTTTTCCATGCCCGGATCCGTTGCGGCCGGTGGCGGCGGCGCG
>CAZQPC010000320.1:0-3383 GCA_964595005.1 uncultured Magnetovibrio sp.
CGAGGGCGGTGAAGGTGGCGGCGGCGGTGAAGGCGGCGGCGATCACGATAACCGCGGTCACGGCAACAACGAAGACGGCGTTGATGATGACAACCCGGGCGCGGGCAAAGGCGGTCCGAATGCCGACAAGGAAGGCGACGGCATCGACGAAGACGAAGGCGCCCGCGGTAACCAAGATGATGACGATCCTGGTGCCAAACCGTCTCAGGACAAGGATGCCGACGACGACAAGGGCGGCAAAGGCGGCCGTGACGATGACGACGACAAGGGCGGCAAGGCTGGCGGCGAGGGCGGCGAAGGTGGGAAGGGCGGCAAAGGCGGTCGTGACGATGACGACGACAAGGGCGGCAAGTCCGGCGGTGAAGGCGGCGAGGGCGGTAAAGGCGGCAAGGGCGGTCGCGACGACGATGATGATGACAAGGGCGGTAAGTCCGGCGGCGAGGGCGGCGAGGGCGGTAAAGGTGGCGGCGAGGGCGGTGAAGGTGGCGAAGGCGGCGGTGGCGCCACCGATGATGCCGGCGGCGATGATACGGGCGGCGGCGATGCCGAAGACGAAGGCGGCATTGATCTTGATGATATCGCCGGCGGTCTGGAGGAAATCGATAATGGCAACGGCGGTGACGACGGCGGGGCTGGTGCCGACGACGACGGCTTGGCCTTGGACCCGGCGGTCACCGGCGGCGGTAACGATGACGGCGGCGGCGATTGGACATCCGACGACGACGGCGGCGGTGATGCCGCGGGCGGCGGCGATGATGACGACGTCTTCGGCGGCGACGATGATGGCGGTGATATGGACGACGCCGGCGGCGGCGATGACGAACCGGCGCCGCAAGGGGGCGACAACGGCGGTGCCGGCGAAGATCACTTCACCGGGCCGGACAATCAGAATTAGCCCTTAACAGTCTGAGGGGGGCCTGAAAGGAGGGTGGCGGCCGGTGACCGGTTGCCGCCCTTTCTCATGTCGGGCGGTCTAATCGACTTCCGAGATGAAATCCTGAAGCTTGCCGGTGCGGCCGCGCGGCAGTTCATCCAGGTAATGCAGGTTAAATTGGAAGGGGTACTCAAACTTCGCCAGCGACCAGTCGCGCACGGCGTTCTCCTCGGCCGCATTAAGATCACGCTCGACCACCAGTCGAACTTCCATTTCCTGCAGGGATTTCTGCACGAACTGATATTCCCGAATCGGTGCCAGTTTCAACAACTTGCGGATGCCGCCCTCCGACAACAGGGTCCAGCGCTTTTCGCCGTTCGGCAGGGACAGCATGTTCTGTTCGCGGCCGATAATGCGCTTCAGGACGGGAAGGCCCCGGCCACAGGGACAGGCCTCACCGACTTCCGCAAAATCACCGACCTCATAACGCAGGAACGGCATGGCGAAGTTGTGCAGGGGCGTCACCAGAACGCGGCCGACCTGGCCCGGGGCGCAGGCGTTGCCGTCTTCGTCAATCACGTCGACCACGACGCCCTCGGATTGCACGTGGTAATGCTCATGATCGGGACATTGCAGCGCGATATAGCCGACCTCACGGCCGGAATAGTTGTCCTTGATGGGCACGCCCCAGACCTCTTGGCAAAGCTCCCGCAATTCGGGCCGCAGAATTTCCGACAGGGTCTGCACATCGCGGAGGTTGGGCAAGCTCACGCCTTGATCGGCACTGAGGCGCAAAATTCTCAACAGGTTGGTCGGGTGGGTGAGCAGATATTCCGGGTTCTGCCGGCGCAGCCAGTCCAGTTGTTGGGCCGCTGGCGTGTTGATGTTCAGGCTGACGCATGGCCCCGTGTCGAAGGCGCGGCGGGACGATCCCCAGTAGCGGTGCCGGGTGCCCTGGGGATACAGCGCCTGGCCGGCATCGGAGACCCGGATCACCGCCAGTTTGCCCATGGTGTCGCGGCGGTGCCAGATGTGTTCGCGGGCCGTGAAGGCGCTCCAGTACCACAGCGCCATACTGGTCCGAAGCGCGCGGATCGGCTTGCCCGTCGAGCCGGACGTGTGGATGTCGGAAATATTGCCGTGGTCGTCGGGGATGAATGTGGCGTGAATGTCGCAGTCCGTGGCCTGGATGTCGGAGCGCGTCAACGGCGGCAGATGGGGCCAGACGTCGGCCAAATTATCGAACGGCGGCTTAAATCCCGCGGCGTCCATGCGGGCCCGGTGAAAAGGCGTCGCCTCCCAGGCATGGGCGGCCAATGATTTGAGTTGCAGGAACTGATGATGGCGGATGACTTCCGGCGGCCACCATTGGATTTGCTCCATCTGATAGAGAATGGCCAATACCGTTTGCGCCTTCGGGCTGGGCAAGGCCGGCCAGACATTGCCTTCCAGAGCGGCGTGGGGAATACGGACTTCCGGGGGCGGTGTTGGTTTTTCCATGGGCTCAGCCTATCCGATGATTTATCCCAATTGAAAGCCGAACATGGGGTAGACTGGGACGATGAGTGCGTTGCGGACCATGTTCACCACTGCTGCCGTCTTGGTCGTTCTGGCGGTTCGTCCGGCTTTTGCCTGCGGTCCCATCATTGACGTGCAGTTTTATGAGGATTCCGGCGGTGATCTGTTCATGATCGCCAACAAATCCGAGGAGCCGTGGTTGCTGGTGTCGCTTGAAATCGATCTGAAAGGCTCGCACGGCCGGCTGATTTTCGACACCGCCGACGGCGGCCTGGGTGAGTCCATGCACACGCCGTTTGCGCCAGGGACCGACACGGTCGGCCTGATCGCGGTGCCGGAAGTGCGCGACGGCGCGCAGGAGGTGTTTCTGCAGTTTACGGCGTTTGCGCCAGGTCAGGATTTCACTTTCGTCGTCGATACGGATGACCGGCTGGAAGATTCCGCTTATGGCCAGGCTCATGTCACCGGCGATGAAATGTCCGGCGCCCAGGTGCGCGGCATCGTCATGTCGCGCGACGGCGCGCGCTCAAACGCCCGCGGCCAGTTCGACGCCAAAGGCCATGCCACCATGCGGGGCGGCCTGTGCGCCTGAGGGACCGCTTGATCTCGCGACCCGCGGCAAGGAAACTCGGGCCATGGAAACGCTGGCCATGAGAACCATCAGATCATGAGTGTCGGCCGATTGTGGCGGACGGTCCGCCACCTGAACGCGGACCAGTGGCGGACCCGGCTGACCCGGCGCGGCGGACATGCGCTGGCCCGTCTGGCGCCTGATGCCTGGGCCGGCCGATTACAACGCCGGGCTGGGCGCCTAGCCCTGCCTGATCCGGCGGCCGCGGCGCTGGCCGGCATTGCCGATCAGGTCTTGGCTGACCAGAGCGCGGTGCATGGTGATCACCTCGATGCCATGGCCGCCGGGCGCTTCACGTTCGTGGGCCACACGGAAGATTTCGGCGCGCCGGGCGGCGTCGAGTGGCGCCGCGAGGCGGCA
>CAZQPC010000320.1:3393-6139 GCA_964595005.1 uncultured Magnetovibrio sp.
CCAGGCGGAACGCCTGCGCGAGCGGGTACTTGTCCGCGTACTTGAGCTTGCGCAGCCGGTCGAACACGTCGTTCAGCGCGAGCCCCAGCTTGGGCACGTCCGGCGCCGTCATCACCGCGTCGAGTGGCGCCGCGAGGCGGCAGGCGCCAACACCCTGCTGTGGCGTCTGAACCTGGGGTATATGAGCTATGTGGTGCCGTGGCTGGCCAGCGGTGATGATGAAGATGCGGCCCGCGCCGTTACCATGGTCCGGTCGCTGGAAGCCCAGAACCCGTGGCACGCGGCGGGGGTGTTGCGTGATATCTGGAACCCCTACACGGCCAGCCACCGGCTGATTAATTTGTTGGCCGGGCTGCACCTGCACGGCCGCGCCGGCGGCGTCCTTGCCGACGACGAGAACATGCTGATCCACGATCATCTGAGAAAATG
Organism: uncultured Magnetovibrio sp.; assembly: GCA_964595005.1. Classification (GTDB taxonomy): domain Bacteria; phylum Pseudomonadota; class Alphaproteobacteria; order Rhodospirillales; family Casp-alpha2; genus UBA3470. The sequence goes on from CAZQPC010000320.1 coordinate 3,823, forward strand.
CGCGGCCTACATCGCCGGCAATCTGGAGAAAGACCTGCAATTCAATCACCTATTGAAAAACTACACGGCGCTGGCCGTCTACGCGGCGGCCTTGCCGAATGGCGCGGTGCCGTGGGCATTCCTGGAACCGGAGACGATGGCTTCGGTGCGGCAGAATTTCCTCGGCGACGGCGGGCATGCGGAACGATCGCCCATGTATCATCTGCTGGGCTTGCGCGATTTGCGGCTGCTTCGCGGCTCGGCATTGTTTCCGGATCGCTGGGGCCCGATGTTGGACGAGGCCATTGCCAAGGCCGTCTCGGCGCTCACCCTGATGAGCCATCCCGATGGCGACATCGCGCTTTTTAATGATTCCTGGTTCGGCGAAGCGCCGCCGGCATCAACATTGATCAATACACCACCGCCGGCCGGCCGCCATGACCTGGCCGAGACGGGATATGTGCGCCTGGACGGCGGCGCCGATGTGGTGATTGTCGACGCCGGGCCTTGCGGCCCCGACGAGAACCCGGCCCACGCCCATGCGGACTTTCTGTCCCTGGAGGCCAGCATCCGGGGCCAGCGGTTTCTGGTCGATCCGGGCACGGCAGCCTATGCGCCGGGGCCGCTGCGCGATCGTTGCCGCTCGGCGGCCCAGCATAACGGTCCGCACGTCGCCGGCGCCGAACCGATCGAGTTTTGGCATTCCTTCCGCGTCGGGCGCCGGGGACGGGCACGAACGTTGCCGGGATTTGACGACATGTCCCCCTTGGCGGTGGCAGGTAGTCACGATGGCTACAGCCCTCTCGGCATTGAGGTCTCGCGCTTCGTCGGTTTGTGGCCGGACCAGGGGATCGTCATCGTCGATTGCTGGCGGGGACATGCCGGTGAATGCGCGGCGACGCGCTTTCTGGTGCCGGCGGCCTGGCGCGCCGGCGGCGGCGAAGAACCAACCTTCAAAACCGATCAGGCCACGGTGCGCGTCATGGCGGATGCGGGAACATTGGGTGCCATCGCCGCCGCCCAATGGTGGCCCCGTTTCGGCGAGGCCTCACCGGCGCATGAGATGGTCGTCAGACCGGAAACGTTTGACGGCGGGCAATGGGCCGCCGTCCGGTTTTTCTGGGGCGATGGCTCGGATGTGGCGGCCGCCGACGTTGCGGCCATCCGCGACCGCCTCATAGCTTGCCATTGAAATCGTCGATCATGGCGTCCCAGCGGGGCACCCGGTCCATCAGGCCGTGCCAAAATTCGGGATCGCGGCGGGCGTCGAAATCGGCAACGGAGACGCGCTGCTGTTCGACCCAGGTGTAATAGCCCAGATTGAAGATGCGCTGGCGGTCCGGGCGCGTGGTTTCCAAGGTGTGGTCCGTGGCCGCGCCCAGCATGTAGCGGCCGAACACTTCCGCCGCGCAGACCTCATCGAAACCGGCCGCGTAGTCGCTGGCCGTGGTTTTCTCCAGTTCCGATCCATACATCTCGGCACCGTCCGTGGCCACCGTGAGAACGGCGTCGTCGGGGCCCAGACCTAAGTACTTGGCCATCTTGACGGCGCCCAGAACATTGGCGATGGACGACAGGCCCAGATCCGCCAGCGCCCCCAGGGCTTCCTGGCCGAGCCCGGTGCGCCGGGCCAGGAAGGCGCGCCCGGCCGAGGTGTTGAACACCAGGTTCAGGGCGTCCGAGGCCCGGTCGGAAACGCCGACGACGAAGTCCGTGTTCAGCACGTTGTGGATGAACGGCACGTGTTTGTCGCCGATGCCCTGGATGTTGTGCTCGCCGTAGCCGTTGTAGAGCAGGGTCGGACATTCCAGCGCCTCGACCACGCCGATGGCCGTGCCCAGGCTGTCCTTCAGGTGATCACCCGCCGCCAAGGTGCCGGCCGAGCCCGACGCGGCGACAAAGGCCCGCGCCGTCAAGGCGCTGTCGCCTTTGACGGCGTTGAAAATCTTTGCCAACGCCGGGCCGGTGACGGCCCGGTGGATGATGTAGTTTCCGAACTCATTGAACTGGTTGAGGATGACGTTCTCGCGGTCTTCGGCCAGATCGTCGCAGGCGTCATAGATTTCCTTGACGTTGCTCTCCGTGCCGAAGGTGCGAATGATGTCTTCGGGGTCGGTGACCCAGTTCTCCAACCACTGAAACCGCTCGCGGCTCATGCCTTCGGGCAGCACGGCGGCGCTGCGGCAACCCAGGATGCGCGAGATCGCGACGCCACCCCGGCAATAGTTCCCCGTCGACGGCCAGATGGCGCGGTGCCGGGTCGGGTCGAAGCCGCCGGTAATCAGGCGCGGTACCAGACACCCATAGGCGGCCAGCACCTTGTGGGCGCGGATCATCG
>CAZQPC010000321.1:0-6126 GCA_964595005.1 uncultured Magnetovibrio sp.
ACGAACATCAAAACAACCCTTGCCAATAGGGAGCCGTCCAGACATGACCCAAGGCCGAAGTTTGGTACGTCTAGCGTGCGACGGGGCTCTGCAATCCAGGTAGACGAAGGTCACGATTAGGTTCCGGCGGGAATTTCATTCCTGGAGTTATAAGTGCCGACATGGCTTCGAACTGAGATTTTGAGTGATTGTCACGGCACCATGATGCCATCCATTCGATCATTTCGGGTAACGTCATGTCTTTGAAGCCATTAGGGTTTCTAAGATTGGATTTCTTTGCGTAGCCGTGAGCAAACGAAAGCCCTGCCACGATACCCATCAACAATTCACTGTCATTTGGAATATTTATAGGTTGGTACTGCTCAAATTCAGCAACGACCCGAACACAATTTTCGCTGCCAAGTGCACTACCTCCAAACCAAACGATTATTAGCGCTAGAATAATGAACAGTCTCAATTTCGCTCCCCCACATCACTTGACGGCAATGAGAGAAATAGTATTGCCAATATCACTTATATCGAGATTTCATTGCTGCCAAAAACAATTTCCGCTCGAGGCTATTAAGCCGTAGCCCCAAAAATTGTCATATTTCGTCTGCTGTTGGTGGCACTCTCACCATTATGCCCAATATGTAGAACAACTCTGCCTATTGCGCCAACCCGGCCGAAACGAAACGACAACCCATGAGAATGCGTTGCGGCGGCGTTTCCTGTGGTACGCTCCAATCGTCCGACCATCGGCTTGCGCACACCCTATCGTCACGGAGACCCCCCATGTTGAACGGCAATGCGGCATTCACCGTCGAGGACCTGGAATACTTTCGTCATGGCGACAGGGGCGAGCGGCCCTTGATGATGCGCTTGTTCCGGCCGGCCGGGGAGGGACCCTTTCCCGTCGTCGTCGATCTCCACGGTGGGGCCTGGAACAACGGTGATCTGTCGGGTTGTCAGGTCCGCGACGAAGTGCTGGTGAAGGCCGGCCTGGCGGTGGCGGCCCTGGATTTCCGGCACGGCGCCGACGGCTATCCGTCATCGCTGCAAGACATCCATTACGCCATCCGCTGGCTGAAGGCGCATGCCCAACGATTTGCCCTCGATCCCGCCCGCGTCGGCCTTTCCGGACAGTCCAGCGGCGGCCATCTGGCGGCTTTGCTGGCCCTGCGGCCTGATGATCCACGCTATGGGGAAATCGAACTGGATGGCAACGCCAATGTCGACGCGCGTGTTGCCTGCCTGGCCATGGAATGGCCGGTGATCAACCCCCTGTCGCGTTACCATCATGCGCTGCGGTCGCTGGAAACGCCGGAGACTGCCGATTGGGTCGGGCGGATTCCGGAATTCCATCACATCTATTGGCCGGACGACGACGCCATGGCCGAAGGCAATCCCCTGCTGGCCCTGGAACGCGGAGAGGCTATAGAGACAGTGCCGGCGCTCTGGCTGCAGGGAGATCCGGACATTGTCCACGACTATCATGATCCGGACTCGGGCCAGGCCTTGAACGAACCGGAGCGCTTCGCCCAGCTTTACCGGAGCGCCGGAGGTGACATGGAAATCGTCCGCGTGCCCTATGAGACCCGTGGGGAACCGGCGTCCTTCGAAAATCTGGTGCCGTTCTTTATGCGCCACCTAGCGGCTTAGGGTTAGCGATCTTTGCCTTTCAAGCCGGCGGGCTGTCACCGCCGAAGGCGACGCCGCTCAAATCCCCCATCTGGCGCTTCCAGGTTGTCAGGTCATCCGGGTTAAACTGGCTCACGTGATCATGGCCGCAGGCCCGGGCCATGACCTGCATAAGCTCTACGGAGGCCTCGAAGAAGTTGGCCAGTTGCCGGGCCGATTTCTCGACAACGATGCGGCTCATCAGGCTTGGTTTCTGGGTCGCGATGCCGACCGGGCAGTTGTTGGTGTGACAGGCCCGCATGGCGATGCAGCCGATGGCCTGCATGGCGGCGTTGGAGACCGCGATGGCGTCGGCGCCCAAGGCCAAAGCCTTGATGAAATCTGCCGGCTTTCTCAGGCCGCCCGTGATGATCAGCGTGACGTCCGAACGTTCGCACCGCTCCAAGTGGCGCCGCGCCCGAGCGAGCGCGGGGATCGTCGGCACGGAAATGTTATCGCGGAAGATGATGGGTGCGGCGCCCGTGCCGCCGCCGCGGCCGTCCAGGATGATGTAGTCGACGCCAACCGCCAGGGCCGCGTCGATGTCCTTTTCGATATGCTGGGCCGACAGCTTGTAGCCGATGGGAATGCCGCCGGTGCGGTCGCGGACTTCATCGGCGAAGGTCTTGATTTGCGCCGGCTCGGTCCAATCGGGAAAGCGCGGCGGTGAAATGGCGTCCTGGCCCGGTTCCAGGCCACGCACCTCGGCGATCTTGCCCTTCACCTTGGGCCCGGGCAGGTGGCCGCCGGTGCCGGTCTTGGCGCCCTGGCCACCCTTGAAATGGAACGCTTGAACCTTCGCCAACTTGTCCCAGTCAAAGCCGAAGCGGGCCGAGGCGAGCTCGTAGAAATAGCGGCTGTTGGCGGCCTGTTCTTCGGGCAGCATGCCGCCTTCCCCCGAACAGATGCCGGTGCCGGCCAGTTCCGCGCCGGCCGCCAGGGAAACCTTGGCCGGTTCCGAAAGGGCGCCGAAGGACATGTCGGAGACGAACAGCGGGATTTTCAAGGTCAGGGGTTTTTGGGCATTGGGGCCGATCACCACATCGGTGCCGACCGGGTCCTCGTCCAGCAATGGCGCCTTGTGTAACTGCGCCGTCACCAGCTGGATATCGTCCCAGTCCGGCAATTCGGCGCGCGGCACGCCCATGGCGTCGACCTTGCCGTGATGTCCCATCACGGACAGGCCTTCGCGGGCGTATTGCTGAATCAGGCCGTTGTAGGGCTCTTCCGCCGTGCCGTGCGACCTGTCGGCGTAAAGGCCGAGATAGGCGTCCCGATTAAAGGGCTGCGGGTTATCCTCGGCCCAGGCGGCGATCTCGTCGGCGTCGACAAGGATGTCGTCGCCGTCGATCCACGACGTGAACTTCGGCAACTTCTCTTCGTTGGCATATTCGGAGATGCCCGTATCGAGCCGGTAATCCCAGTTGTGAACCCCGCAGATGAGGTTGTTGCCGCGCACCGATCCATCCGCCATCAGCGCGCCGCGATGCAGGCAGCGGCCGTAAAACACCGAGACCTCGTCATCGAACCGGACAACCACCAGATCGACCGCGCCGACCAGGGCATAAGCCGGTTTCCGGTCTTCCAGGGTGCTGAGTTTTGCGACGGATATTTTTTGCATTGTGGGAGCCTCTTTCTTCAAGTTGGGTGGGTTTTCAGGGGGCTGGCCGAGGGGTCGTCGGCGATCAATTCAGGGCACTCGCCGGCGCCCGCGATCCTTCGCGCATACCATGTGGCGCCGGGGGCGGCGGTGATTCCGTGCAACAGCGCGCTGATCCACACCGCGTTGATGGCCAGATGCAGGATCGGTTCGCCCAGGTCGTGGTCCAAGTGTTCAATGGCGACCAGGGCGAACAGCGCCGTCGCCAGGCCGCGCGGCCCGAACCAGCCGAAAAACAAGCGCGTTACCGGCGCCGCATCGGTGCCCAGCAGGGACAACCAGATGGCCAGCGGCCGGACGACAAACAAGCTGACCAGAATGACCGCCGCCATGGGTAGCGTCAGGTGCGCCACGGCGTCCGGCACCAGCACCGCGCCCAACAGAAAGAACGCCGTCCACGATAGCAACTGGCCTTCGCTTTCGGTAAATTCGTAGACGAAGGGGCAGCGTCCACGGACCCCGGCGCCGAACCCCAAGCCGCCGGCAAAGGCCGCGATAAAGCCGTTGCCGCCGATCCAAGTGGCCGCCAGATAGGCCGTGGCGGCCAGCGCCAAGGCGCCGATGCCCTCATAGACGTCGGCCGTCGCATGGGTGCGCTTCGCCCACAATAGCGCGACCCCGCCCAGGCAGCCGACGATGCCGCCGGCCAGGGGGCCGAGGGAGATTTGCAACAGGCCAAAAACCAGCCAACCGCCGTCGGGCGCGCTGCCGTCCGGCGCCGCCAGCGCCGCCATCATCAACACCAGGGGCAGGGCGAAGCCGTCGTTGAGGCCGCTCTCAACCGTCAAGGCGCGGCGTGGCCGGTCCGGGACGGCCGGGTTCGAGATCACCGATTGGCCCAAGGCCGCATCCGTCGGTACTAAGATCGCCGCGACTAACGCCACGGCGGCCAGGGGCCAGCCCGGCAACAACAGCCAACCCGCCGCCGCGCCGATCAAGAACCCCAACGGCAACCCGATTAGCAGCATCCTGACGGGCCATACGTACCGGTTCTTCAAGGCGGTTACGTCAATTTGCGCCGCATCGAGGAACAACAAGATGATCAACGCCACCTCGGCAACCAGATGCAGCGCCGCCTCCGTGGCGGCCGCCGGCGCCAAGCCAAGCTGTGACGCCAGCACGCCGAACCCCAAAAACGCCATCGGCGCGGTAAGGATGGTCGACGACAGCTTGTGCGCGATCATCGTGAACGCGACGAGGAACAGGGCCAGCGCCAGATACGCCATCATGAAAAAATTGACCTCACCCGAGAGATGTCATGCCGCGATTCTTTCGTCCGCTTACGGTATCGGGTCATATCTAACCATGGTGCCCCGGTCACACGCCATACGAATAGCGGCGGCTCACGTAAACGTGGCCGGGCCGTCAGAAAAAAATGGATGGTGTCCGGTTTTGTACGGTGCTCTCAACAGGTGGAACGCGGAACGGATCGATTCCCGTCGGTTTTTAATTCGTGGTTCGCGATTGGGATTTTCGAATTTTCACTTAGGCGGCGAAACGATCAAGCCCGCTTCTTGCGTTTGCCAGTCTTGATACCCAGATAGGATGCCAAATACTGTCCTGTATAGCTCTCTGAAATGGCCGCCACATCCTCCGGCGTCCCTTCGGCGACGATCTGGCCGCCCTTGTCGCCGCCCTCGGGGCCCAAGTCGATGATCCAGTCGGCGGTTTTGATGACCTCAAGGTTGTGTTCGATGACGATCACCGTGTTGCCGGTCTCGACCAGGGCGTCCAGGACCTCCAGAAGCTTCTTCACGTCCTCGAAATGCAGGCCAGTGGTCGGCTCATCGAGGATATAAAGCGTCTTGCCCGTCGCCCGGCGGCTCAGTTCCTTGGCCAGCCTGACGCGCTGAGCTTCTCCCCCCGACAGCGTCGTCGCCTGCTGGCCAAGATGAATGTAGCCCAGCCCGACACGTTCCAATGTCACCAGTTTGTCGCGGATCGACGGCACGGCCTTGAAAAACTCCGCACCTTCCTCGACGGTCATATCCAGCACATCAGCGATCGACTTGCCGCGGAAATCGATCTCCAGGGTTTCCCGGTTATAGCGCTGGCCCTTGCAGACGTCGCACTGCACATAGACGTCGGGCAGGAAGTGCATCTCAATCTTGATCACCCCGTCACCCTGGCAGGCTTCGCAGCGCCCGCCCTTGACGTTGAAGGAAAACCGGCCCGGTTTATAGCCGCGCGCCTTCGATTCCGGCAGGCCGGCGAACCAGTCGCGGATCGGCGTGAAGGCGCCCGTGTAGGTGGCCGGGTTGGAGCGCGGCGTGCGGCCGATGGGCGATTGGTCGATATCGACGATCTTGTCGATGCGCTCGACCCCGTCGAGGCTGTCGTGGTCGCCCGGATGCAGGCGCGAGCCGTGCAGGCGCTTGGCCACGGCCTTGTACAGTGTTTCAACAATCAGGCTGGATTTGCCACCGCCGGAGACGCCGGTGACGCTGATCAGGTTGCTCAAGGGGAAGCTGACGCTTAGATCACCCAGGTTATGGGCGCGCGCACCTTTGAGCTTGATGTTGTGGCCGCGTTTCTGCGGGCGGCGCTGTTTCGGCACGTCGATCATCCGGGTGCCCTTGAGGTATTGTCCGGTCAGGCTCTCGGTGGCCTTCATGATGTCCTTGGGCGTACCGGCGGCGACCAACTTGCCGCCATGGATGCCGGCACCGGGGCCGATATCGGCCACATAATCGGCGCTGCGAATGGCGTCTTCATCGTGTTCGACGACGATCACCGTGTTGCCCAAGTCGCGCAGCCGGATCAGGGTCTCCAAAAGTCTGGCGTTGTCACGCTGGTGCAGGCCGATG
>CAZQPC010000322.1:0-6124 GCA_964595005.1 uncultured Magnetovibrio sp.
AAACCCTGGAAAACCGTCTCTATGGGTCATTATTAATGCAACTTGGTATAAACCGATAACCGCCGGCACTTCCGAATTGTACAAGAACTGGAATTTCAGAAAGGTCGCTGAAGAGGGCTGGTTTCGAAATACAAAGCGGAAGTCTCACTGTCGATCAGCGAACCGCCGAAGTTGATCCTGAACGGACTTTTTCATTTGACCCTCGAGCGAGAGCAGACATAAAAAATGATCATCCTTTGATAGGAGACAGCCAAGCGGCCGCCCTGTCTGTCCCCGCCGCCTAGCTATGCGGGGAATGATCGGCTATAGTGCCGGCCTCTATTCTATTCTAATCTTTCGAGACTGCGTCCCACCTAATCGAGGCAGATTGATGCGCCACGGAGGCTGACAAAGCCCTGCGGCGCCAGTCCGTCGTTGCCCATGAGGGGCTGCAGCACTGGAGTATCTATGAAGGTCGTTATGTTGGCAGCCGGGATCGGTTCCCGGCTCGGATTTCCGCCTATGCAACATCCAGCGAAGGTTTTGCTGCGCTTCGGCGGCAAGTCCTTGCTGCAATTGCATATCGAATTCTTCAGGCGACTTGGCCTCGATGAACTGGTTCTGGGGGTTGGATATCATCACCAGGACATCGTGCGCGAGATCGCCGCTATCGGCGCCGAGGATTTTGTCCGAACCGTGTTCAATGAAGATTACGAAGAGGGCAACATCGTCACCTTGTGGACGCTCCGTGACGAAGTACGTTGCGGCGAGCCGGTCCTCTTGATGGACGCAGACGTCCTCTATGACGAAGAACTGGTCGTGCGCCTGATCAACTCAAAACACCAAAACTGCCTGCTCGTCGATCACGATTTTGATCCGGGCGATGAGCCGGTCAAGGTATGTGTCCGGGACGGCGAGATCATCGAGTTCCGCAAATGGTTAAGCGCCGACTTCGATTGCTGCGGCGAATCGGTCGGGTTTTTCAAGCTTTCCACCGAGGTGGCCAAGAAGGTCATAACGCAAACCGAGCACTATTTGCGCCAAGGCCGCCGCCAAGAGCCTTACGAGGAAGCCATTCGCGATGTTCTGTTGACGTCGCCGCGCGGCACGTTCGCCTACGAGGATATCACTGGCATGCCGTGGATTGAGATCGATTTTGCCGCCGACATCGCGCGCGCCAATTCGGAAATCCTGCCGCGCATTATGAGCGCGGCGGAAACCCGTGAAGCACTACCGATGACAAATTTGGTAATGGATCGAGGTGCGGCGCAAAGACTTTAACCGGCACGGAAATACCACTGTCCAGAGGGGGCGATCAAAGCCCGTTTGCGATTCGTCTGGAGAAATAATTTTGAAATTAATTAGAGCGCTAGGGAGTCAATGCGTATGGAAACGGCAAATGTCATTCAATTAGAATCGAAGACTGTTCAAGTTCCGGCTGTCGGGAGCATTGAACCGACAACGTGGCGGTTAAGCGATCTGGACGAATCCCGGGCCTATGGTGAGCGCTGGACATGCGTGGGCGCTCTGAACGCCAGCGTAACACTGCGCCACGGCGATGGAACAACCGAAGATTTCACCGATTTATGCAGCTCCTACGGCGCCGTCAATTTTGGCCATTGTAATGAAGACATTCGTCTTCCGGCCAACCCGAGCGTCGATCTGGTTGCCGGAATTTATCCGCCGGAAGCCGAGAGATTTGCCGGGTGGCTGACGGACACCCTCCAAGTGAGCGGCTTCAAGGTGCTTTTTCAAATCGGCGGCAGTTTTGCCGTCACCGCGGCGCTGGCGCTTGCCCAGAAACGCCGCCCGGGCAAAGTTCTCGCCATCGAAGGCGGATTTCACGGCCTTGGCCTTGATGCCCTCAGTGTGACCACGGCGCAGCGCTCTTTTGCCCTGCAGGAAACGCCGCTCCGGCAATCCCTGGAATCCCTCGTCAGTGTGCTGGCGCCCGGTGAGACGAATGTTGATTGGTCCGGCATATCTTGCCTTATATTCGAGCCCATCCAAGGTGCCCGAGGGTATGTGCCGCTTGAGGCTGCCTGGCTTCAAGACATATGCGAACAAGCCAAGAATGCCGGCCTCACAATCATCGCCGATGAAATTCAGTGCGGGTATTACCGTTTCGGCCATTTCAGTGTCGCCCGGGCATGGGGGCTGAACCCGGATATCGTGCTGTTCAGCAAGACGATGACCAACGGGCTATTTCCGTTTTCCGCCGTCGTCTACGACGAAACCCTCGAAGACGGCGTCGGCGATGGCGTAGTTCTCGCGCATACCTTTCAGACCTCGGCGCTGGGCTGTTATGCCGCCTGCGCGGTCGCCAATTACATTGATTCCCACGATGTGAAAGCCGATTGCGACCGCCTTGCCGGGCCGCTCGCCGAGGCGGCCGCCCGCATTGCGAAATCTGATCGCGCCCGGGACATCCATCAGATCGGCCCCAGTCTGTCGTTTCGCCCCGAAACGAACGCCGGCGATCTCGTCAAAGCGTGTTTTGCCGACCGGGTCATCATTCTTGGCGGCGGCATGGAAGGCGAACGCATTCGGATTGCACCACCGTTGACCATCGAAACCCCGGTCCTGCGCGAAGCGCTGGAGATCGTGTTAACTCGGCTGGATGCCTAGGTGCGCTATCGTGTGTGGCTATTTCCCCTACCGCGTAATCCGTTCGGACAGTTGATATGTCCGTATTCATCCCGACGATTGACGCACTGATCACCGCCGCCCTTTATTTGGCGACCTATTTGTCATTTGTTCGCCTGCTGAGACATCCAAGAAATTGGTATCTTCCTACCTTGCCGTCTTTATTGGCGACAGCGGGTCTCGCGATGATCACAGTGGCGCAGGTGTCGTTGTCGTCCCAGGGCCTAGATCTACCGGCAATGATCGTGTCGGCGGGTTTCATCGCCGGGCTGTTCCTTGTCATTGCTGCACCCGCCGTCGTCTTCCCGCCAGGCGGCCCACGGCCTGCTTCTGAGTTCCTGGCCAAACACGGTGAATATGCCGGTCTGTGGATGCTTCCGCCGGCGGTCGTCGCCGGTTACGCGTTACCAGACGCCAAGCTTTATGGATTGTTGGTGGCCGCGATGACAATCGAACTGACATGGTTTTTGCGCCACAGACGCACGGGCGAACGGCAATCCTATGTCCTTGGTGATCAAGACCTGTCGGTTCTGAATGCACAGGCAAAAGGAGACATTAAGGGTTTTGCGAAACTGCACGGTATTCCGGAATTGGACCTGTCTGACCAGGGTGTCGAATGGCATGGGTGTGGCAAGAAAACGCTTCCGTGTCCGTTCAATCTCTACACCAACCGGCTTGGCCTCAACACGGCGCCTTGTTGCCGCGCGCACATGAAAGACCTTAGCTATTTCGTCTCTTCGTGCCTGAAGGAAATGAAGATCGTTCACTGGTTGGAGGGCGGCAGTCTGCTCGGCGCTGTCAGGGAAAACGGTAATCTTTTGGCTTGGGAGGATGACGTTGATCTCTCCGTCATGCTGGATAACAGAACGACATGGGCGTCCCTTGCCAAGGGGCTTGCCGATCGCGGGCGGCGGGACGGGTACTATGTTGACCCCTTCGAAAACAAAGGCTTGATCGCCATATCTTACGATCCGCCGGATCGATGGCCGTTCCGCTGGGAGCGGAACAGAATGCGGGGAGAAATCCGGCTCGACCTTGTCGTTTATCGAAACGCGCTCAGTCAAGGTCAGTCGGTATTGGAAAGAAGCACCCCAAAGGGGGCCATGCCGTTGACCGAAAGCGGCTGGTACGGTGTGCCGCGCGAAATGGTTCTGCCGACTTCGACAATCCATTTTCTCGGCGATGACATGGCTTGCCCCAAGCACGCCGAAAGGTATTTACAAACCTTGTACGGCGATTTCAAAAAGGTCGCCTATACCTATGTCGATACGGAAGCGGCGAAAATTCGCGGTCCCGTTGACGCCATCGGCGATTAAGGTTTGCTTTGGTGCGGCGGACGATGCTGTCACCGGCTTCACGAACTTCGGGATTTGGCGAATAGCGGCTATTCAGCTAGGGCCGCTCGAATGTTCGCTGCCTCATGCGGCAACGGGAACCTCTGATAGCGGCGCGTCGCGCATGGCGTCGGGGATGGGCAGCCCCATCAATGCCAGAACCGTTGGCGCAACACGACGCTGCGATACGGTTTCGGTGCCAATACCCGGCGCCGGATGTCCGACATCATAGAAGGCGACATCGCGGACGCAGTCTTCCGTGCCGCCGTGGCTGCCCCAATCCGTGAATCCGTGATCGGCGGTCACCAGCACCCGATAACCGGCTTCTCGCCAGTTCGGCAGATGCCGCGCCAATTGCACGTCGACGGTGGTCGCGGCCCGGCAATACTGCCACGAATCACCACCATGGACATGGCCGGTGCTGTCGCATGTGAGGGTATGGAGCAAAATATAATCAGGTTGGTAGCGCTTGATCAGAATATCGGTCTTCGCACAAAGGTCGTGGTCAGAGGGAATCGCTAGATGAAAATCATTGGCGCCCACATAGGTGTAGAAACGCCCATGCTGGATCTGGCGGTCAAGATCATCCGTTTCCATGTCGTTGTCCGGCACGAACGGGCCGCCGTTGTAGAGGATGGAGAAATAACTCTCGGCGACCGCCGCCGTGACCCGGCCATGGGCACGGGCCACGGAAAAAATGTTCTCCGCCGTCGACAGACGGACCATGGCATTGGCCGTAATGCCGTGATCAACGGGATCTACGCCCGTATGGATGGTCTCATAACAGGGCACCGACATGGTCGGCAGGGCGGCTTTCATATGCCAGCGGCGCGCCTTGCCGCCGGCGACCAATCCTTCCATGAAACCACAATGATCAAGGGCCGTCTGATGGCGTAACCCATCGACGATGACGCAGATGACTTTATTGCCCATGGGGCCTCTCCCCGGTAAATGAAACGGGATGGCGGAACGCGATCAGATAGGTTCCAGTAGACCTATTTGGACGGTAAATCTACATTAATTCCAATCGCGGTATTTGCCCCTCCTATTGACGTGGACTGGCGCTTGCACAGGCGGGTCGGCATGTTTTTGGCTGCGGCGTTGTTTTACCGGATGGTGCGGCAGTTTCTCTAAGCCAACGGCCTCGATATTCAAGGCGGACAGCCGCTGAGAGAACCTCAAGCTCCGCCGCAAGGCGCCGGTTTCTCTGGTCACTACGGATCACCTGATCGTCGTTGACGAAGCGACAAATGTGGGTGCCAACCGCGCATAACCCTCCAATAACGCCAAACCGACGACCTTCACTTTCACGGCAAGCACACTAGGGTCAGGACCCATTAATTTTAAGTTCATTACTTTGTCCGAAGATGATGTCCGTGTTCAAGGAGGGCATCACATGAGCGATCTTTTTTGGCTGACGCCGGCGCAACTGAAACGTATCGAGGCGCACTTTCCACTGTCGCACGGCATTCCCCGCGTTGACGACCTGCGGGTGGTTTCCGGGATCATCCACGTTATCCGCAACGGCCTTCGCTGGCGCGACGCGCCGAAAGACTACGGGCCGCACAAGACGCTCTATAACCGCTTCGTGCGCTGGAGCCGCATGGGTGTGTTCGACCGCATCTTTGCGTCGCTTGCGGGCGAAGGCGGGCCGCCGGACCGCTTGATGATCGATGCCACGCACCTGAAGGCGCATCGCACGGCGGCGAGCCTGCTTAAAAAGGGGATGTTCCCCGCCGCATCGGACGTACCAAGGGCGGCCTGAATTCGAAACTCCATGCCGTCACCGATGGCGACGGCCTGCCGTTGATCCTGTTGCTCACCGAAGGCCAGATGAATGACCACAAGGGCGCCAAGCTGATGTTCGACGCCCTGCCCAGCGCCGCCGTGATGATCGGCGACAAGGGCTATGACAGCGACACGTTCAGAGACGACCTCGCATCAAAGGGCATCGACGCCTGTATACCGCCCCGCAAGGGCCGGAAAATCATGCATGCCTATTGCAAGACGCTCTACAAGCAGCGCCATAAAATCGAGTGCATGTTCGGAAGGCTCAAGGACTGGAGGCGTGTCGCAACCCGCTACGACAGATGTGCTCACACCTATTTCTCAGCCATATGTATCGCCGCATCCGTGATCTTTTATCTCAATCAATGAGTCCTGAC
>CAZQPC010000323.1:0-6114 GCA_964595005.1 uncultured Magnetovibrio sp.
GCCGAAGAGGTCTACATGCCCGACGACCGCTCGTGGGTCGCCTTCAAGCTGCGCCGTGAAGCCAGGTGGCACGACGGCAAACCGGTCAGCGTCGACGACGTCATCTGGTCCTTCAATACCCTGATCGAAAAAGGCTCACCCTTCTACCGCTTCTATTACGGCAGCGTGGCGAAAGTCCGCAAGGTTGCCGAGCGCACCGTGCGGTTCGACTTCAAGCCCGGCGAAAACCGCGAACTGCCGCTGATTCTGGGGCAGTTGACGGTGCTGCCCAAACACTATTGGGAAGCCCGCGATTTCACCAAAACCACCCTGGAGCCGCCTCTCGGTTCCGGCCCCTACCGGGTCAAATCGTTCGAGCCCGGCCGCTTCGTCGTCATCGAACGGGTCAAGGATTACTGGGGCAAGGACCTGCCCGTTCACAAGGGCAATTACAATTTCGATACCATCCGCTTCGACTATTACCGCGATCAGACCATCGCGCTGGAGGCCTTCAAGGCCGGGGAATACGACTACCGCTCGGAGAACTCATCGAAGGCCTGGGCGACGGCCTACAAATTCAAGGCCGTCGACCGTGGCTGGATCAAGAAGGAAGAGATCAGCCACAACCGCTCATCGGGCATGCAGGCCTTCGTCTTCAACACGCGCCGCGCGATGTTCAAGGACGCGCGCCTGCGCCGCGCCTTGGGCTTTGGTTTTGATTTCGAATGGTCCAACAAGAACCTGTTCTATGGTCAGTATACCCGCACCCACAGCTATTTCTCCAACTCCGAACTGGCCGCCGACAAGCTGCCTACGCCGGACGAGCTGAAAATCCTGGCGCCATACAAAGGCCGTGTGCCCGATGAGGTCTTCACCAAGGTCTACCGGGCGCCGAAGGGCGGCGGCCCGCGGCAAATACGCAAGAACCTGCGGGCCGCCGGCAAGCTGTTGAAGGATGCGGGCTGGGTCATCAAGGACGGCAAGCGGGTCAACGCGCGGACCGGCACCGCGCTGGCGTTCGAAGTGCTGCTGGTCAGCCCGTTGTTCGAACGCATCGTCCTGCCGTTCGCGAAAAATCTCGAAAAGCTGGGCGTCGAGGTGCGGGTGCGGACCGTCGATCCCTCCCAATACCGCCGCCGCCTGCAGACCTATGATTTCGACGTCATCGTCGGCGGCTGGGGCCAGTCCCTGTCGCCCGGCAACGAACTGCGCAATTTCTGGGGCTCGGCGGCCGCCACCGCGGAAGGCGGCCGCAATACCATCGGCATCCAGGACCCGGTGATCGACGACCTGATTGAAAAGGTTATCGCCGCGCCGACCCGCAAGGATTTGATCAACACCGTGCGCAGCCTGGACCGTGTGTTGCAATGGGGCCACTGGGTGATCCCGCACTGGCACGCCAAGTATGACCGGGTCGCCTATTGGGCGAAGTTCGGGCGACCGAAAATTACCCCGATCCAGGGCAATCAGTTCACCGCCTGGTGGGTCGACGCAAACCTTGAGAAGGCCCTGAAGGGCAAACTGGCGTCGGCCAAGGAATAGCTGCCGCCGTTCAAAAAAGGCGATAGATTAAACCCATGTACGCCTACATCATCCGCCGCCTGTTGTTGATCATCCCGACGCTGCTCGGGATCATGATCATCAATTTTGCCGTCATCCAGTTCATCCCCGGCGGCCCCGTCGAGCAGATGATTTCCCAGATCACCGGCGACAACGTCGATGCCACGTCAAAGGTCGGCGGCCAGGCCGGGCAGGAAACACGAAGCTCGGCACAGTCGAAAACCTCGGCCGGCAAATCCGGCGAGGGCGGCAGCAGCCGCTATCGTGGCGCCCAGGGCTTGCCGAAGGAACTGATCGAACAGATTGAAAAACAGTTCGGCCTGGACAAGCCCATCCACGAGCGCTTCGTCCTGATGATAGGCAACTACCTGACGTTTGATTTCGGCAACAGCTATTTCCAGGACCGCGGCGTCGCCCAGCTGGTGATCGACAAGATGCCCGTGTCGATCTCGCTGGGCATCTGGACGACCTTGCTGGTCTATCTCATTTCGATCCCCTTGGGCGTCGGCAAGGCGGTGCGTGACGGCTCCAAGTTCGACGTCTGGACGTCGGGCGTGGTGATTTTCGGCAACGCCGTGCCGGGCTTCCTGTTCGCCATCCTTTTGATCGTGCTGTTCGCCGGCGGGCGCTATTTCGACTGGTTCCCGCTGCGCGGCCTGACCTCGCCCAACTTCGAAGACCTCTCGACCATCGCCAAGATCGGCGACTATTTCTGGCACATGGCGCTGCCCGTGCTGTCCATGGTGATCGGCGGCTTCGCCGGGCTGACCATGCTGACCAAGAACTCCTTCATCGAAGAGATCAACAAGCAGTACGTAACCACGGCGCGCTCCAAGGGCCTGACGCAAAAACGCGTGCTCTATGGCCACGTCTTCCGCAACGCCATGCTGATCGTCATCGCCGGCTTTCCCAGCGCCTTCATCGGTATTCTGTTCACCGGCGCCTTGCTGACGGAGGTCATCTTCTCCCTGGACGGCCTCGGCCTGCTGGGGTTTGAGGCCGTGGTCAAACGCGACTACCCGTTGATGTTCGGCACACTTTATTTCTTTACCCTGCTGGGCCTGTTGATGGGCATCATCGGCGACATCATGTATCACATCATCGATCCCCGGATCGATTTCGAGGCGCGGGACGTGTAGGCGATGTTTGACCAGGCCACTCCCCCCGCCACCGCCCAACAGGCCCTGAAGACCGAAAAGTTTTTGGGCCTGAGGATCACGCCGATCACACGCCGGCGGATCGAGAACTTCAAGCGCAACCGGCGCGGCTTCGTCTCGTTCTGGATCTTCGCGGTGATCTTTGTCGTGACGCTGTTCGCCGAGGTGATCGCCAACGACAAACCGCTGGTCGCCAGTTTCAACGGTGATCTCTATTTCCCGGCCTTCGCCGCCTACCCGGAAACGGCGTTCGGCGGCGAGTTCCAGACCGAGGCCGATTACCGCGACGAGTTTGTCGCCGAGTTGATCAACGAGAAGGGCTGGATGATCTGGCCGCCGATCCGCTTCAGCTTCGACACCGTCAATTACGAGCTGCCCGTGCCGGCGCCGGCGCCGCCCAGCGCCGTCAACTGGCTGGGCACGGACGACCAGGGCCGCGACGTCGTCGCGCGGCTGATCTACGGCTTTCGCATCTCCGTGCTGTTCGGGTTCGTCCTGACCATCGTCAGCGCCGCGGTTGGGGTGTCGGTGGGCGCCTTCCAGGGTTTCTACGGCGGCCTCCTCGATCTTCTGGGCCAGCGCTTCATCGAGATCTGGGCCGGCATGCCGGTGCTCTATCTGCTGATCATCCTGGCCAGCATCATCACGCCCAACTTCTGGTGGCTGCTGGGATTGCTGTTGCTGTTCAGCTGGATGGGCTTTGTCGGTGTGGTGCGGGCCGAGTTCCTGCGCGCCCGCAACCTGGATTTCGTCCGTGCCGCCCGGGCCTTGGGGGTTTCCGATTTCGTGTTGATCTACAAACACGTCCTGCCCAACGCCATGGTCGCCACCATCACCTTCATGCCCTTTACCCTGGCCGGCTCGATCACCACCCTGACCGGCCTCGACTTCCTGGGCTTCGGCCTGCCCGCCGGGTCGCCGTCACTTGGTGAGCTTTTGAACCAGGGCAAGGCCAACCTGACCGCGCCGTGGCTGGGCATCTCCGGGTTCTGTGTCATCGCCCTGATGCTGTCCCTCCTCGTCTTCATCGGCGAAGCCGTGCGTGACGCCTTCGACCCCAGGAAAGTATATAAATGAGCCGGCTTCTCGAGATCACCGATCTCTCCACCTCCTTTGGCCGCGGCGCCGGCGAGGTCAAGGCCGTCCGCGGCGTCTCGCTGCACATCGACCGTGGCGAGACGGTGGCGCTGGTCGGTGAATCGGGGTCGGGGAAGTCCGTCACCGCGCTCTCGGTCATGCGGCTGCTGCCCTATCCCCTGGCGCACCACGCCTCGGGGTCGATCAAATTTGACGGCGAAGAGCTGATGGACATCGCCGACAAGCGCATGCGGCAGTTGCGCGGCAACGACATCGCGATGATCTTCCAAGAGCCCCTATCCAGCCTCAACCCCCTGCATTCCATCGAAAAACAGATCGACGAGGTGCTGCTGTTGCACAAGGCCATGACGCCCGACCAGGCCCGGGCCCGGGTCATCGAGCTGTTGAGCTTGGTCGGCCTGGAAAGCGCCACGGAAAGGCTCACCGCGCTGCCGCACGAATTTTCCGGCGGCCAGCAGCAGCGCGTGATGATCGCCATGGCGCTGGCCAATGATCCGGAATTGCTGATCGCCGATGAGCCGACCACGGCGCTCGACGTGACCGTGCAGGCGCAGGTTCTGAAACTGATGAAGGACATCCAGGCACGGCTCGGCATGTCGATGCTGTTCATCACCCACGATCTGGGCATTGTGCGGCGCATGGCCGACCGGGTTTGCGTCATGAACGACGGTCTGATCGTCGAACAGGGGCCGACGGAACAGGTCTTCGAGACGCCGGCCCACGCCTACACCAAGCACCTGTTGGCCGCCGAACCGAAAGGCACGCCGGAGCCGGCGCCGGCCGGCGCCCCCGACGTCATGACCGGCGATGACATCAAGGTCTGGTTCCCCATCAAGAAGGGCGTGCTGCGCCGTACCGTCGGCCATGTGAAGGCCGTCGACGGCATCTCCATGGCGGTGCGCCAGGGCCACACGCTGGGTGTGGTCGGCGAATCGGGATCGGGCAAATCAACCCTCGGCCGGGCCCTGTTGCGCCTGGAACGCTCGGAGGGCGCCATCCAATTCCACGGTCGCCATATCGAGGGCCTGCAGTTCAAGGAACTGCGCCCGCTCCGGCGCCAGATGCAGATCGTCTTCCAAGACCCCTACGGGTCGTTGAGCCCGCGCCTGTCGGTCGGCCAAATCGTCGAGGAAGGCTTGCTGGTGCACGGCCTCGGCGGCACCTACGACGAACGGCGCGAGTTGATCGGCGAGGCCCTCAAGGAGGTGGACCTGGAACCGGAACTGCAGGACCGCTACCCGCATGAGTTCTCCGGCGGCCAGCGCCAGCGCATCGCCATCGCCCGGGCCCTCGTCCTGAAGCCCAAGTTCATCGTCCTCGACGAGCCGACCTCGGCGTTGGACATGTCCGTGCAGGCGCAGATCGTCGAGCTGCTGCGCGGCCTGCAAACCAAACACGACCTGGCCTACATGTTCATCAGCCACGATCTCAAGGTCGTCCGCGCCGTCAGCCACGACATCATTGTCATGAAGGAAGGCCGTGTCGTGGAAGCCGGCACGGCAGCGCAGGTCATCGATAACCCCAGGGAACCCTACACCCAGGCCCTGATGGCGGCGGCCTTCAAGATGGAGGCGGATGAAAGCGGCGTGGTGCGGATGTGAGGGGTGCGGCCCATGGATAAATCAAGGAGGACTGCCGGAAACCGCTGTGGCGGGAAATGGGGCACTTGCATTCCCCAATGCCCGCCATAATAGTTAGACGTGCCCCGACGGGCGCGCGCCCGGCGGCAGAACCGGGCCGGACATGACATCAAGTTGGCGGGACATCAAAACTGAACGCCGGAGGATTGGAAAAGCCCCATGGAAATTATCGCAGCGCTGGCGATCGCAGCCTTTGCCATTGCCGTCCTGACCTTGTCGCTTCTGTCGTCGTCGATCAAGAAAGCGACCAAGGATGTGACGGAGGTCATCAACACCCAGAACAAGGTCCTGGCCGGACGCCTCGATGAGATGGCGAAGAACCACGCCCAGCTGGCGCGCGCCGTCGAGGAGTTGGAACAGGGAACCGTCAAAGAGTTTGCCCGGACAAAAAGCGAGCTCGCCCGGCTCGAACAGCGCGACGAAGACCGGGAGAAGGAACTGGCCGGCATCCGGGCCCGGCTGCACGAGCTCGGCGGCGGCGTGACGAAACAGCCGATTTCGTCGGCCTGAGGGCGGCGGCCATGACGGCCGAGGCATAGGCGGCGTCCGGCGCCGGCACACCGCCTGCGACACCGCCGTCCCCCGGGCGTTCGTCCTGACGGCCAAACTCATTGTTTTGGTTGAACCGACCTCGGCGCTCGACATATCCGTGCCGGGGAAGGTTGTTGGGCTGCTCGGCG
>CAZQPC010000324.1:0-6106 GCA_964595005.1 uncultured Magnetovibrio sp.
CGCCGAGCCCCCCAGTGTCACCGCATCAACAATTTGGTTTTCCATCTATACCCTCTTATGTCGACCGGGATTGTCTAAATCCGGTCTGAATTAATGTATGCCGACAATGTGTCACGCAACCCGGCCGGCATCCGTGCAGCACCACCATTCAGGGACATGCAGCCAAGCTTCAAATCGATACGTACCAGGTCTTCATCGTCACGGCGCACCGTCTGCAAGGCCTCCAGGGACGCCCCACCGACCTTCTGAACCTTTGTTTCAACAACCAGGCGGTCATCCAGAACGGCCGGCTTGATGTAATCGACGGCACAACGCCGCACCGTCAGCGCGACACCGTCTTCGTCCATCAGGCGCGAGCTCTCAACACCCAGTTCGCGCAACAACTCGCTACGTGCGCGTTCAGCATATCGCAGATAATTGGCGTAATAGACGATGCCGCCGGCGTCCGTGTCTTCGTAGTAGACGCGCAACGCGAATTGATGATGCGGGGAGGCGGGCGTTTCCGGCAACTCAGCCATCGGCGGCCTCCGTGTCCGTGGCTTCGGCGATCAATTCCAATTGCGCCATGTTCGACGGCGCCTGCAATCCCAGGTGACGATAACCCTCCACCGCCAAAGCGCGGCCGCGCGGGGTGCGCATGAGGAAGCCCTGTTGCAGAAGATAGGGTTCGATCACTTCTTCAATGGTATCGCGCTGTTCCGACAGCGCCGCGGCCAGGGTTTCCACGCCGACCGGCCCGCCGCCGTAGTTTTCGGCGATGCAACCCAGATAGCGCCGGTCCATGGCGTCAAGGCCTCGGGTATCGACATCCAGCCGGTTCAAGGCCGCGTCGGCAGCCGCCGCGTCAACAGCACCGGTGCCGGCAACCGCGGCGAAATCCCGGACCCGGCGCAGCAGACGCCCGGCAACCCGGGGCGTGCCGCGGGCGCGCCGCGCGATCTCGCCGGCGCCGTCCTTGGTCAATTCAAGCCCCAACAGCCGCGCCCCGCGGCTGACGATCAGCTCCAATTCATCGGGCGCGTAGAATACGACGCGCAAGGGAATGCCAAAGCGTTCGCGCAAGGGCGTGGTCAACAATCCGGACCGGGTGGTCGCGCCGACCAGGGTGAACGGCGGCAGGTCGATACGCACGGACCTAGCCGCCGGCCCTTCGCCGATGATCAGGTCCAGTTGCCGGTCTTCCATGGCCGGGTAGAGAATTTCCTCGACCACCGGATTGAGGCGGTGAATTTCATCGATGAATAGGACATCGTTGGGCTGTAGATTGGTCAAGATGGCGGCCAGGTCGCCGGCTTTTACGATCACCGGTCCCGAGGTGGCGCGAAACCCGACCCCCAACTCATGGGCGACGATCTGCGCCAGGGTCGTCTTGCCCAACCCGGGGGGCCCGTGAAACAGTACGTGGTCCATGGCCTCGCTGCGCTGGCGGGCCGCCTGAATGAAGATGTTCAGGTTTTCGCAGACCGGCCGCTGACCGATGAAATCATCAAACCTCAAGGGCCGGGTGCCGCCGTCGGCGAAATCGGCCGTGCGATCCTCGGGGCTTATGTCGGGGGCAACGACGCGGTCGTCGCTCATGGCCTATCTCCCTGCCCGAACGTCGGACGGCGCCAGTTCGCGAAGACCGTTGCGGATCAAAGCTTCGACGCCGGCGTCGTCGCCAAGATCGGCGGCGACCCGGGATACGGCACCCAGCGCCTCCGAAGCGCCATAGCCGAGATTGACCAGCGCCGACGCTGCCTCGGAAATGGCACTGACCGGTGCAGCTGGCGCAGATGCGGCGGGCGCTGCCGCAGCGCCCGGTTTGCCGGCCGCCGCACCGAGCGCCATGGCCCCAACCCTGTCCTTCAATTCGCTAACAATCCGGGTCGCCAGCTTCGGCCCGACACCCGGTGCGCGCGTCACGGCCGCCTTGTCGGCGGCGGCAACGGCCTGCACAAGCTCGTCGGGACCAAGCACGCTTAGGATTGCGAGGCCGACTTTCGCGCCGACACCCTGCACCGTCGTCAGCAGTTTGAACCAATCGCGTTCGGCGCCATCGGCAAAACCATAGAGGTGAATGTGATCTTCGCGGACATGGGTTTCAACTTCGATGATCGCCGCCTCGCCGATCGCCAGACGTGCCAAGGTCCGGCCCGAACAAAACACCTGATAGCCAACACCGCTCACATCGATCAGGGCCCAGTCATCGCCAAGCGCATCAATCACGCCTTTGAGCCGCGCAATCATCACACGCCCTCAAGCGCCGCGGCCCGGTTTTGGGCGTCGCGGTGATGGGCATGGCAGATCGCCACGGCCAGGGCGTCGGCGGCATCGGCCGAGGCGATTTCACATCCCGGCAGCAGGGTCTTGACCATCATTTGCACCTGTTCCTTGGTGGCGTGGCCGCTGCCGACGACGGTCTTCTTCACCAGGTTCGGCGGATATTCACCGACCACGATGCCCTGGGAGGCCGGCACCACCAAGGCGATGCCTCGGGCCTGTCCCAGTTTCAACGTCGACGCCGGATTGGCGTTGACGAAGGTTTCCTCGACCGCGGCTTCATCGGGTTGATAGCGTTCAATGATTTCGGCAATACCTTTGTGCAGTTGTACCAGACGGGCCGCCAGCATCAGCGCGCCGTCGGTTTTAATGACCCCGTCGGCAACGTGGGAGAGCCGGTTGTCACGGACCGCAATCACCCCCCAGCCGGTGTTGCGCAACCCCGGGTCCAGTCCAATCAGCCGCATGGGGCCTGGCCTCCCAATCCGATCACGGCTCAGGCGCTCAGCCGCTCAAGCACGGAATCATCGACATCGAAGTTTGCCGCGACCCGCTGCACATCATCATTGTCTTCCAACGCGTCCAAAAGCTTCAGCAGCGTCCCCGCCGTGTCTTCATCGACGGCAATGGCGTTCTGAGGTTTCCAATCGAGACGGGCGTCTTCAGGGTCGCCGAAGGATCCTTCCAGCGAATCGCGGACCGTTGAGAAATCATCCGGGTCGCAGGTTACCTCATGGGTTTCGTCGCTGCTTTCCACGTCCTGGGCGCCGGCTTCCAGGGCCGCTTCGAACATGTCGTCAGCGCTGGCCTTGTCGGCGCCGTAAACGATCAAGCCGACGCGGTCGAACATGAAGGCGACGGAGCCGGTCTCACCCATGTTGCCCCCGTGCTTGGAAAAGGCGGAACGGATTTCCGACGCCGTGCGGTTGCGGTTATCGGTCAGTGATTCGACAATCACCGCGACGCCGCCCGGTCCATAGCCTTCGTAACGCACCTCATCATAATTGGCACCGTCGCCGGCCTCGGCGCGTTGAATGGCGCGCTTGATATTGTCATGCGGCATATTCTGGGCTTTCGCCGCCGAAACCGCCAGACGCAGCCGCGGATTGAAATCGATGTCCGTACCGGCGCGCGCGGCAACGGATATTTCCTTCGCCAATTTGGCAAAAACTTTTGCCCGCTTGGCGTCCTGGCGCCCCTTGCGGTGCATGATGTTTTTGAATTTTGAATGGCCGGCCATGGGCGAATGCCTCTATATCCTGATTCTTATTGGAACTTACATACCATATGTGGGAGGCGAAGACACGAACGCCGTTCACCTGTCATGACACGTCAATATGGCAATAATTTGACGGATTGGGAAGGCGCGATCACATTTGGGAGCCGCTTTCACGTGGGCGAAAAACAAATCATATATAACCACTATCCATAGTCATATATTTTTATTGCATATCTATTACTTTTAGCGTATATGTCTAATGAGCATATTTTGACACGGCTGGCTGCCTAAGGGGACAACCTGTACGCCGACGACGCGCTCAAGACGAATCAACCGAGGAACATCAATCCGCCCACCGGCAAAGAAGGCGGAGCAGAATTCGAAGAGACGGGTTGCAGGTCGACAAACAGACGTTCCCGCCGCGAAGACGGTGGCCCGCCAACAGAAAGGAACGTCTTATGCCGAAATTCAACAAAAGCATTTTGTGGATGCTGGTCCTCCCGGTGCCCATCGTCGCCTTGGTCGGTATCGTCGCCGCCAGCATTTTCCTCCCGAACGTCATCGGCAACAGTGTGCGCAGCGACGCCATCCAGTCGGCGACGACCATCGCCAATCAATTCAAGACCATCCGCGGCTATTACACCAAGAACGTCATTTCGAAAGTCAAGGCCGACGGAAACCTGAAGCCCAGCTACAATCACAAGACCATGGAGAAAGGCGTGCCCCTGCCGGCGACCTTCATTCATGACATGAGCGAACTGCTGGCCGAGAAGGATACCTCCGTCAAGCTTTACAGCGCCTATCCCTTCCCGAACCGGGCCGAGCGCAAGTTGGACGACTTCCAACAGGCCGCCTGGGACCATCTGGTCGCAAATCCGGAGGATACCTTCGTCCGCGAAGCCACCATCGACGACCGCGAGTTCGTGCGCGTCGCGATCGCCGACCCCATGTCGGCCCAGGGCTGTGTCAACTGCCACAATTCGCGCGCCGATACCCCCAAGGACGACTGGAAATTGGGCGACGTGCGCGGTGTCCTGGAAGTCACCACCGCCATCGACCACCAATTGGCGCGTGGCGCCGGCATGAGCACGACCATGATTGTTGCGGTCATCGTGCTGTCGATCATCCTGTCGGCAATCGCCCTCCTGACGGGACGCAATGTGTCCGGACCGCTGCAACGCATGGCCGGCGCCATGAACCGCTTGGCAAACGGCGAAACGGAAGTCGAAATTCCTGGTCGAAATAGTCAGACCGAGATCGACGATATGGCCAAATCGGTTCAGGTTTTTCGTGATAACCTGATCGAAAAGGTTGATCTGGAAGCCCAGCAATCGGCAGCCCAGGCCGAGGCGGAAAAAGAACGCAAGGCACTGCTGAACTCCATGGCCGACGATTTCAGCACGCACGTCGGCAATGTCGTCGATTCGGTTTCCGCCGCGTCGACGCAATTGCAGTCGTCGGCTGAATCCATGTCGGGCATCGCCGGTCACGCCAATTCGAAGGCCGATGCCGCCGCTTCGGCGGTGACGGAAGCCACCGAAGGTGTCACGGCCGTGTCTTCGGCGGTCACCGAGCTTTCGGCTTCGATCTCCGAAATTAGCGTCCAGGTCAGCAAATCGTCGTCCATCGCCAACAACGCCGTGAAAGCGGTCGGGGACACCAACGTCAAGGTCGAAGGCCTGGCCAACGCGGCCCAGAAGATCGGCGAGGTCGTGGCCCTGATCACCGACGTTGCCGATCAGACCAACCTGTTGGCCCTGAACGCCACCATCGAGGCAGCCCGGGCCGGCGAGGCCGGCAAGGGATTTGCCGTGGTCGCCTCCGAGGTCAAGAACCTGGCCAACCAGACGGCCAAGGCGACGGAAGAGATCGAAACTCAGATCGCCGGCATCCAGGGCGCCACCCGCGAGGCCGTCGACGCGATCAAGAGCATCGGCACCATTGTCGGCGAGATCGATGAAATCGCCGGCGGGATCGCCGCCGCCGTCGAACAGCAGGGCCACGCCACGGAGGAGATTGCGCGCAACACGTCGATCGCTGCCGATGGCGCCAAGCGGGTCACCGGCAACATCGGCGAGGTGTCGAATTCCGTCGGTGAAACGGAACAGTCGTCGGGACAGGTTTTGTCGGCGGCCAAGGAACTGTCGCAGCAGGCCGAAATGCTGCGCGGTCAGGTCGACGAGTTCCTGAACGGCGTCCGGGCGGCATAACCGGCCGCTGTCAGGACAACCGGCTCGGCGGACCACTGGCATGGTCCGCCGAGTTTGTTTTTGCCCGCCGCTGACGCTGACAGACCATCGGAGGGGACCGTTGCAGGGTCAGCCGGGTTTATTTGGTCCAATGCGGTCGCTTGGCGGACCACCGGCCGAGGCCTTGGCAAGGTCCGCCGGAATTTCTCATCAAGATTTAAGACGGCCGCACCTCGGCCAGCCGGCCGCCCAGGCGCACCGGTTCGATGCGCCGCGCCAGGCCGCTCACCTCATCGGTCTCGATATAGGCGGCGCAGAACGTCGCCTCGCCTTCCGCCGGCTCCAGGCGGCCTTGCGGCATCTTTGTCATGAAGCGGCCGACGGCGGCTTTCTTCTTCATGCCTATCACCGAGTCGTAATCACCGGTCATTCCGAG
>CAZQPC010000325.1:0-6105 GCA_964595005.1 uncultured Magnetovibrio sp.
ACCCTCGTCGTAAGCTTGGAAGGCTTCTGCTCTACCATTGAGCTACACCCGCCCAGAACTGTTACCTCGTCTAACCTTCCCGGCCGCAAAGGACCGCTTCACTAAGGACCGCCATCGCTGCGCCGCTCAACACGAACGATGGTGGAGGGAGTTGGATTCGAACCAACGTAGGCGTACGCCAACGGGTTTACAGCCCGTCCCCTTTAGCCACTCGGGCACCCCTCCTTTATTTCACGCGCTTTCCCGCCATGCGACAGGCGCCGGGAGCCCGAAATATGAGGATTTAATACCGGTTGTCAACGCCAAAAAGCCATCCAAAAAAACGCAAACGGCTGCGCCGCGACTCACCTTAACAAACAAGGCTTAAAACGCGGGCAGACATTGCGTACCAATCATGGTAAATGCGTCCATGAAAAAACGCAAGTCATCGTCCCCGCGGGTCCGTTCCGAGGGCCCCAAACAGAGCCGCAATCGGGTTCGCCATGGCGGCCGTGGTGCATCCGCACCGGCGGACTGGATTTACGGCCTGCACGCCGCGCTGGCCGCCATCAACAATCCGCGCCGCAACCTGCATCGCATTGCCGTCACCCGGCACATCGCCGAAAGCCACGCATCAGCGCTTGCCAAACATGAGTTTGACGTCGTCGAGCGCCGAGATTTGGATGACCAACTGCCCGAGGGTGCCGTCCATCAGGGGATCGCCGTCCATGCCGGCGCCCTGCCCAATGTCTACATCGAAGACATCATCCGAATGACCGAGAGCCGCGAATCGGGTGCCCTGGTAGTTCTTGATCAGGCGACCGACCCCCGCAACATTGGCGCCGTCATGCGATCCGCGGCCGCCTTCGGGGCCCTGGCTGTCGTCGTCCACGATCACCATGCACCGTCGATCACCCCGACCCTGGCGAAAGCGGCGTCAGGCGCTGTGGAGACCGTCCCCTTGGTGAGGGTCGGCAATTTGGCCCGCGCCATGAATTTGCTAAAAGAAGCCGATTTCTGGTGCCTGGGCCTGGACGGCGCCGCCGATACGGTCCTTTCGGACACCGATTGGCGCGGCTTCTCGGCCCTGGTCTTCGGCGCCGAAGGCACGGGGCTTCGGCGCCTCACCCGGGAGACATGCGACGTTTTGGTCCGCATCCCCATCAATGGCGAGATCGAAAGCCTCAATCTTTCCAACGCCGTCGCGGTCACGCTTTATGAAGTGACGCGCAGTGGTTAAGCGGCCCGTTTCCATAGCTTGCCCCTGCCGGAACGGCGTATTATGTACGGGCTGTTATCAAGGAATGCCGGCTTAGCTCAGTTGGTAGAGCACGTGATTTGTAATCACGGGGTCGCGGGTTCGAATCCTGCAGCCGGCACCATTTTCCCTAAGCATCATGAATTGCGCAGGTTCCCCTGCCCCCGCCTTTCCGATATATTCTCTGCAAAATAATGCTCAGGTGAGGGATCATGGCCGAAGAAAACCTAGATATCCGCAACTACAATTCCAACGACATCGTCTTCAAGGAAGGCGAAGCCGGCGACGCGGCCTTCATCGTCGAGAAAGGCATCGTCGAAATATCCAAGGAATCGGCGAGCGGCGGCGCGGCGCTTATGCTGGCAACCATCAAACGCGGCAAGATGTTCGGTGAAATGGCCTTGATTGATACCTCGCCGCGCATGGCGACGGCCCGCGCCGTCGGCAAGACCACCTTGATCGTGATCCCCAAGGCAGCCTTCGAAAAACTTTTGGGCAAAACCGACGTGGTCATCCGCACGATCCTCAACACGGTCATGGACCGGCTCCGCACGCAAACCGATCAGAACATCAAGAAAACCCTCTAAGTTACTGTTCTGTTAACCATTTTATTTCGTCATTTGTTAAGAATTCCAGCCCTAGACTTCTCATGAATGAAGCGGTTCCGAAGGAGCCGCTATCGTGCGTCTTGAGCGCACTTGAGAATAAGGGGCAAACCCATGAACCACTCATATCCCAGAATCGGTCTGGCCGTGATGGCCATCTCCGCCATTGGATTGGCCTTCGTGGCCTTGTCGTCGCCGTCGCATTCGGCGGCAAAGTCACGTCAATCTGGCCCGGAAACGGCCCAGGCGGCAACACCGAACCTGAAACTGGAAATCGCCACCCAATGCCGGGCCGGCGAGGCAACTTTTAAGATCAAGAATGCCGGCGCGGCCTGGCCGAAATCCTCAACCTTTGAAATCTACCGCCTGGCCAAGGGCCGCGGCCACGTGATCGCCAAGCGCCGCATGCGTCTGAGCGCCGGCCAACAGGCGTCGTTCCGCATCAAGGCGTCGAAGAACACCACCGGGCGCCTGGGGCTAAGTGTCGATCCCAGTTGGTTCGAACGCCGTAAGGGCTATGATGCGAAACTGGAGTGCCGATAGCATTAGGTGCTGACGGGCCCCAGGGCCCAGACCACCAACGGCAGTGTCGCCATGGCGGAGATCGTCGACAAGGCGACGACGGCGGCCATCAGTTCCCCGTCACCGCCCATGTGCTTAACGATCACGTAGCCGCTGGCCGACACCGGCAGGGCCGCGAACAGCACGGCAACGGAAACCGCCAGCCCGCTGACCCCGAACAGACCACAGGCAATCACCGCAAGAACCGGCGTCACCGCCAGCTTGACCGCCACGGCAACGGCCGCCGGGCGGCTGGCGATCCGCAAGGACCGCAAGTTCAGCCCCGCCCCGACCGCCAACAATCCCAAGGCCAGGGCGGCCCGGCCGAGGATATCCAGGGCTTCACCGATCAACGGCGGCAATCCGATACCGGTCAGGTTCAACACCGCGCCGACGCCACAGGCCAGGATAATCGGGTTTCGGCTCGACTCCTTGAAGGCACGTTTCGCCGGGCCTTCCGTTGGCCTGGTATCATCTTCGGTCCAACGGTGGTGGCTGTAGACCGTCAATACGTTGACCAGGGGAATAACCGCCAGGATGCACACCGCCGCCAGTGTTAATCCGGCCTCACCATAAAGCGCAAACGCTGCCGCCAACCCGATATAGGAATTTGGCCGAAGGGCGCCGTGAACAACAGCGATGAAAGTGCGCGAGTCCCATTTCAACCCCGGCCGCGCCACCGAGACAACCAGCCAGATCACCAGGGACGTCGTCAACAAGGTCGCGAACAAGGGCATCAATTCAGCGCCCGGAACCTCAGCCCCACCGATCTTCACGACCAACAGGGCCGGAAACAAGATATAGAACACGAGCTGTTCCAGGTTTTCCCAGGTCGACGCGTCGAGAACCTGACGGGCTTCGAGAAGCTTGCCGAAAGCAATGATCAGGAACACGGGCACCAAGGCGGTAAAAATTTCGATCATGACCAACCGCTATCGCCCCAGGGAATCCAAAGCGCCCTGCAGGATGTAGGCGGCGGCCATCTTGTCGACCACCTCGGCGCGGCGTTTGCGGGTCATGTCCGCTTCCTGAACCAGAAATTTTTCAACCGCCGACGTTGACAGGCGCTCGTCCCAGAACGCCACGTCGATATCAATTTGACCCATTAGATTGTCGGCAAAGCTGCGGGTCGATTGGCACCGGGGTCCTTCCGTGCCGTCCATGCTGACCGGCAGGCCGAGCACGACCCCGCCAACGCCGCGTTGGCTGATAATTTGCCGCAAGGCATTGGCGTCAGCCATGAATTTTTTTCGCCGAACGGTATCCAGCGGACTGGCGACGGTGCCGGTCGGGTCGGCGATGGCCATGCCGATGGTCTTTGCCCCCAGATCAAGGCCCAGCAAACACTGGCCGCGGCCCAGTCGGGATTTCAGATCGGTAAGCGAGACAATAGCCATCAGACCTGTTTAACCGCTGACCCAAGACATGAAAAGACTGTGGCACATTTCGTCCCGCGCCCTTATCATGGATAAGCCTCTGATTCTCCAGAGACTTATAGGGGATCGTATGTTGCGGAGGTTGGTTTGCAACCTGATTTCGTCCGCCGTTCTGTTGGCATTCGCCGGCGGCGCCTCGGTCGTATGGGCGCAACAGCCAGCCGCCAAAAGTCCGACCATCCCTTTCTTGAAGACCAAGGTGACGCCGCTGAGCGGCACCTACCTGGTCCTCAAGGACGCCAATGTGCGGATCCGACCGGCGACCAAGGGACGCCGTATCGGTCGCCGCGGCAAGGGCGACAAGGTCACGGTCGTCGGCCGCGCGAAGGGCCCCTGGCTGGCGATCCGCGGAGATGACGGCAAGGATATCGGCTTTATCTACCAATCCACACTCATGCCGGTCATTGACGGCACCTTGGAAAAGCCCCTGTCCGGAACCGTTCGCGGCGGCGGCGATACAACCTGCCGTTATGAAATTCATTTCGACGGCAAGAGTCCGGCCCAAGGACAGGCTTTCGAATTTGCCGATTATGAAGTGCGTTGGCGCTGTACCATCGGCGGCAAGGAGGCCCAGTTCCACACGCCCATGTTCCTCACCGAGGGCCCCTACCGAGGCCGGACCAAGCGCATTCATCAAATCACCATCGACATCCTGGACTTGACGGTCAGCCTTGAGGATGTGCTGTCGACCAACACCCTTTGGGACCGAAACAAGGGCACAATCTCATTCGATTCCGTGACCGTGAAACAATTTTCCCGCAATCCCACACGGGATTCAGAGGCCGCTGCGAATTTGGCGGAAGCCCTGAATGGCGCCGTTCAGATCGCCTCATCGGCGTGGAATACGCCGCTGTGGCGGGCCCTGGCGGAAAAATCGGCGGCCGCGGCAAACTGAATTCACCCGATCTTTGCAACATCGCGCCCGCCGACTATGTTGCCCCGGCCATCAGGGAGGAAAGCCATGAGCATCTATGTCGGCGACAGTGAATTGTTTCGCGACCAATTCGGCACGGCGGAGATGCGGGCCATCTTCGACGACCGCATGACCGTCCAGAAATGGTTGGATACTGAAGTCGCTCTGGCCAGGGCCGAGGCGGATCTGGGCATTATTCCGACAGATGCCGCCGACGAAATCGCCGCCGCCGGCAACGCCGCCGACTATGATCTGGCCGCCATGAAGGCCGAGATGGACCGCACCAGCCACCCTATCGTCCCGCTGGTCCGCGCCATGGAGGAAAAATGCAGCTCGGACGCCGGCGGTTATCTGCATTGGGGCGCGACAACTCAAGATATCATGGACACGGGTCAGGTTCTGCAGATCAAGGACGCCTGGGCCGTCATCGGGCGCGATCTGGAAACCCTCGCCGCGAACCTCGCCGCCCTGGCCCGCGAACACCGCGATACGGTGATGGCTGGGCGCACCCATGGCCAGCAGGCGCTGCCTTTGACATTCGGCTACAAGGTCGCGATCTGGCTGGATGAAGTGCGCCGCCATCAGACCCGCATGGCCGAGGCCGGTCCGCGCGTTTTCCGGGGTCAGTTTTCCGGTGCCGTCGGCACCATGGCGGCCATCGGCGAACACGGCCTGGCCGTGCAGGAACGCATGTTCGAAATTCTCGGCCTGGCCGTACCGGCGATCTCCTGGCACGTCGCCCGCGACACCATCGCCGAGGCCGCTTTCATCATGGCCGCCATCGCCGGCACCATGGGCAAGATCGCCAACGAGGTGTTTTTGCTGTCGAAGACGGAAACGGCGGAACTGGAAGAACCCTTCCCCGCCGGCAAGGTCGGCTCATCGACCATGCCGCACAAACGCAACCCGGCGATCTGCGAGAGCGTCGCGGCGCTGGCCCGGGCGGCGCGCTACTGCATGGCACCGGCCATGGAAAGCCTGGTCGCCGAAACCGAACGCGACAAGATCGGCCTGCAGGCGGAACGCGAATACGTCGCCCGCCTGCATTGCCACGCCCATGCCGCGGTGGTGAAGATCACGACGCTCACCGGCGGCCTGAACGTCAGGACCGAGAACATGCGCTGGAATTTGGAGATCACCGGCGGGTTGTTGTTGTCGGAGGCCGTGATGATGGCCCTGGCACCGATCCTCGGCCGCCAGGAGGCGCATGAATTGATCTACCAGATTGCCCAACAGGCCGCTGTTGACGGGCGCACTTTGAAAGATGCCCTGAAAGCGGTGCCGGCGGTAACGGAGAAACTCAGCGATGAGGAGATCGATGAATTCGGCAAGTACGCGGTCCTGACAGACTAC
>CAZQPC010000326.1:0-6051 GCA_964595005.1 uncultured Magnetovibrio sp.
GCGCCCACTTCGCGTTCTAATTTCGATAGCTCGTCGAGCCCAGTCTCGGCGCTGCTGATGACCGTTTCGGGTCAAATTCAGAAGTTATAGCCATCCTAAAATTATGTCCGCTTTCCCCTCATTCTCTGCCGGTTTCAAAAACAAACCCCGACGTCCTATTCACCTTGAAAAGCAGGCAAATAGCGCGCCAGCCTTCCGTCGACCGCCATGATTTATCGAAATGCCTTGACACTTGTCTCTCGCCTAGGATATAAATCATTTCTTGGAAAACAAACCAAGAATATATGAGTCCCCCCTCATCCCCCGCCAGGAACGCTTCTGCCGGGCTTTTGTCCATTACGGCCAGGCCGCGGCGGCGGCGCGAGAGGCCGGCTATGCGCCGCGCTCGTCGAACCGGCAGGGCTGGCGGCTGATGCGCTCTCAGCGCATCCAGGCGCGCATCCGCGAGATTCAGGCCGAACTGGGCCGGCAGGGAGAGCAGGCGTCGGCGGTCATGGTCGGCAAGCTGGAAGTGGTCTATCGGCGCGCCTTGGGCGATCATCAGTTCACCGCGGCGGGCCGCGCCGTGCAGCTGCAGGCGCAATTGATGAAGGCGAATGCCGCGGGCGCGGAAACGGATGTGGAATCTGACGCGCTGGTCGAAGCACCATCCGAAGGACCTGCACCGGAAATGTGTACTTCGGGTGTACAAATGCGAACGGGACCACCGAAAGTTTCGCAAAAATACACGTCGCCGGATGTCAGCGTTCCTGCGCGTTTACCGGCGGCGCGGCGGGGCGGATGAAGGGGATTTGCGTACTAAAGCGTACGAATGTGTACTTTGGTGTACTATCACACCGTGACCGTGGCGACTTAACGTCGCCGCGTAAGCGCGATGTGATCCCCCGGAGGGAGTGTTCCGCTAGTAGCAATCTTGGCAAGGACACTTCGGCTTGGCCAACACACCGTGACCGTGGCGCTAGTGGCGCCGCGTAAGCGCGGTTTGTTCGCCCGGAGGGAACGGTGGCTGCTAGTCGCAGTCCTGGTAGGGATACATCGGTCTGGCTGCCCCATCCATCCCCAAGCCTCACGACAGCGGATGCCGCGAGTCCCGTCAGACCTACATCCGATGAAACACCGCTTCCTTGATGCTGCCGATGGCCTGGCCGGGATTGAGGCTTTTCGGACACGTGTTGGTGCAGTTCATGATGGTGTGGCAGCGGAACAGGCGGAAGCCGTCGTTCAGGTTGTCGAGGCGCTTGCCGGTGGCTTCGTCGCGGGAATCGGCGATCCAGCGGTAGGCCTGCAGCAAGATCGCCGGGCCCATGTACCGATCACCATTCCACCAATAGCTCGGGCAACTGGTCTGACAGCAAAAACACAGAATGCATTCCCACAAGCCGTCCAGCTTGGCGCGTTCGTCCTTGCTTTGCAGGCGCTCGCGGTTCGGCGCCGGCGTGTCCGCCTGCAGCCAGGGCTCGATCGCCCGGTATTGGGAATAGGGCCCGTTCAGGTCGGGCACCAGATCCTTGATCACCGGCATGTGGGGCAGCGGATAGATTTTCACGTCGCCGGAAATCTCGGCGATGGGCTTGGTGCAGGCCAGGGTGTTGGTGCCGTCGATGTTGAAGGCGCAGGACCCGCAGACCCCTTCGCGGCACGACCGGCGGAAGGTCAGGGTGGCGTCGATCTCGTTCTTGATCTTGATCAGGGCGTCGAGAACCATCGGCCCGCATTTGTCCAGATCGACCTCGAAGGTATCGATGCGCGGGTTGTCGCCACTGTCGGGATCGAAGCGGTAGACCTGGAACTTCTTGATGTTGGTGGCGCCGGCCTCGGCGGCGAAGGACTTGCCGGCGGTCGGGCGGGAATTGGCGGGAAGCGTCAGTTCAACCATTTTAGTACACCCGTTCCTTGGGCTCGATGTAATCAACCTCGTCGGTCAGCGTGTAGGCATGCACCGGCCGGTAATCGATGGTTACCTTGCCGTCGCCGTCGATCCAGGCCAGCGTGTGCTTCATCCAGTTCTCGTCGTCGCGGTCGGGATAATCCTCGTGGGCGTGGGCGCCGCGGCTCTCCTTGCGGGCCTCGGCGGAATACATGGTGGTCTTGGCGTTGATCATCAGGTTTTCCAGCTCCAGGCTTTCGACCAGATCGGAATTCCAAATCATGGAGTTGTCCGAGACATGAATGTCGGCCATGCCCTTCCAGACCTCGTCGATCTGAGAGACGCCTTCGGACAATACTTCCGACGTGCGGAACACGGCGGCGTTGTTCTGCATGATGCGCTGCATCTGCAAACGAAGCTCCGCCGTCTTGGTGCCGCCCTTGGCGTGGCGCAGCCTATCCAGACGCTCCAGGGCCTTGTCGGCGCAGCCTTCCTTGAAGGGCCTGAGCGCGCCGCCCGGTTTCACCAGTTCCTTGGCCTTGATGCTGGCGGCGCGGCCGAAGACGATCAGGTCCAGGAGCGAATTGCAGCCAAGTCGGTTGGCGCCGTGCACCGAGGCACAGGCGCATTCACCGATGGCCATCAAGCCCGGCGTGACGGCGTCCGGGTTGTCGGCGGTCGGGCGCAGCACCTCGGTCATGTGGTTGGTCGGGATGCCGCCCATGTTGTAGTGCACGGTGGGCAGCACCGGGATCGGCTCCTTGGTGGCGTCAACGCCGGAGAAGATGCGGGCCGATTCGGTGATCCCCGGCAGGCGTTCGTGCAAAAGCGCCGCGTCCAGGTGCTCCAGGTGCAGATTGATGTGATCGCCTTCCGGACCGACGCCACGCTGTTCGCGAATTTCGATGGTCATGGAACGCGAGACCACGTCGCGGCTGGCCAGATCCTTAGCCGTCGGCGCATAACGCTCCATGAAGCGCTCACCCTGGGAATTGGTGAGATAGCCGCCCTCGCCGCGCGCGCCCTCGGTGATCAGGCAGCCGGCACCGTAGATGCCGGTCGGGTGGAACTGCACGAATTCCTGGTCCTGCAGCGCCAGGCCGGCGCGCGCGATCATGCCGTGGCCGTCGCCAGTGCAGGTATGCGCCGAGGTGCACGAGAAAAAGGACCGGCCGTAGCCGCCGGACGCGAACACCACCAGATTGCCGCGGAAGGCATGGATGGTGCCGTCGTCCAGGTTCCACGCGATCACCCCTTCGCAGGTGCCGTCGTCGCCCATGATCAGATCAATGGCGAAGTATTCCACATAGAACTCGGCCTCGTGCTTCAGGGACTGCTGATAAAGCGTGTGCAGCATGGCGTGGCCGGTGCGGTCGGCGGCGGCGCAGGCGCGCGGCACCGGGGCCTCGCCGAAATTGCGCATGTGGCCGCCGAAGGGCCGCTGGTAGATCTTGCCCTCTTCCGTCCGCGAAAACGGCATGCCCATGTGCTCAAGTTCGACGATCGACGGCACGGCTTCGCGGCACATGTATTCGATGGAGTCCTGGTCGCCCAGCCAGTCGGCGCCCTTGACCGTGTCATACATGTGCCATTCCCAATGGTCCTCGGCCATGTTGGCGAGCGCCCCGGCGACGCCGCCCTGGGCCGCAACCGTGTGCGAGCGCGTCGGGAACACCTTGGTGATGCAGGCCGTCTTCAAGCCGGCCGCCGCCATGCCCAACGTGGCGCGCAGGCCCGCACCGCCGGCGCCGATGACGACGACTTCGTATTTGTGGTCAATAACTTCGTACGCTTTGGTCATGGGGCGTCAGCCTCCGAAGGTCAGTCTGATGACGGCGAAGGCCGAAGACGCGCCCAACAGGACGGCGCCGAATTTCACCAAAATAAGAGAGGTCACCTTGACGGATTCGGCATGCACATAGTCTTCGATGACTTCCTGCAAGCCCAGCTGGCCATGGTGAAAAATGCAAAAGATGAACAAAATCAACAGCACCGGATTAAAGTGCCGGCCGACCCAATCGGTGACCGTCGCCAGGTCGGCGCCGGCCAGACCGACAACGGAAAACACGAACCACAGACACAGCGGCACCAAGGCGACGCCGGTCAGGCGCTGCATCCACCACCGTTGGATGCCCTGGTTCGATGAGCCGAGGCCGCGGACCCGGCCCAAGTGCGAACGCATCTCCATCACCCGCCTCCCGCCGCCGAATAGGCGATCACCAAGGTCAGCACGGTCATCGCGACGGCGAAGATAATGGTCAGCCAGCCGCTGATCCGCAATTTATCCAACTCGTACCCCCAGCCGACGTCCCAGCCAAGATGCCGGACCCCGTTGCCGAGATGAAAGAACAGGGAAAACACCATGCCCCAAAGTACCAATTGGCCGAACCACGACCCCATCACGGCCTGCGCCGAGGCAAAGGTCTCGGCGCCATAGGTGGCCGACGTGATCCAATAGCAAAACAGCACCGCGCCGCCGGTCAGGGCGATGCCCGTCATCCGGTGGGTGATCGACAAAATCGACGTGATTTGCGGCCGATAGACCTGTAGATGCGGCGACAGGGGCCGACTTGAATTCGCCTTTGAATTTGCCATGGCGGCACCTGTTCTTGTGAAATTCCAGGCCGTCCGTCAAGACAGCCCTGAATCATTGGTAATGCTCCCTTTCGTGCAAGTCAACGCCGCGACCGGCCGGAGCGAATCAAGTATTCGCTGGGATATTGTATACCAACAAGATTGCTCATTTTCCGGCCGGCACCGGTCCCGCCTCTGATCCAAATTTGGATACTCGGCGGCGCCCCGGGTGACAACGGCAAGTCGTTTCGTAGAGGCGGTTGAAATTCCACGACATTTCCAATCCGGCCCAATCAGACTGTGGATAACTTGTGGATCAAGTGTGAAAACGGCGCTCGGTTATACACAGGATTCGCACCTTACCCCCAGGTTTCCGCGTTGCGTCCAGAACCCCATCCCCGGCATCTTAAGGTCGCACGCGAAAGCGTCGATGCGGCCTTGGTCGAAAAACGCGTGGCTTGCCCTTGTGGTTTGCCATGGTTCGGAAACCACGGTCGTCCCAAGGGAAAAGGGCGGTTTCGGCCGACCGGGATCCCAAGGGAATGGGGAGGGGGTGAGCAGAGGGGGCTTCGGTTTCCAATGGTCAGCCCTGAACCGGCAAAAGTCTCGTGTATCGCGAGGCGGGCCTTTCGCGGAACAGTCCATCTCCCTGGTGGGGGGCGGGTTTGCTCCGCGAGGCGGCGGGTCTTCAGACCGGTTTCGGCCGGTCGGGGTGCGGCGCCTTCAGACCGTCCGATGGGTCTTTCGGGGCACGTCGGCGGGCGTGGGAAACTTCGGTTTCCTGTGGGTCCATCCGTGGCCTCGGTTTCGGCCGAAGCCATGGGACACCCGAAGGTCCGGACGCGTTAAGGGGCTTTTTGCTGCGGCGGTGCGTTGAAGGAGAACCCGGCGACGGGTTCAACGGAGACGGACCACACCTCTTCGTCCGCGGGATGATCTCTGCCCAGGGTGCGTCCACGGAAGAAGGGTGAAGCGAGGAGCCGCTTTCAAGTGCGCGGAGCCTGGCCGGCTCCAAGAGGCGTCAGGGTGCTGTCTCGGCGGCACATGCACAGGTTTCCCAGGACCGGTGCTCCTGACGCCTCTTTTATTATCAAAGGCACGAATCGCCGGCAACTATATTTTAAAGACGTCGAGTGAATTCTTGGACATGTCTCGCCTGTCCAAGGACTCGATCTGTTTTTAGTGAGTCTTTTCAGAAGTTTGAAAGAATGAGTTCTTCTGAAGGAAATTTACCACGATCCGCCGGCGGCGCGCCGATTTACGAAACGCGGCGCGGCATCAGCACCGTATAATCGAAATCCAAGACCACCGATTCGCCGTACTTGCCGTCCTCGGTCCGGTCCGGGAACGTCTCGGCGGATTGATCCTTGCAGGCCACCGTGCGCAAACGAAGCGCCCCCAAATCAGCCCGGCCCGGCAGTTCGAACGTCTCCAGAACCTCCGACCAGGCATAGATGGTATCACCGGCAAAGGTCGGATTGGTGTGGGCGCCACCGTTGATGGCGGCGATCTTGAAGCCGTTGGCCAGACCGTTGAAGCTGAGCGCCCGGGCCATGCTGATGATATGGCCGCCGTAGATCAGACGTCGCTTGAAGCGGCCCTGGTTGGCG
>CAZQPC010000327.1:0-5987 GCA_964595005.1 uncultured Magnetovibrio sp.
TGCGTCGAGAACACTAACCGATACCCCGCATCGCCCGCGCGTCCTCTCCTGACGGCGGCACCGCAACAGTGATCTCAGTGCGTACGAAATAGCGCACGATGCTCTAAAAGGTCGCTCTGACGTCAGTCGGATATTCCAACCGCGTCTTCGACCCGGTCAATCCAGGCTTGAATGTTTGTATAGGGCGCCAATTCGAAACCGCCCTGATGGGCCCAGCGGGTATAGGCGATCAGGCCGATATCGGCGCAACTGAGCGCCGGGCCGGCCAGAAAATCGGCCCCCGACAGCCAGCCTTCCATGGTGTCCAGGGCCCGATAGCCGCGCTCCACCTTTTCCTTATCCAACTCCGCCAGCGGTATTTTCAGATAGTGGTGCTGGAACCGGCAGACGGCGACGTAGGGCTCGTGGCTGTATTGTTCCCAAAACAGGTGTGCCGTCATCCGCGCCCGGTCATAGGCGTCTTCCGGGATGAGGTCGCTGCCGTCGGCCAGATACATCATAATGGCGTTGGATTGGGTCAGATGGCGGCCGTCATCAAGGGTTACCGTCGGTACCTGCCCAAAGGGATTTCTGGCCAGAAATTCCGGCGTCCGCGTTTCGCTTTTCAGGATATCGATATCAATCCAGTCGTAAGGCAGATCCAGGTAGTCGGCCGTCCATTTGACCTTCATGCAATTTCCGGAAACAAGGTCGCCGTAAATTTTCATCGCGGCAGGTCGGTGGAACCCATGAGATATTCGTCGACGGCGCGGGCGCACTGGCGGCCCTCGCGGATCGCCCAGACCACCAGCGATTGGCCGCGCCGCATGTCGCCGGCGGCGAATACCTTGTCGATGGACGTGGCGTAATCTTCCGTGTCGGCGCGGACGTTGCCGCGGTCGTCGTATTCAACACCGAAGCTGTCCAGCATGCCCTCGTGCACCGGGTTGACAAAGCCCATGGCCAGCAACACCAAATCGGCCTTCAATTGGAACTCGGAGCCTTCGACCTCGGTCATCTTGCCGCCGCTCCAGTCCAGGCGGACACAATTGAGCGCCGTGACCTTGCCGTCCTTGCCTTCAATGGATTTGGTCGCCACCGACCAATCGCGCTCACAGCCCTCGTCCTGAGAAGACGACGTGCGCAGCTTCATCGGCCAGTCGGGCCAGGTGACACCCTTGTCTTCATTTTCCGGCGGTTTCGGCATGATCTCCATTTGCGTCACCGACGCCGCACCCTGGCGGATCGAGGTGCCGACGCAGTCGGACCCCGTATCGCCGCCGCCAATGACGACGACGTGTTTGCCCTTGGCCAGAATTTCCAGATTGTCGGCGATGTGTTCTCCGGAAAGCCGCCGGTTCTGCTGGGTCAGGAACCGCATGGCGAAATGCACGCCATCCAGTTCACGGCCCGGAACCGGCAGGTCGCGCGGCAGCTCGGCGCCGCCGGTGAGTGCCACGGCATCGAAGTTAATCAACAAACTCATGGGGTTGACGTTGTCGCCGACGTGGCTGTTGGAGCGGAAAACAACGCCCTCGGCCTGCATTTGGGCCATCCGACGATCGATCAGGGACTTCGCCATCTTGAAGTCGGGAATGCCATAGCGCAACAGGCCGCCGATCTTGATGTTCTTCTCGAATACCATGACCCGGTGGCCGGCGCGGGCCAGTTGTTGGGCACAGGCCATGCCGGCCGGTCCCGAACCGACCACGGCAACGCGTTTGCCCGTACTGTGGGCGGAGACTTCGGGCTGGATCCAGCCCTCCGCCCAACCCCGGTCGACGATGGCGCATTCGATGGTTTTGATGGTCACCGGCTCATCGGTGATGTTCAGGGTGCAGGCGGCCTCGCAAGGCGCCGGACAGATACGGCCGGTGAATTCAGGGAAATTGTTGGTGGAATGCAGGGTGTCCAAGGCTTGGCGCCAATCGCCCCGGTAGGCCATATCATTCCAGTCGGGAATGATGTTGTTGACGGGACAGCCCTGATGGCAAAAGGGGATGCCGCAATCCATGCAGCGCGCGCCCTGGCGGCTCAGATCGTCATCGGCCAGGGGCACGACAAATTCGTCGAAGTGGGAAATGCGCTCGTCGGCCGGTGTATAATTGCGGTCCTGACGCGTGATTTCCATGAAACCGGTGGGCTTACCCATCGTTTCTGTTCCTTCCTCGCATGGCGTTATTCACCGGCGGCGGCCAGCGGCTCGGACTCCGCTGCGGCAGCGGCTTCCATTTCGCGCATCGCACGCCGGTAATCCACGGGCATGATCTTGATGAATTTCGGCAGGTACGTTTGCCAGTTGTCGAGAATGTTGCGGGCCGGTTCGCTGCCCGTGTAGCGGGCGTGACGCTCAATCAGGACGCGCAGGCGTTTTTCATCGCCGCGCAACATGTCGGTCATCACCGGGGCCAGGTCATCGGCGTCGAGGTCGGCGGGGACGCCGTCTTCGGGAATGACCGGCTCCAGCTCGACCATCGCCATGTTGCAGCGCCTTTCGAAGTCGCCGGTTTCGTCCAGCACGTAGGCGACGCCGCCGGACATGCCGGCCGCGAAGTTGCGCCCCGTCGGGCCGATCACGGCGACACAGCCGCCGGTCATGTATTCGCAGCCATGATCGCCGACACCTTCGACCACGGTGACGGCGCCGGAATTACGGACCGCGAAACGTTCGCCGGCAACGCCGCGGAAATAGCTTTCGCCGGCGATGGCGCCATAGAGCACCGTATTGCCGACGATAATATTGTCTTCCGGAATGATCGGCGACGCGGCGGTCGGATAGATGATGATGCGGCCGCCGGAAAGGCCCTTGCCCACATAGTCGTTGGCGTCGCCTTCCAGTTCCAGGGTTACGCCGCGGGCCAGCCAGGCCCCATAACTTTGCCCCGCCGTGCCTTTCATCTTGATGTGAATGGTATCGTCGGCCAGCCCCGCGTGCCCGTGGCGGCGCGCCAGTTCGCCCGATAGCATGGTGCCGACGGTTCGGTTGACATTGCGCACCGGCGTCTCAATGGTCACCGGCGTCTTGTTCTCCAGGGCCGGCATGGCTTGCTCAATAAGGCTGTTGTCCAAGGCCTTGTCGAGGCCGTGGTCCTGTTGTTCGCAGTTGTAGACGGCGACGTCGCCGCCGGCCCGGGGCTTGGCGAACAGCTTCGAGAAATCCAATCCCTCGGCCTTCCAATGATCGATGGCGGGGCGGGCATCCAGGCGGTCCATGCGGCCGATCATGTCGTTCATGGTGCGGAAGCCCAACTCGGCCATGATCTCGCGCACTTCCTCGGCGATGAAGGTGAAGAAATTGACCACGTGTTCGGGCTGGCCCTTGAAGCGCTTGCGCAGTTCCGGGTCCTGGGTGGCGACGCCGACGGGGCAGGTGTTGAGGTGGCACTTGCGCATCATGATGCAGCCCGATGAAATCAGGGCGGCAGTCGCAAAGCCAAACTCATCGGCACCCAACAACGCTCCGATGACCACATCGCGGCCGGTGCGCAGGCCGCCGTCAACCTGTACGGCGATGCGGCCGCGCAATTGGTTGAGGACCAGCGTCTGGTGGGTTTCCGCCAAGCCGATTTCCCAGAACGACCCGGCGTTCATGATTGAGGTTAACGGGCTGGCACCGGTGCCGCCGTCGTTGCCGGATATGGTGACGTGATCGGCGTGCGCCTTCGAGACGCCGGCGGCGACCGTGCCGACACCCACTTCGGACACCAATTTGACGGAAATGCGGGCCTTTGGGTTGGCATTCTTCAGATCATGGATCAACTGTGCCAGGTCCTCGATGGAATAGATATCGTGGTGCGGCGGCGGTGAGATCAAGCCGACGCCGGGGGTGGAATGGCGGACCCGGGCGATCCAATCATCGACTTTGTGGCCGGGCAACTGGCCGCCTTCGCCGGGCTTTGCGCCCTGGGCCATCTTGATCTGAATATCATCGGCGCTGACCAGATATTCCGTGGTCACCCCGAAACGCCCCGATGCCACCTGTTTGATGGCGGAACGCATGGAATCGCCGTTTTCCATGGGCTCAAAGCGGCTGGCTTCCTCGCCACCTTCACCGGTGTTCGACTTGGCGCCCATGCGGTTCATGGCGATGGCCAGGTTCGTGTGGGCCTCCCAGGAAATGGACCCGAACGACATGGCGCCGGTGGCGAAGCGTTTGACGATTTCCGACGCCGGTTCGACCACGTCGATGGGCAGGGCGACGCCGGCCCGCTTCAACTTGAACAGGCCGCGCAAGTTCTTCAGTTTCTGGTCCTGGTCGTTGACCTTCTTGGTGAAGGCCTTGAAGCCGTTGTAATTGCCCGACCGCACCGCATGTTGCAGGGCGCCGACGGTTTCCGGCTTCCAGACGTGTTCTTCGCCGCGCAGGCGGAAGGCGTATTCGCCGCCGACGTCCAAGGCGTTGGACAACACCGGATCCTTACCGAAGGCACCCGTGTGGCGGCGCACCGTCTCTTCGGCGATCTGTTCCAGCCCGACACCCTCGATCATCGTCGCGGTTTTGGTGAAATACTGTTCGACGAAGGCACTGGACAATCCCACGGCGTCGAAAATCTGGGCACCGCAATAGGACTGGTAGGT
The DNA here is from genome assembly GCA_964595005.1 of uncultured Magnetovibrio sp. Lineage (GTDB taxonomy): Bacteria > Pseudomonadota > Alphaproteobacteria > Rhodospirillales > Casp-alpha2 > UBA3470. The sequence continues at coordinate 4,558 of CAZQPC010000327.1, forward strand.
GGAGATGCCCATCTTCGACATCACTTTCAGCATGCCCTTGCCGACGGCCTTCACATACCGGGTATGGATTTCTTCCGTATCCAAATCTTCATCCAACTCATGGCGCAGCGCCGTCAGGGTGTCCAGGGCCAGATAGGGATTGATGGCCTCGGCGCCATAGCCCGCCAACAGGCAGAAATCATGGACCTTGCGGGCTTCGCCGGTCTCGATCACCAAGCCGACTTCCGTGCGCAGGCCTTCGCGGATCAAGTGGTGATGAACGGCTGCCGTCGCCAGTAGGGCCGGGATGGCGACCCGGTCGGCGTTGACGCTGCGGTCCGAGAGAATCAAGATATTGTGGCCCTGATTGACGGACCGGGTTGCCCGGGCGCACAAGTTCTCCAACGCCGCCTTCATGCCTTCGGGGCCATTGGCAACCGAATAGCAGGTATCCATGGTGTAGGTACGGAAGGTGGAATCCAGCAGGTTCTCGATGTGGCGCACCTTCTCCAGGTCGTTATTCGACAGGATCGGCTGGCGCACCTCCAGGCGCTTGTGGTCGCCGCCGGTCTCCAGGTCGAGAAGATTGGGCCTGGGTCCGATCAGCGACACCAGGGACATCACCGATTCCTCGCGGATCGGATCGATCGGCGGGTTCGTCACCTGGGCGAAGTTCTGGTGGAAATAGTCGTAGAGCATCTTCGGTTTATCCGACAGCACCGCTGGCGGAATATCCCGGCCCATGGAACCGACCGGGTCCTGGCCGCCCATTGCCATGGGGGCCAGGAAGAATTTGATGTCTTCCTGGGTGTAGCCAAAGGCCTGCTGCTTATCCAGCAGGGTCTGGCGGTCCGGCGGCATGGCGGCCACTTCCTCGGGCAGGTTTTCAATCTGAATTTGGGTGGCGTCCAGCCAATCCTGGTAGGGTTTCGCCTTGGCCAGGGTGTCTTTCAGTTCTTCGTCGTCGACGATGCGGCCTTCTTTCAAGTCCAGCAAAAGCATCTTGCCCGGCTGCAGGCGCCATTTCTCGACAATTTTGGATTCCGGGATCGGCAGCACACCGACCTCGGAGCCGAGAATTAAAAGATCATCGTCGGTGACGATGTAGCGCGCCGGACGCAGGCCGTTGCGATCGAGCGTTGCGCCGATCTGTTTGCCGTCCGTGAACGCGATGGCGGCGGGGCCATCCCACGGTTCCATGACGGCGGCGTGGTATTCGTAGAAGGCGCGGCGTTCCTCATCCATCAGCGGATGGCCGTCCCAGGCCTCCGTGATCATCATCATCATCGCATGGGCCAGCGTATAGCCGCCGGCCACCAGCAATTCGATGGCATTGTCGAAGGTTGCCGAATCCGATGCGCCGTCACCGATCAGCGGCCACAGTTTCTCCAGGTCGTCGCCCAGCAGGTCGGATTTCATGGAATGGCGCCGGGCCGCCATCCAGTTGATGT
>CAZQPC010000328.1:0-5980 GCA_964595005.1 uncultured Magnetovibrio sp.
GCCGAACCTGACGATCATCTGCGTCGACAACGGCTGCCATGGCGAGACCGGCGGCCAGACGGGCCATACCTCCTACCGCACGGACCTGGAAATGGTCGCCCGGGGCGCCGGTCTGGCCGCGACCATGACCTTTTCTGAGATGGCCCAGTTGCCGCAGGCGCAGGAATTCATCAAGCAGGCCGCGGCACCCCGGTTCCTGCTCTGCCGGGTGTTGAACGGCCCGCCGGCCGCCTACAAGCGTGAAATGGACCCGGCCGTTTGCCGGCTTCGGTTCAAAGCGCACGTGCAAGCGACGGCCTGAGACGGCACGCTTAAAAAATCCACCGCTCATCCACAGGTTCATCCCCAAGAAATTGCCGTTTGGGGGTGATTTCGGCCTTTTCGCCGTAGACCCGATCAACGATGCGTTCCACAATCACGGTGCTTGGTAACGGGCCTTCGGGCTGGAAACCGGGCGGAACCGGGAAGCCTTCGGGCGGAACAGTTCCGGGGCGGAGGACCTTCGGGAACTTCGGCCCAGGTCGGGAAGCCTTCGGGTCGAACGGCCGCGGTCAAAGGGTCTTCGGACAATTTGGCCAGGATGTGGACGCTTTCGGGCATCTTCATCCAGGGCGGCGGTGCCTTCGGGCGGCGTGGCCCGGAACCGGAAGGCCTTCGGGTCGGAAGGTTCAACGGATCAAGGGGTCTTCGGAGCCGTTGGTTCGGGGGAAGAGAACTCTTCGGGGAACTCGACCCAAGGTCAGGAAGCCTTCGGGCGGAATGGCCAGGGCTAGGGGCCTTCGGGCACCTGGACCCGGGGTTGGACGGTCTTCGGACCGGCTGGCCTGGAGCCGGAACACCTTCGGGTGGGAAGGTTCTGAACCAGGGCACCTTCGGGTGAACAGGTTCGGGAGGCGTCAGGAAGTGTCTTCGGACACGATGCTAAGGCTCCGCGTCTGAGCACTTGGCGCCTCCCTTTTATCTTCAGCGACGCGGCCTTCGGGGCCGCCTTTTTTATTTGGCCCGCGATCAAAAAAGAGGCCCGGCGTTTCGGCCGGGCCGCTTTTCAGCGTCAGAAGATGCTTTCCGCGTCTATGCACTTGTGCGCCAAAAGCAGTACCGGCGCTTGTACACCCGGTCAACAATAAATTGTGGTCGATGAGACGCTTGATCGCTACATGTAGGGAATCAGCTGTTTTCCGACAACCACGGGGCGACCCGCGCGGCGGCTTCGTGAGCGGCACTTTCGGCGGGAAAGGGTTTGTCGGCGAATCCGCCGATGGCAAACCACCCGGTCAGGGATTCCGGATCTTGACGGTAGATTTCGAAACCAAAGGAACCATCGCCGCGCTGAAAAATGTCAACGCACCGCGCGCCATCGTCGGTTTCGATGGAGCGAACAACCAGCTTGCGCAAGGTTTATTGTTCGGCGGCGTCGGTGGGCTCAGAAGTTTCCGCGGCGTCGGGCGCGTCGTCAGGCGCTTCTAGCTCCTCACGGGCGTCCCGTTTCGCCTGCAGCTTGGCTGCCTTTTTCGCAGCCTTCTTCCGATCTCTTTCGAGACGGTCGAACTGATAGTTGGGTTTTCTCGCCATGCCCTCTTGACGCTACTTAATCGAGCGCTTTGAGGTCTTCGGCGGACGTCCGGCCATCGCGCCCCGGGGCGATTTCGAACTCAACCTTTTGGCCTTCACGCAGTGACTGCATGCCGGCCCGCTCAACAGCGGAGATATGGACGAAAACGTCCTTGCCGCCATCTTCGGGTTCAATGAAGCCGAAACCTTTTGTGGCGTTGAACCACTTGACAGTACCTGTAGACATTGAAGTTCCTTTATTTAACGTAAGAAATGCGTATTTGACGCATCCGAGCATCAATTGAAAGCTTTAATTTCAAAATTTTTGGACCCAAGGCCGGCGCTTTAGCGGATCAATCCATAGGCGCCGATTAAAAAAAGAATAGCCAACGCGATGCGGCGGTAGAGCGCTTCGCTGGATTTCCGAAAAAGCCGGCCACCTATCCATGCCCCGAAAATGAATACCGGCAATAACATGGCGGCAGTCGTCATCGCTGAGGCGCTTATCAGACCCTTAAAACCCATCAGACAGATAAGCGCCACAAGGGTCAGGGCGAAATAGCCCGTGAAGTTGGCGCGGTTCACGGCGGCCGGGTCGTGGCTGGACAGTAGATACATCATCACCGGCGGATTGCCGAGACTGGTGGCCGCCATCAGAACACCGGACAAGGCGCCGACACCGAGCGTTGCCGGCATTCGCTTCTCACCGCCATAGCGCCAGCCAAATGCCAATACGATGGAAAACACCAGCACCACAGCGGCCATGCCGCGGGCAATGAGATCGGCGTCGAAACTGACCAACATCCAGTTTCCAGCCGGCATGAACAGGGCCGCCGCCGCGCCCATCGGCGCGATCGTCCGCCAGGCAATGTCGCGATGCGTGCCGGGCAGCAACTGGGCGGTTACCACCAATTCCATGATGATAATGATGCCGACCGTGGCGACCGGCCCAAACAGAACGGCGAATATGGGGGCCATCATCATGCCCGACCCGACGCCGGCAAATCCGCGCATCAAGCCGGCCCCGGCGGCGATAGCGAAAGCGATCATGAGAGAGGTTGAAAGCATGGCCGCTCCTGCGGTCTACGCACACAGGCTAGTACAGGAAAAGGCCGGGATGTGGCCCGGCCTTCTTCCGTACGCCGTTCGGGCGGACCTATTCGGCGGCGTCGACTGCCTTGTCCGCATAGGTTTCCTTGTAAAGCTCCGAGCCTTCGTCCTTGAACTTCTCGCTCATCTCGACCATCCCCGATTCTGCATAGTCGCGGACCAGATTAGTGATTTCCATGGCGCAGAATTTCGGTCCGCACATGGAGCAGAAATGAGCCGTCTTGTGGGCTTCCTTCGGCAGGGTCTGATCGTGGAAATCACGAGCCCGGTCCGGATCCAGGCCAAGGTTGAATTGGTCTTCCCAGCGGAACTCAAAGCGTGCCTTTGACAGCGCATCGTCGCGGGCCGCGGCGCCAGGATGACCTTTCGCCAAATCCGCCGCGTGGGCGGCGATCTTGTAGGTGATGACGCCTTCTCGGACGTCATCCTTGTCGGGAAGACCGAGGTGTTCCTTCGGCGTCACGTAACACAGCATGGCGCAGCCGTACCAACCGATCATCGCGGCACCTATGCCCGACGTGATGTGATCGTATCCGGGCGCGATATCGGTGACCAGCGGTCCAAGCGTATAGAAAGGGGCTTCGCCGCAGGTTTCGAGTTGTTTTTCCATGTTGACCTTGATCTTGTGCATGGGCACGTGGCCTGGCCCTTCGATCATCACCTGGCAGCCTTTCGCCCACGCAACTTCCGCCAGTTCGCCGGCGGTTTCCAATTCGGCAAATTGCGCGGCGTCGTTGGCGTCGGCGCCGGAACCGGGACGGAATCCGTCACCAATGGAATGGGCGACGTCATAAGACGCCATGATTTCGGAAAGTTCCTCGAAGTTCTCGTAAAGGAAACTCTCCTTGTGGTGTGCCAGACACCACTGGGCCATGATCGATCCGCCGCGTGAGACGATACCGGTGACCCGCTTGGCAGTCAGGTGAATGTGGCGCAAACGTACGCCGGCGTGGATGGTGAAATAATCGACACCCTGTTCACATTGCTCGACAATGGTGTCGCGGAAGATTTCCCAGGTCAGATCCTCGGCCCGCTCAACCTTCTCCAGGGCCTGATAAATCGGGACGGTGCCGATGGGAACGGGAGAGTTGCGCAATATCCATTCACGAATGTTATGAATGTTGCGGCCGGTCGAAAGGTCCATGACCGTGTCGCCGCCCCAGCGGGTCGCCCAAACCATCTTTTCGACCTCATCGGCCACCGATGAGGTGACCGCAGAGTTGCCGATATTGGCGTTGATTTTGACCAGGAAATTGCGGCCGATGATCATCGGTTCCGTTTCCGGGTGGTTGATGTTCGACGGAATAATGGCGCGGCCCTTGGCGACCTCGTCACGGACAAATTCTGGCGTCACGTAAGCGGGGATGTCTGCGCCGAAGCTTTCCGCGTCTTCGATAAGTTTCGCAGCGGCAACCGGATCATGATCGCGGGCCATGTTTTCACGGATCGCGATGTATTCCATTTCCGCCGTTATTTCGCCTTCCTTGGCGTAATGGTGCTGGCTGACGATCTTGCCTTCCTTGGCGCGCAGGGGATTGCGTTTGTTGGGGAATTCGGCCACCAGCTTATCGTCGGCGATGTTGCCATTGTCTTCGGGTTTCACGTCGCGGCCTTGATATTCCTCAACATCACCGCGCGCCAAAATCCAGTCGCGGCGCAGCGGCGCCAGACCTTTTTCAAGATCAATGGTGACGTCGGGGTCCGTGTAGGCGCCGGATGTGTCGTAGACGATGACCGGCGGGTCGCCGGCGGATTCATGCAAGGTTATCTCGCGCATGGGGACGCGGATATCGGTGTATTGCTGGCCGGGGACGAAAATTTTTTTTGATGACGGCAGGGCGCCTGTTGTCACGGATGCCGTGTCCGGTTTGCGAATGACGTTCATGGTGGATCTCCTCCATTAGAGCCGCACGCCCAACGCGCGCGACGAAGAGAACCGGGAGAAAGCGTCGGTCAGGAAATGGGGTGTCTCAGGTCTTCAAACCCCGTCGTTCCGATCCCTACGCCGGTGTGACCCGGATCAGGTTCGACGGGTCTTCGCAAGATTACGATCCTGCGAACTCTCAGCCCGGACATCCGGGCTCCCCGTGGAACATTTTCAATGTGGCGCGGCGGGCGGTGGGGGTCAAGCGATACCGGTGGACAAAGCGCACAAATAAATGGCCGCGCCAAAAATGACCCGGCCAATCACCCGAAAATTGGTGATAATTCCGTCGAAGCTTCTTGCGGCTCCGGGGTTTGTGAAATGGACGCCAAAGGCGCCTATTCGTCGACTTTCAGCTCTCCGGCGGCCATGCGGCCATCACGGCCCGGGACAAGCTCAAATTCGACTTTTTGGCCTTCCCTCAATTCTACCAAACCTGCGGCTTGGACCGCGGAGATATGGACGAAGGCATCCTTGCCGCCGTCATCGGGCTCAATGAAACCGAAACCCTTGGTCGGGTTAAACCATTTAACTGTACCAGTAGGCATCTTCGCTCCTCCCTCGTGTCGTTTTGGCCGCAAAGTTGATCTTCAACATCGCGGATTGCGACACTTGTCATAACGTCCGGCGGTACCCTAAAAACATCCTCCAGAGCCTCGCGCGGTTCGAAGAATGGCGTTCTCACGAAAAGATAGCAAGGATTAACTTGGCCCCAAAGTGGAGCTTGTTACAGGTATTAACATGGCGCTCAAACCGGTGCGGCCCCTCAGAAGAAGACAACCTGACGGCGTGCCGCGTCTTGGTCCAGGCGGTCGAAGACTTGGTTGGTACTGTCCAGGAAAATGAGGCCTGTGATGGGCTTGTCGACCGGCAACTGAACGCGCTGTTTAAGGCCGATATAGCGTGGGATTTCTCGAACCGGCACGTATGATCCAAGATAGCTGCCTTTGGAGGATTTTTCTTCGACCGCCAAATTGACATGCCGCAAAGAGAATTTGTGATCGGGATGGCTCAGGCTGACGTTCGTGACGGTGCCGGCGTACCGGGTAATTCCAGGCGGAATCAATGGCGTCCACCAGCCTGACCGCAACTGGCGACGGCTGCCGAGGGACGTCGCGTGTTCAGGAAAGTCGAGGGCTTGGGCTGGGTGCGACGCGCGGGTTGGTTTCCCGCAGGCGAATTGCCAATGTGGCCGCAATGGAATGGTAGAACCGGCGGCCAAAAGTCGGGTCGCCCAGGAGAAGAGATTCGATAACATCCTCGTCGATTACAAGAATCTCTGCGTCCGCACAGGCAATGACGTTGGCGCTGGTTGGTTCGTTGTCGACGAAAGACATTTCGCCGAAAATGTCGCCTCGTGTCAGATGCGCGATCTGTACGGGCGGCTTGCCGTCG
>CAZQPC010000329.1:0-5950 GCA_964595005.1 uncultured Magnetovibrio sp.
AGACGTGTGCTCTTCCGATCTCTGCCGCCCGGTTTGAGGTGATCGGGGAGGGCGTGCATGACAGCTTGAGGGTCCGGCGTGTGTTGGATCACGCCCATGCAGTAGACGCCATCGAAGATGTCGCGGCGAAGCGGCAATGCCAGCAATGAAGCCTGCACACAGTGAACGCGTCCTTCATGGTGCGACGTGTTCTCTTGGCAGGCATCAATGGCGTCGCTGAGATCAATGGCGATGACAGTGGCACCATATTGGGCCGCAATATCCGTGAACCGGCCAGCGCCGCATCCCGCATCCAAGATCAGTTTGCCTTGCAGCCAGGCGGCGGGCCATCGGCTGTCCGCCAGGAAGCGGTCTTCGGACAAGGTATGGCCGCTGAGGCGGTCAATTTGCAGAGCCCGCCATTCCTGCCATTGAAATCCAAAGTTTTCGCAGTAGTCGTCTGCCGGCGCGACGAACCGCGGAATTCCATCGCGTATGGGCACGACGGCACTGCAGTGCCGGCATGTCAAAGTGCCGGTGGTAACCTTGCCATGATCGTCGGTTCGCGCCGTTTCCAGCGCATATGGACTGTCGCCATGGCATGATGGGCAGGCTAAAAGTTCGAGGAGGTCCGTGCGCACGTGATTTGGCGTTCCGACATTGCTAGTCTCAGGGACAGGAAGTCTCGGCTATATATCCTTGAAGCCCGGCCCGGACACCAGGAATTTTTATCGTGCGCCTTCTTTACCTTGTCAGCCACCCGATCCAATACCAGGCGCCGTTGCTGCGTCAAATTGCCGCTGAGGCGGATATTAGCCTCAGGGTGCTTTTTGAGCGAATGGATTCAACCGGCACCTATTACGACACGGGCTTCGGCACTGAGGTGACATGGGATGTACCCCTGACCGACGGGTATGAGAATCATCAGGTCGATTCCCTGCCAGCCATAGAAAAGCACCTGTTGGACGCCGACGTGGTTTGGCTACATGGGTGGGACAGCATGCTGAAGCGCCGGACTTTGGAGATGGCGCGCCGGCGCGGATTGCCGGTTCTCATGCGCGGCGAAAACACCCTGGCCGCCATGCCCGACGGCGGTGCCCTCCGCGGCGTCTTGAAGCGCGCCTATTTGCGCTGGATATTTTATCGCTGCAGCGGGTTCCTTTGTATCGGCTCCGATAACGCCGAATATTACCGCCGCCATGGTGTCTCTGAGGAGCGCCTGTTTGACATGCCCTATGCGATCGACAATCAGGCATTTGGGGAGGCTGCCGTGGCGGCTGACCGGGACGCCCTGCGTCGTGATCTGGACCTGGAGCCCGAAAGGCCGGTGGTGCTCTTTGCCGGTAAACTCCAGGACCGGAAAAACCCCAAGCTATTATTCGAAGCCATGCAGCGAATGGACCGGGCGGCCGGCCGAAATCCCTATCTGCTCTTCGTCGGTGACGGCGAGGCGCGGAGCAGCCTGGAAAAACAGGCCGCGGGCACCGATTGGGTCCGCGTCCTGGGATTTCAAAACCAAAGCCAAATGCCGGGGTTTTACAGCCTGGCCGACCTGTTCGTCCTGCCGTCGCAGCGTGAACCTTGGGGGTTGGCCGTCAACGAAGCCATGGCTTGCGGATGCGCGGTGATAGCGACGGATGAATGCGGCTGTGCGGCGGATTTGGTGACGCCGGATACCGGCCGGGTGATACGGGCGAACAATGGACCAATGCTGGTTGCAGCGCTCGCCAACCTGTTGGGTGATCCGGCACGGTGCCGGGATGCCGGTGCCGCTGCCCAGAAACATATTCAAACCTGGAGTTTTCGCGAGGATATTGACGGATTGAAGAAGGCCCTCAGGAGCGTTGTTTCAGGGCCGCGTCCAACATGAATTTCATCCGCTGATCATGGCTGTAGCCCGAATCCAGGCATCGCTGACGTCCGGCGGCGGCGATGGTTCGGCGCTGTTCATCGTGAGAAAGAAAGTGTCGGGCCTTTTCCAATAGATCATCGGCGTCCCCATAAAAAACCGCTTCGCGGCCGTCCACGAACAGCCTCGCATGTTCGGAGGAATATTCGGCCAGCATAAAACCGCCGCAAGCCGGGATTTCGATACTTCGGTCCGTCTGCAAATCCCTGTTTTCCTTGCGCAGAAATCCCAGATTGATTTTCGTTGCCGCGATACCCTTGGAGTAACGGAGGTCCTTCGGTTTATTCACCAAGGCGCGCCTCTCGACCGTGAGATTTTCATGACGTCCGCGAAAGCCCTCCCAGCCATTTCCCCAAACCCGAACATTCAATCCATTTTCCGCCAGGAACCGGACGTCGCGGCCGCGTTCCGGTGCAAAGCTGCCAATAAAACCGACATCGGCCGCCAACGCATGGCGCTCATCATCATCCAAGGTCTGCGGCAGGTGTTGTTCCGGATCAAAGGCCTTGTCGACGGCCATACAAACCTTGGCCCCCAATGACGGAAGTTCGCCTTTTTCGGCATTGAATGATTTTGACACGAAAACGATGTCGTAATGCTTGAGACAGCGCTGGTAGGCCAGGGAACGGTTAATAGGGTTGTACATGTCGTCTTCGGAATAAGAGGCGATGACGGCCTTCGGGCATATTTCGTGCAATTTCTTCAGCGTTCCTGGCCGGACCATATTGCCCTTTTCGATCCATATGACATCTGGATTGAAGGTATCGGCGCGCCGCAAAAGGTAGTCGTTGACCCGTTCCGTATCGAGGTGAATGCCCAGTTTCCAGGCGAAACGGAAGGCCAATGAGAAATCCGGATGTCCCTTGTCGTCATTGCCGGTTGGGGTATGGGATACCGGGTCCAGTGTGGCGCCCAGCCGGGTCAGTGCCTCAAGACGCGAATATCCCTTGGCGTAAAAGTTCAAATCGGCGACGAATAGAACACGCGGTTCTGTTGTCATAAGCGAAATGTCCCAACAGTACGGAGACCCATGAAGCGCCGCAGTCCAGGCACTGTCAACGGGCGACGATATTCAGGGCGCGTCGGTCGTGACGAAGCCCATGGCCCTGTGCTTTATTGGCGACATCATGATTCGCACCCCAACTTATTTAGGCCAGTAGCTGTCCATGTGTGGTATTGCCGGATTGATCGCGCGCCGCCCAGTGAACCGCCATGCCGTCAAGGCGATGACCGACCATCTGGCGCATCGCGGTCCCGATGGTGAGGGGCTTTGGGCCAGCGAGGACGGGTGCGTGGTGCTGGGCCACCGCCGCCTCGCCATCATCGATCCAACGCCGGCCGGCAATCAGCCCATGCTTGACCCCACCGGGCGGCTGGTCCTGACATTTAACGGCGAAATCTATAACTACGTTGAATTGATGGCGCGGTTGAAGGGCGAGGGCAGAGAATTTTTTTCGGCCTCCGATTCGGAAGTCTTGATGGCGGCCTACCAGGTGTGGGGCGAGGCCGGCCTTTCCGAACTCAATGGCATGTTCGCCTTTGCAATGTACGATGCTGCCGAAGGACGGTTGTTTTGTGCCCGCGACCGGTTCGGGGAAAAGCCGTTTCTCTACGTTGAAACGCCTGATTTTTTCGCCTTCGCTTCGGAATACAAGGCGCTGCTGGCGCTCGCGGAAGTCGGCGGGGCGGTTGATGAAAATCGCCTTTTGACCTTTATGCATCAACCGCGCCGTGGCCTGGATGACGATCGCGACACGATGTTCGGTGATATCAAACAGCTTCTGCCGGGCGAGTTCTTGAGCGTCGACACGAAATCACTCGATGTCCGGATCGGTTCCTATTGGACACCCGCCGCCGATGACAGCTATGACAACATCAATGAAGAGGACGCGGTCGCTCGGTTCAAGGAATTGCTGAGCGATTCGGTCAAAATCCGTATGCGCAGCGATGTGCCGGTCGGATCATGCCTGTCCGGCGGTCTTGATTCCGGGTCGATCGTCTGCCTGAACCGCCAGCAGCTTGGCGAAGGCCCATCCTATCATGTTTTCACCGGCCGGTTTCCCGGCACATCTTCGGATGAATGGTCGTTCGCCGAGAAAGTCATTGCCGCCACCGATGTCACCGGCCATGTCACCGAACCGTCGCCGGATGATATGTTGGCGGAATTACCGGCCTTCGTCTGGCACAACGAACTGCCGGTCGGCAGCACGTCGCAGTACGCTCAATGGTGTGTGTTCCGTCTGGCGGCCGAAAACGGCGTCACGGTTCTACTCGACGGGCAGGGGGCGGACGAAATGCTGGGCGGATACGAACAGTATTTCGGCGCCTATCTGCAGGCCAGGGCGGCGCGTGGTGAAGCCGCCTCAGGGGAGGAGGCGGCGATACGCGAACGATACCCTGCCGCGCTGTTGTCGGCGGGCCAGGCCTGGACGTCGCGCTTGCCGCAAGCCGTCCGCCACCGTGTGGCAAACTGGTTCGGCCGGGGCAGTGATTTTTTGTTCGGTCTGACGTCCGACGCCGCATCTGGTATTGACGCGGCCTCACCCGCAGGGCGCGGCGGCCCGGACGCCCTGAAGTTTTCTCTAATGGATGACACGTTCCACGCGCACCTGCCGACCCTGCTGCGCTACGGCGACCGCAATTCCATGGCCCATTCGCGGGAGGTGCGTCTGCCCTTCTGCGATCACCGGATTGCCGAATTGGTGCTGTCTTTGCCGCCGCATTTTCTGATGGGCAATGCCCAGACAAAGCGGTTATTGCGCCAGGCCATGGACGGCGTCTTGCCCGACGCCGTTCGGCTGCGGTGGAACAAGCAGGGGTTCTTGCCGCCCCAGGAGAATTGGTTGTCGGGACCACTGTCCGAATGGCTCCGTGACACACTGACATCAGAGGCTTTTCGGACCCGCGGTTATTGGAACGTATCGTGGTGGCGCCGCGCCCTGGATCGCTTCGACGGCGGCGAATCCCATCTCGCGTGGTCGCTGTGGAAACCGGCCATGGCGGAGGCCTGGTATGGAAATTTTCTCGACCGGGTTCGGACCATGGAACGCCATTCCGTGTTCGCCGGACCTGAGGGGGCGATCTAGGTCATGCGGGCCGTTTTCATCAACCACTGCCACCCAGACTTTCCGCACGTATGCAGCGTGCGGTTGGGCCGGTTCGCAAGGGCCATGGCGGCGCGCGGCCATGAGATTGTTTTGCTTGTCCAGGCCTATCCGCGCGATGCCTTGTGCCCGACGCCGGAACGGGTGGCAGCCGAAATGGCGGCCCACGACTGGTCGGCGCCCTATGTTCTGCCGTGTTCGCCGAGCGGTCATCTCCGGGCAAGGCGGGCGCGAAATGGAAGAGGCCAGGCGCTGGTGCGCTATGCGACAATTTTGAAGTCATTCATTGCCGACGGTGGTATGTTCGCCGATTGGCAGGCCGGCGCGACGCCGTACTTTGACGTCCTTGCCAAGGCTTTCCAACCGGACGTCATTTGGGCGACCTTCGGCAATACGGATAGCTGGACCCTGGCGCAAACCCTGGCGGACAAATCCGGCTGCCCGTGGATCGCGGACTTCAAGGACAATTGGTCGGCTTTCATTCCGGACGGTTTGAAACTGCTGATGGCCCACCGGTTCCGCGACCATGCCCATATGACGGTGCTGTCGGAAAGCCATTGCGACGAAGCCGAACGATGGTTCGACGGGATCAAATCGGTGGTCTACAGCGGTGTTGAACCTGGATTGGCCCAGACTTCGACCCAGACTTCCGCCCAGACGTCGGAAACCTTTCGCATCACACTGGCCGGCAGCTTCTATGATGAAAACCGGCTCGGGAAACTGGTCTGGGGATTGCGCCATTGGATGATGAGCGCGCCCAGGGGCGCCGTTGAATTCGCGTACGCCGGCAGCGACGGCGATGCGGTCGAGCGGGTCACGGCGCCGCTGGATGAACTTTGCGAACGGCGGTTCATGGGATACCTGCCGCTTCAGGAATTGGCCTCCTTGCAGGCGTCATCTGACGCCAATATTTATGTTCACAACGAACGCTGCCTGTTCCATCACAAGGCTTTGGAGT
>CAZQPC010000330.1:0-5910 GCA_964595005.1 uncultured Magnetovibrio sp.
ATCGAAAAGCGCCGCGCCATCGAGCCATTTCTCGGCGACTTTCGGTTTTTTGGCGTTCGTCCAATAGCCGTACTTGGGTTTTGACGGCGGGTTGACGACACCGGCGATATGACCGGAACCGGCAAGCACGAACCGCACCTCGCCAGCGTAGATCTGGGTCGCCCGATAGGTGGATTTCCATGGCGCAATGTGGTCTTCGCGGGTCGAGATGATGTAGCTCGGCACTTTAATATTATGCAGATCCAGTTTGACGCCGTCCAATTCAATGCCGCCCGGTTCAACCAGTTTGTTCTCCAGATACATCTTACGCAGATAGAAACTGTGCATCGCCGCCGGCATGCGGGTCGAATCGGCGTTCCAGTACAAGAGATCGAAGGGGAAGGGCTCCTTGCCCATCAAGTAGTTATTGATGACGAACGACCAAATCAAGTCGTTGGAACGCAGCATGTTGAATGTAGTGGCCATCTCACTACCTTCCAGATAACCGCGTTCATTCATTTTCTCTTCCAGGCTGGCCAGTTGTTGTTCATCAATGAACACACCCAGATCGCCTGCGTCTTCGAAGTCCACCATGGTCGTGAAGAAGGTCGCCGAATTGATCCGGCCTTCCCGGCCCTTGGCGGTTAGGTAGGCAAGGGTTGCGGCGAGCAGCGTACCGCCAATGCAATAGCCGATGACGTTGATCTTTTCTTCGCCCGTCGCGGCGGTAACGGCATCCATTGCGGCGATCGGGCCTTCGATCATGTAGTCCGTGAAGGTCTTGTTCGCCAGATCGGCGTCCGGATTGACCCAGGAGACAACAAACACGGTGTGACCTTGGGCGGTTGCCCAACGGATGAAGGAATTCTTTTCGCGTAGATCAAGGATGTAATACTTGTTGATCCAGGGCGGCACGATCAAAAGCGGGGTTTTCACGACCTCGTCCGTGCTGGGTGCAAATTGCAGCAATTCGATCAAGTCGTTGCGGAACACGACCTTGCCCGGTGCCGTGGCGACGTTTTCGCCGACTTGGAAGGCATCGGGATCGACCATCTTGATCTTCACCTTGCCGTCGCCGTCCTCCAGATCTTCAAGCAGATTTTCCAGGCCCTTCAGAAGGTTCTCGCCACCGGTTTCCAGGGTGGTGCGAAGAACTTCGGGATTGGTCATGACGAAGTTGCTGGGCGACAGGGCGTCAACAAATTGGCGAGTGTAGAATTCCACCTTGTCGGCGGTTTTCTTATCCAACCCATCGACGCCGTTCACGGATGATTGCATCCAACGCGATGTCAGCAGGTACGACTGTTTAAAGAAATCGAAGATCTGGTTGTCTTGCCAGGCATCATTGCGAAACCGCCAGTCGCCGGCTTCCGGTTCGATGACGGGTGCCGCTTCCTGACCCATCATGCGCTGCGCCGAAGTGTTCCACAGGTTCAGATAATCCTGCCACAGGCCCAGGCTGGCCTGCATGACATGTCCCGGATTGGCCATCATATTGGTAGTCATCTGAACGAAGGCTTCGCCAACATTTAATGGATCGGATTCGGGCAGCGCTCCCGCTTCCATCTGGCGGCGCATGAATTCCGTGACCAAACGTTGCGAACGTTCCGCGATACCGGTCATGGATTTCGAGAATTCTGCGGGATCGGGCAGGGAGGTCGTCGGCTGTGGTTGATCGTTCATCATCCAATCCTTTAAGATTGTCCGCCATCGGCGGATACGGCGCTCGACAAGGCGGGCCGGCGGGGTGATAGTTTGCTAACGGTTAACTATTTGAATGCATCCTGTAATACAAGATATTTTGCTGCAGGTGCGAAAAGAACGAATAAAGGCTACCAAATGAAAAGGCTTGAGGAGGGCATGCGGTCCAATGTTTGAGAAAAAATCACGCCGGCGGGTTATGAGCTTGGGGCCTGCTTTATTAGTGGGCGGCATGCTCAGTGGATGTTCGCAGATCCCTGACGCCATTAATCCAGTTGAATGGTATAACAGCAGCGTCGAGTTTTTCGCCGGCGACGAAGAGAAGCCGAAAGCCGAAGCGAAGCAACCGGAAAATACTTTGGCGCAAGACCGCGGCAAGGCACCGCCAGGCGACGATAAGAAATTTCCCAAACTTACCAGCGTTGATCAGCAGCGTGATTATTATGAGGCCCGCAAACGCGGCGGCCTGGTCGCCGATACGGAAGGCCGAAAATATGCGCCGGCCATCGCCCGACAGGGCGAGCCGTCCAGCCAACTTGCCGCGGCGCCACCGCAGGCGCCGAACGTCACTTCACAACAACCGGCGCCACCGGCGATGCCTGCCGGGGCCGTTACGACCCAACAAGCGAGCTTGGCACCAACCACGAGCACCAAGCTACCGTCGTCCAGTGAGCAAAAAGCTTTCCAGATGCGCCTGCAAAAGCGTCTCAATGAGATCCGCGCCCGGGCCGGTCAACCGCCCGCCGAGTTGCCGACCTCGACCGCCGGGATTATGGCACCGGACAATTTTGGAACCATCGTCGTCAACTCAACGGGCATCAGTTCCGGCCAGACATTGGCGGCGGCGCCCAATCCCGCGGCGGTCAGCGCTAAAAACTTGGCAGGCGGTTCGCTCACCCACATGGCCCGACCGGCACGGCCGATCGCCGGAGGAGCCGTGAAAGTGGCAACCATTCACTTCCAAAATGGTTCGGCGGCCTTGAGTTCGCAAGACCGACAGATCATTGCCAATGCTTTGCAACTGAAAAAGGAACGCGGCGGGCGAATTCACATCGTCGGTCATGCCAGCAGCCGCACGCGGTTGACGGACCCGGTCCGTCACAAGATGGTCAACTTCAAGGTTTCCGTGGACCGCGCCGATGCCATTGCCCGTGAACTAATGCGCCTTGGCGTGAAGAAAGAAGAGTTGGTCGTCGATGCGATCTCAGATGCCCAGCCGGTCTACTACGAATTCATGTCGACGGGCGAGGCGGGCAACCGGCGGGCCGAAATCTACCTGGAAAGTTAAAGGCGGCGCGTTCCATCCATGACCACCTATGAAGGCTCCTGCCATTGCGGCAAGGTCGTGTTTGAAATTGACACGGAATTCGACAAAGCCGCTACGTGCAATTGTTCGATTTGCCGACGCCGTAACGCCGTTATGCACCGTGTGCCGGCGGAACGGTTCCGGTTGATCCGTGGCAACGACGATCTGGTTCTCTATCAATTCAACACTGACACGGCGAAGCACTATTTCTGCGGAACATGTGGTATTTATCCGTTTCACATGCCGCGATT
The DNA here is from genome assembly GCA_964595005.1 of uncultured Magnetovibrio sp. Taxonomy (GTDB): domain Bacteria; phylum Pseudomonadota; class Alphaproteobacteria; order Rhodospirillales; family Casp-alpha2; genus UBA3470. The sequence goes on from CAZQPC010000330.1 coordinate 3,238, forward strand.
GGCGCCTGAAGATTACACGGTCAACGTCTTCTGCTTGGCCGGTGTTGATGACGATGATATTGCCCGGTTGGCCATTAACCAATTTGACGGCCAGTCATTCTCCTTGGCCGACTAGCGCCATTGCCTCGGCCTAACCTTAATTTTGCCCGAAAGATTGGTGATCCTTCCCCTGGGCCCCATAGGCGCCATCGGCAAAGCGCGGAACGTGCTTGAGCACGCCGCGACCATCTGGCATTTCATAGACGTAATTTGAACAACGGTTGTACGGTCATGGACCAGGAATTTCACAAAATTAGGCGGTTGCCGCCATATGTATTCGCCGAAGTAAACAACATGAAAGCGGCGGCGCGCGCTGCCGGCGCCGATATCATTGATTTTGGCATGGGCAATCCGGACCAGCCGCCGGCCGAGCATATCGTCGAAAAGCTGCGTGAAACGGTCCTCGACCCAAAAGTCCACCGCTACTCCAATTCGCGCGGTATTCCAGGACTGCGAAAGGCTATATGCGCCTACTACGGGCGCCGATTTGGTGTCGATGTGGATCCGGAAACGGAAGCTGTCGTGACGCTGGGATCGAAGGAAGGGTTAGCCAATCTGTCGTCCGCAATCACAACGCCCGGCGATGTCATCTTGGTCCCCAATCCTAGCTATCCGATCCACCAGTTCGGATTCATCATCGCCGGTGCAGCCGTGCGCAATATTCCGGTCGAACCCGATGGAGATTTCATGGCGGCGCTGGAGCGCGCCGTTCAGCACAGCGTGCCCAAACCGACAGCCGTTGTATTGAACTACCCGAATAACCCGACGGCCCAAGTGGTTGACTTGGATTTCTATGCCCAGGTTGTCGATTTTTGCCATTTCCACGGTATCTATATTCTTTCCGATCTGGCCTATTCAGAGGTTTATTTCGACATCCCGCCGCCGCCATCGATCCTTGAGATTCGCCGTGCCTGGGAGATCGCCGTGGAATTCACGTCCATGAGCAAGACCTACTCGATGCCCGGTTGGCGGATCGGTTTTGCCGCCGGAAACCGGCGTCTCATAGAGGCCCTGGCACGGGTAAAGTCCTATCTCGACTATGGTGCCTTTACGCCCATCCAAGTCGCCGCCACGGCAGCCCTGAACGGTCCCCAAGACTGTGTCGATGACATGCGCGCACTGTACAAAGAGCGCCGTGATGTTTTGGTTGATGGCCTGGCCGCTGCCGGCTGGGTCATTCCGGCGCCCGAGGCCACCATGTTCGCGTGGGCGCCGTTGCCGTCTCAATTTTCCGCCATGGGATCGCTGGAGTTCTCGAAACTCCTGTTAGAGGAGGCCCAGGTCGCGGTGTCGCCAGGCATTGGTTTCGGCGAGCACGGCGAGGGGTATGTCCGAATTGCGTTATGCGAGAACACGCACCGCACCCGCCAGGGTATCCGCTCCATTAAGGCGCTCATGGGCGGCCCGAAAAAGGCCCGGTCGGCGGCCGCTGCGCCGAAGGCAGCCTCAGCGTGACAAGTCCGTTGCGCTTAGGCATAGCGGGCCTGGGCACGGTGGGCGCCGGCACGCTTGCGGTGCTTGATGCCAACCGGGAACCCTTGTCGGCCCGCGCCGGACGGCCGATCGCCGTCACCGCCGTTGCCGCCCGCGATCGTGCCAAGGACCGCGGCGTCGATCTGACGCGGTTCACATGGCATGACGATGCCTTGGACCTGGCTGCCGACGACGATGTCGATGTCGTGATCGAAATGATTGGCGGATCGGATGGTATCGCCAAGGTGCTGACCGAGGCCGCCATTGCAGCGGGCAAGCATGTGGTAACCGCCAACAAGGCGCTGATCGCCCATCACGGTACGGCGCTGGCCCGGGCCGCCGAACAAGCCGGCGTCGTTCTGGCGTATGAAGCCGCCGTGGCCGGTGGCATTCCCATCATCAAGGCGTTGCGCGAGGGCTTGGCCGCCAATCAAGTTGAGCGGTTGTACGGAATCCTCAACGGCACCTGTAACTACATTCTTACCAACATGGCCGCATCAGGCCGTGAATTCGACGACGTCCTCGGCGAGGCGCAGGAACTGGGGTATGCGGAAGCCGACCCGGCCTTCGATATCGACGGTGTTGATACGGCTCACAAGCTGGCGATCCTGGCCAGCGTCGCCTTCGGTACGGAAGTCGACTTCGATGGCGTTCACGTTGAGGGGATACGTCATGTCTCACCTGTCGACATCGATTTTGCCCGAGAACTTGGTTACGGCATTAAGTTGCTCGGTGTTGCGGCCCGCACGGCCGACGGCATCGAACAGCGGGTCCATCCCTGCATGGTGCCGGAAAATGCGCCGATTAATCATGTCAGCGGCGTCTATAATGCTATCGAGGTCGTCGGCGATTTTGTTGACGCAACCATTTATGAAGGCCGCGGTGCCGGCGCCGGGCCGACCGCTTCGGCGGTCGTCGCCGATATCGTGGACATTGCCCGCGGCCATTCGGTGCCAACTTTCGGTGTTCAGGCCGATGGTCTGAAATCCGCCCGGACCACGGACATGGGTCTCCATCGGGGACCGTATTATGTACGACTTATGGTCGTCGACAGGCCGGGCGTGTTCGCCGACATCGGCAGTGCGCTGCGCGACAACAACGTATCCATGGAATCGGTCCTGCAGCGCGGCCGCGCACCGGGCGAACCGGTGCCGGTGGTCA
>CAZQPC010000331.1:0-5909 GCA_964595005.1 uncultured Magnetovibrio sp.
GATGGTTGAAATGGTCAAGGCGATGAGCCGGTTGGGCACGGAATCGGCCTTTGAGGTGCTTGCGCGCGCCAACAAACTGGCCGCCGAAGGCAAGGACATCATCAATCTCGGCATCGGCCAGCCGGACTTCAAGACGCCAGGCCACATCGTCGAGGCCGCCGCCAAGGCCCTGCGCGACGGCCATCACGGCTACACGCCGGCCAATGGCATCCCGGAACTGCGCGAAGCCGTCGCCGCCGACATCGCCAAGTACCGGGGCGCGGACGTTGACCCCGATTGCGTGATGATCGTGCCCGGCGGCAAAGTCACCATGTTCTTTGCCATCCTGATGTTCGGCGAGCCGGGCACCGAGATCATCTACCCCAACCCGGGCTTCCCCATCTACGAAAGCGTCATCAAGTTCTCCGGCGCCAAGCCCGTGCCCATGGCCCTGCATGAGGCGAACGGTTTTTCCTTCTCAGCCGAGGAAGTGCTGGCGTTGATCACGCCCCAGACGCGCCTCCTGATCATCAACAGCCCGGCCAATCCGACCGGCGGCTATGTGCCCAGAGAGGAAATGGACAAGCTGGCGGCCGGGTTGGAGAACCACCCCCAAGTCTGCGTCATGTCCGACGAGATTTACGGCCGCATGCTCTACGACGGGCGCCAGCACGTCTCCATGCTGGAATATGAAAACCTGCGCGAGCGATTGATCCTGCTGGACGGCTGGTCGAAGACCTACGCCATGACCGGCTGGCGCATGGGGTATGGAGTCTGGCCGAAAAGCCTGATCGAACCGGCGACGCGGCTCTCAATCAACTGTCACAGTTGCGTCAACGCCTCGGCCCAGTTCGCGGGCATCGCGGCGCTGGAAGGTCCGCAGGACGCCGTCGACGAGATGGTCAAAGCCTTCGATGAACGGCGCAAGGTGATCATGCGCGAACTGAACCAGATTGCCGGTTTCAAATGCGTCGAGCCGGCCGGCGCGTTCTACGCCTTTCCGAATATCTCAAAGACCGGAATCTCGGCCCGCGATCTCCAGGACCGGCTCTTGAACGACGCCGGCGTCGCCATCATCGCCGGCACCAGCTTCGGGGCGCAGGGGGAGGGGTATGTGCGGTTCTCTTATGCGAACTCGACGGAGAACATCCTGAAGGCGATCGAGCGGATTAAGGGGTGTTTGTAGGGCATCTGGCCCGGAGTTTATTTAAACTTCAATTTATCAATAGATGTTGAAAACGATCTTTCAAGAACGCTTTAGATCAATGAACTGGCGTGCATCAGAAAAATAGTTCTTGAATGCTTCGCGCACATCTTCTGGTCGTTCGCCGCGAACAAGCACTATGTCCCAATTTGGATGTTCTCGTTCCAATTCGAAAAGTGCCCGCAATGCTGCAGTCGTGGTCTGGAAAGATCGCACTTCAACAGATTCCTGGCCCGCTGAATCCGGCCCAGTAAAGATGAGGATCATATCTTTCTCTTCGGCGATGTACCTGTTGGCCGAATTTAGGCCTCGAAGCATCCGCATAAAATTCAGCTCACCGTCAAGTCGAGTGAAGCGGGCCACCACTTCAGAGTTGGTTAAGTCCGGTAGACATGAATGCATATCTTCAAATGCCCGTGCGATTATTTCGCTCGCAAGCTGAAGAACCTCCATTACCTGTTTGCTGCCGCGATCGAATTTTGGTTGATCCTCGGTTAAGAAACCGACCAATTCGACGGCTGTCGCCCACGCATGTTGGAATGAGGTCCGGTACTGTAACTCGATCAATAGTCCTTTTCGGTTCCGTCCCTATGTTGATCGCACATCATACTCATAGACATCGTGAATTCCGCGATAACCACTTTCTTTTGGGTTCTCTAAATAATCATATCTATCTGGGCTGTTCCTTAACCGATGTTTAAACCGAGAGTTGAGATGGAAATCGCTACGAAACTGCCGGAGCTCATCTACAGATCCAAAAATCAACCTGCATCCAGCAACGTCATCCATTCTGCTCAGCTTCATCTTCGGAAAACGGCGCAATTTGTCGGTAATTGTCCGCTGCCGTTTGTGCTGTTGGCGACTATAATACTAGTATCGAGAGTACGATTACGCAGGATAGCCTGAAACGAATTGATTACGTGCCGATGTGCTTCACGCCAAGCATTGATCGCACGGACATCATCAATATCTGCGACGCCTTCACGAACCCGGTCACCTGCACGATTTACTCGTTTTTTGGAACCGCCTGGGAAGTTCTTTGGCGCCATCGATTAATCCAAAGTGCTGCTGCTGGAAGATAGAACATGTGGTAATGATAAATCGACCCGAAACGAATGGAAACACCACCAGTGACGATGTCCGAAAATCGAATTTCCTACTAGCCCACAACTTTCGAAATTTTTTGAACAATGACCAAACTCCTCGACCAAGCCTTCAGCATCGTTATAGCCTTTCCTGACGAAGCGCAGGACGCCGTGGCGCGGCGGCTGCTGGATGACGTCGAGACTTACCGGGCCAAGGCGTCGTCGGTGGAAAAGGGCCTGCAAGAGATCGAGGCCGGCAAGGGTGTCGCTTGGGATGACGCCAAGGCGCGGCTGAAGGAGCGGCGGGCGCGCATCTCGAATTGAAAAAGACGGTCATTTCCGTATACGTCATCGGCGATATCGGCGGCACTTCGTTTTTCCTCCAAATGTGCTATATCTAGTGCAGGAGAAATTGTATGGCCGACGCGAACAACATTGTCCTGGAACACCTTCGCCACATCCGCGAGAAGGTCGACAAGATCGAGGAATCCCAACTGGAAATGATGGGACGCCTGGGGCGCGTGGAGCAACATGTCGCCGGCCTGCATCAGGATTTCGCCAATCTCTCAACCCGTCAGGACCGTTTCGACCAGCGCCTGGACCGGATCGAACAGCGGCTTGATCTCATTCCCGCCGAGTAACGCCGCTTCGCCTCACCCCTCCGCCTTTCCCGGATCATAAATCCCGCCATCCAAATGCTCATGCCCCCACTGCATGATCTGTAGCAGCGCCGGTTCCAGCGCGCGGCCGGTGTCGGTGAGGTTGTATTCGTAGCGCACCGGGCGGTCCTGGTAGGGTTCGCGGGTGACGAGGCCCCATTGCATGAGGCGGCGCAGGCGTTCCGCGAGCAGGTTCGCCGGCGCCCCCTCGGCTGAGTCCTGCAGCGCCTGGAAGGTGTGCTTGCCGTGCCACATCAGGTCGCGGACGATCAGCAGGGTCCACTTGTCGCCGACGATCTCCAGGCTCCGCGCGATCGAGCAAGCGGAGCGGAATTCGTGATCGTCCCTGGCCTGCGGTTTGGTCATCACGCCCTCCCAATGCGCGCCGTCAGTCTAGTCACTTGAAAAGTTAAAGTCACGGTGTCATGATGTCACTTCCATTTTTAAAGTTACTGGAGACAGCGATGAACTGGTGGCGCGAGGCAATGGCGTGAACAAGGTTCTGCTGGCCAATCTGGCGGCCGCCACGGCGGCGCTCAGCGCCGGCGCGGCGGTGGTGGCGACGCGCTTCGTCATCGACGAGACCGACCCGGTGAGCCTGTCGTTCTACCGCTACACCATCGCGGTTCTCTGTTTCGTGCCGGTGCTGAAAGTGGTCTGGCCGACCGTCCGTATCCCGGCCGTGGACGTGGTGAAGATCGCCGCCCTCGGCGCGCTGTTCTACGGCTTCTTCCCCTGGGCCTTCAGCGCGTCGCTGCAATATACGACGGCGGCGCGCGGCGCCATCGGCCTGGCGACGATCCCGATCCAGACGCTGATCGTCGCGGCGCTGTTCGGCCGCGAGAAATTGTCGCGCGCCAAGCTGATCAGCGTCGGTCTGGCCTTCGCCGGCATCGCCATTGTCTTCGGTCCCGAAGCGCTCGGCGGCGGCGAAGACGTTCTGCTGGGCGATGCGCTGATGTTGGCCGGCGCCTTCAGCGCGGCCGTCTATTCCGTGTTCAGCCGATCCATGCTCGGCCGTTACGGCCCGCTCACCGTGACCGTCATGACGATGGTCTTCGGGGTCGCCGCGCTGGCGCCCCTGGCCGCCGCCGAAGGCGCGCTCGGCGCGCTGCCGGCGTTCTCCCGCGAGGGATGGCTGGCGCTGTTGTTCCTCGGCACCATCGCCGGCGCCATCCAGTTCGCCCTGTTCACCTGGGCGCTGCGCTGGCTGCCGCCGACCCGGACGGTGCTTTATCTGACCCTCAATCCCATCTCGGCCATGCTGCTGGGCGTTGTCGTTTTAGACGAAATCCTGACGATTGCCCTGGTCGCCGGCCTCGGCTTCGTGCTTGCCGGCATCGCCGTCGCCAACTGGCCGGCCCGCAACGCCGCCGCTGCAGGTCCGGCAGCGGGCGCCTAGCCCGGTTCCTACATCACCCCGAACGTCGCGAACGCCTCGACCGTGCTCATGCCGCCACGGATCGCCTCCTCGACGGTGTTCTCCATGGCGGCTTTTTCCAGCGATTTCGCGATCGTCTCCTCCTCCGCCTCTTTCGGGATCACCAGCACGCCCTCGCAATCGCCGAACAACAAGGCGCCGGGCTCGATGCGGATGCCGGCGATCTCGACCGTCACGTTGTAATCGATGACCTGGCCGCGGGGGCCCTGGTCCTGGGCGTATTTGCCGCGCCCGAAGGCGGCAAAGCCCAGCGCCTTGATGCCCTTGGTGTCGCGGATGTAGCCATCCACCAGGGCCCCGTTGGCGCCCAGGATTTGCGCCCGGGTCGACATCAGTTCACCCCACATGGCGTAATTCAAAGACCCCCCGGCGGCGACATAGATATCGCCCGGCTTCAGGCTGTCCAGGGCCTCCAGCATCAAGCCGAAGGGCTTGCCGGCAAGCGGCCCCGGCGAGGTCCCGGCGCCGTCGAAAATATCGGCCTCCAAAACCGGCATGGCGCGCCCCGTCAGCACCATCTCGTCATCAAGCGGCTCAATGCCGGCCGGCAGGAACTGGTGGACGTAACCCATCTTGTCGAGAACATCGCCGACCACGGCCGGGAACAGCCGGGTTTTCAGGATCGAGAAAAGCTCTTCGTCGTTGGCGTAAGCGGTCATGGATCGGCTCCAGCGTTGCGTTGACGGTGGCCCGAGAAGGGCCCGAAACGGCGCTCAGGTCAACGGCGGAATGCCCCGCCATTTCCGCTGCCGCCGAAACCGCCGATCTGGCGGCGTGTCTGCGGGTTAAGCAGTTGCCTAAAATTTAGGCATTCTGACAAGCGAGAGATGCCTGGGGCGTTTCGTCAATTGAGATATAACATGTTGAAAGAAAAACATTTTTACTGAATTTCGAATCTGGCACGATCCCTGCTGTATCGCCTATGGTCCCCGGCGCGCGCCGGGCGCCGGGGTCGCCTATGGCGACCCGCAACAATGATCGGACCGCGCCGGTTCGCATACATTTGGATTGGGCCCATGAAGAAAATTGAAGCCATCATCAAACCTTTCAAGCTGGACGAGGTGAAGGAAGCCTTGCACGAGGTCGGCCTGCAGGGCATTACCGTCCTGGAAGCCAAGGGCTTCGGCCGCCAGAAGGGCCACACGGAACTTTACCGGGGTGCCGAATACGTGGTTGATTTCCTGCCCAAGGTGAAACTGGAAATCGTCGTCGAGGACGACATGCTGGAGCGCGCCGTGGAAGCCATCCAGACCGCCGCTCATACGGGCCGCATCGGCGACGGCAAGATATTCATCGTTCCCATCGAGGACGCCATCCGCGTCCGCACGGGGGAACGGGGCCGCGAGGCCATCTAACCCCTGACCGGGCGAACCGGCGGGGACCGAACCCAGCGAGTTGCTTTTAATAAATCAACGTGAAGAAGGAAATTCGAAATGTCTTTAGATTGTAAAACCCCCGCCGACGTCTTGAAGGTGCTGAAGGACGAAGACATTCCCTTCGTCGACCTGCGCTTCACCGACCCGCGCGGCAAATGGCAGCAC
>CAZQPC010000332.1:0-5880 GCA_964595005.1 uncultured Magnetovibrio sp.
GTTCGGGCAATTTCGCCTGAAAAGGATCCAGCGCTGCCGCTTGATATTCCATGTCGGGATCATAGCAGGGGACCCGACTTGTAGATGCAGGTATTCGCGCTCAACTCATGTGCCGTTTGTTCAGCGCGTGATGCAACTCAGTGCAACATTATCTCGTTACCGACCAGCTTGAACTCCGCCGGCCGGATCAGTTCCGCCGAGGCGACGCGGACGGAATGCAGCTGACCGTCCAAATTGGTTTCCCAAAAATCAAGGAACCGGCGCAGCACCGGAAAGCGCGGTGCCAAATCGTGATCCTGCCAGATGTAGTTCTGCAGGAAATCCGGGAAATCGGGGCGCCGGTAGGTAATTTCCGCGGTCGTCAGACAGTAACCTTGCAATTGTTTGGCCAGTGACATGATTCGGTCCTCCGTTTGTTTGAACACGGTTAGACGATCTCTCCTCCGGGCGACTCTTTTGTGAATTGTGGCGTACTTTTCGTCAGCGGGTCAATAAAAATCACATAAATTCAATGCATTAGCAGCCAGTTTGGGAGAGTGCTGCTAAATTTCGCCGGGTCACGGAGGCGTGGGTTGTCGGCGGGGTTGGCGGCGCGCTACCCTCATTTTGCGGTTGCAGGTGCCGCGTGCCCGCATGGAGGTTGGTTTCTGCTTCGATTCGCCGTCATTTTCTGCGCCATGGTCAACATGGCAGCCTTCGCACCGGCATCGGCGGCGGAAGGTCCGCTGTCGGATATCGATGCCCTGCTGACACGCAGCGCCTTCAAGGCGGCCAGCGCCGGCCAATGGAAAGCGGTCCGGGACCGTCAAAAGCGTTTGCAAAGCCCGTTGGCGAAAAAGATCGTGACCTGGCGCCGGCTGACCGGCGCGGGCGTCACCCCCGGGTTTGATGAAACGCAACGTTTCCTTGGCAACAATCCGGGATGGCCGCTGCGTGAGCGGTTGCTGCGCCGCGCCGAACAATCACTGCCGGCGGCGATGACCGACGCACAGGTGGTTTCCTGGTTCGGCTCCCGCGCGCCGCTCAGTGCCATCGGCGCGGCCCGCTTGGGCGCCGCTGAGCGCGCCATGGGCTTGTTGGGCAAGGGCACGGCACGTATCCGCAAGGCCTGGATCGAAGGCGATTTTTCCAGAGAGCAGTCGCGGGCCTTTTTCAAACGCTACCGCGGCCTGCTGTCGCCCGCCGATCACCGCAAGCGGCTCGACCGACTGCTGTGGAATGGGCGTCACCGCCCGGCCCGCCGGTTGTTGCCCTTCGCCACCAAGGATTGGCGGCATCTGGCGCAGGCCCGTATCGCCTTGCGCCGCCGCGCCGGCAATGTCGATGCCTTGATCAAGCGGGTGCCGGCCGCCATGCAGGAACATCCGGGTCTGGTCTACGAACGCTTGCGCTGGCGGCGGCTGAAAAACCTCGACACGGCCATTGAACTGGCCAAGTCCCTGCCGCCGGGGATGCCCAACGCGGAACTGTGGTGGGAGGAACGCGCGATCCTGGCGCGCCGGGCGCTGCGCAAGGGCCGTGTCACGGATGCGTATGACATTGCCAAGAACAATGGATTGGCCCCCAGTGGCGCCGCCCATGCGGAGGCCGAATGGCTTTCCGGTTGGATCGCCTTGCGGTTTCTCAAGGACGACAAAGCGGCGATCAAGCATTTTCAGCGCATGCATGGTGCGGTCAAATTTCCGGTCAGTATCGCGCGCGGCGCCTACTGGACGGGCCGCGCTTTTGAAGCCGGCGGCGGCGACGAGGCAGCCGTCACCTGGTACCGCAAGGCCGCCGATCATCCCCTCACCTATTATGGCCAACTGGCGTTCGCCCGTCTGCGCCCGGGGAAAAGCCTGAAATTGCCCGGCGTGGTGAAGTTGCCCGACAAACCTTTGCAGGAGTTCGACGATCATGAACTGGTCAAAGTGATCCGAATTCTCGGCGACATTGCCGCTCACGATCAGGTGCGGGCCTTCATTCAAAGCCTGATGGCGTTGTCCGTCGAACCCCAATGGTGGGCCCGAACGGCGCAACTGGCGCGGCTCAGCGGGCGCCCCGACCTGTCCATACGGATCGCCAAGAAGGCGGCGCGCAATGGCACGCCCCTGCCGCGTGAAGCCTTTCCCGTGCTCAAACTGCCGGAACTTCCGAAAACTGCCAAGTCGGATCGGCCGGAAGTGCCTTTGGTCTTGGCGGTGATCCGCCAGGAAAGCGCTTTTCGGGCGACGGCGAGAAGTCACGCCGGCGCGCAAGGCCTGATGCAGATCATGCCGGCGACGGCGAAAACCCTGTCGAAGGGCTTGCGCCTGCGCTATTCGAAGCTGCGTCTGGTGACCAGTCCCAAATACAACATGACATTGGGGCAGAGCTACCTGGGTGATCTTATCAAGGAGTTCCGGGGCTCCTATGTGCTGGCCCTGGTCGGCTACAACGCCGGGCCGCACCGGGCCCGGCGCTGGATAAAGCTGCACGGCGATCCACGCGACAAGGACGTGGATGCCGTCGATTGGGTCGAAATGATCCCCTTCAACGAGACCCGCAACTATGTCCAAAGGGTGCTCGAGAATTTACAGGTTTACCGCCTGGGCCTGGCCAAGACGGAAGTAGCCCTTGGCCTGGAAAACGATTTACATTTCTCCAGCAATTAGAGCATCGAGCGCTATTTCGTACGCACTGAGATCGCCGTTCCGGTGGCTCCGTCAGGAGAGGACGCGCGGGCGATGCGGGGTATCGGTTAGCGTTATCGACGCAGCGGCGCCGCCGGAACGGTGACCGGAGGCGGTCAGTCCGATCCACCGGACGGCGTCAGGGTCGGCTGGCGATGCGCCGGCATCGCGGCGCGAACCCTTCCTAGCCGGCAAACCGGACTGACCGTCTCAGTGCGCACGAAATAGCGCTCGATGCTCTAACTTGTGAAGGCCCAACCGGTTGACCGGCGTGCGGCGCCGTGTCACGACTCCGCCCGACCGACATGGTAAACTTGTTCCGGAGATATATCCCATGACCGCCGCCATGCAGGACATTGATGCTTGCGTCTTCGACGCCTATGGCACCCTGTTCGATTTCGCCGCCGCCGCGGCGCGCTACAAGGATGAATTGGGTGACAAGGAAAAGCCCTTGTCCGACATGTGGCGGGTCCGCCAATTGGAATATTCCTGGCTGCGCAGCTTGATGGGCGAATACGTGCCGTTCTGGCAGGTTACCCAGGATGCCCTGGATTACGCCATGGCGGCGCTTGACATCGACGATCCTGCATTGCGAAGGAAGCTGTTGGATGTCTATTGGCAACTGGACGCTTTTCCGGAAGTCCCGGAAATGCTGAAAAAACTCAAGGCCGGCGGCCTGAAAACGGCCATTCTGACCAACGGCTCGCCGGAAATGGTGCAGGGCGCCATCGACAGCGCCGGGATCGGCGACGTGCTGGACACGTCGTTCTCCGTCGATACGGTGAAAATCTTCAAGCCCCATCCCGACGTCTATCAGATGGTCCCCGATGCCTTCGATATCGATGCGACACGGGTCTGTTTCATGTCGTCGAATGCCTGGGATGCGGCGGCGGCGGCGAATTTCGGTTTTCGGGTGGTCTGGATCAACCGCTACAGCCAACCGCCGGAAAACATCCCCGGCAGCCATGAGCACATGCTGCCGACCCTGGAAGGCCTGCCCGCCTTGCTGGGCCTTTAGGGCGTCAACCTTGGATTATCTGGAACGGCGCTATACCTCGCAAGACGGCCTGAGCCTGTGTTTCCGCGACTACGGACCGCGTCACGGCGGCCTGACACCGGTGCTCTGCCTGGCCGGGTTGACCCGCAACTCCCAGGATTTCAGCCGCATCGCGAAGCGTCTCAAGGGTGAACGCCGGGTGATCTGTCCCGACTACCGGGGCCGTGGCCAATCCGATCCGGATCCGAAATGGCAAAACTACCAACTGCCGACCTATCTCAATGACATCCGGCATTTGCTGGCTGCACTGAACCTGCACCGGGTTTTTGTCATCGGCACATCCATGGGTGGGATAATGGCCATGGGCATGGGCGCCGCCATGCCGACGGCATTGGCCGGCGTGCTGTTGAACGATGTCGGGCCGGAAATCGGCACCGATGGTCTGGATAAGATCATCACCTATATGCGCGACGGCGCGGCTGGTTTCGACGATTGGCCCGAGGCCGTCGCCTATCTGCGCAACACGTTCCCGGAAATCCCGGCGACCACGGATGCCGAATGGCTGTGGGTCGCCCAAGGCACCTTTGAGCAGGCGGCGAACGGGCGGATTGTTCACAATTGGGACTACAATATCATCAAGCCTTTGTTGGAGTCACCCGAACCGCCGGATCTATGGCCGCTGTTTCGAACCTTGGCGAACCTGCCAATGGTGGTTACCCGGGGCGCGCTGTCCGATATTCTTGCCGTTGATACGCTGGCCCGCATGCAGGACGCCATACCGGGTTTGACGGCCGTCACCGTCGACGGCGTCGGCCATATGCCCAGCCTGTCCGAACCCGAATGCCAGGAGGCCTTGGACCATGCCCTCGCCATCGCAGACCGCGCCCACCATTGACGACGTGCGCGCCGCCACCGCGCGTATTGAGCCCTACGCCGTCCGGACGCCGTTGCTGGAATCACCGCATTTGAATGAGGCCGTCGGCGGACGCCTGCTGGTGAAAGCCGAACCGCTGCAGCGAACCGGCTCTTTTAAGTTTCGAGGCGCCTTTAATACAATCTGTCAACTACCTGAAGATAAAAAGAAAAATGGTGTTGTCACATATTCGTCGGGCAACCATGCGCAGGGCGTGGCGGCGGCCGCCCAACTGCTTGGCATTCCGGCCGTTATCGTCATGCCGGAAGATGCGCCGGCGCTGAAGATCGAGAACACCCGAGGCTATGGCGCCGAGGTCATTCTTTATGACCGCTATACGGAAAGCCGTGAGGATATTGGCGCCGCGATCGGCGCCGAACGCGGCTTGTCATTAATCAAACCCTACGACGATCCGGCGATTATCGCCGGCCAAGGCACCATCGGCCTGGAAATTTCCGAACAGATCGATGAACCGCCCGACCAGGTCCTGGGACCGTGCGGCGGCGGCGGCCTGATCTCAGGCACCGCGATCGCGATCAAATCGGCCTTTGCCGACGCCGCCGTGTTTGCCGTTGAACCCGAGGATTTTGATGATACCGCCCGGTCCCTGAAACAGGGAACCCGCCAGGAGGTCGATCCGGACGCGCGATCGATCTGCGACGCGTTGCTGCCGCCGACGCCAGGTGAGCTGACTTTTGCCGTCAATCTGCGGTTGCTGGCCGGTGGTCTGGTGGTCAGCGACGCGCAAGCCAAGGAAGCCATGCGCCAAGCCTTCCTGCGCCTCAAGTTGGTGGTCGAACCGGGCGGCGCCGTGGCCCTGGCGGCGGCGCTCGCGGGGGCCGTAGCCTGCCGGGATCGGACGACGGTGGTGATTTGCTCAGGTGGCAACGTCGACCCGGGCCTGTTCGCCGAAATTTTGAATGAGACCTAACGGATCACCGCCAACGCGCTCAGGCGTTGGCTTTCGCCGGCTCCGGCGCCTTGTCTTTTTGATCGGGATTGGTCGCGGTGACCTGTTTCGGGGCGGGTTTCTCCTGGATCCGCTTGCAATGGCCTTCCAGGAAGGCGCCGGTCTCAATGGCCAAATCCTCGTGCAGGATATCGCCGACCATGTGGGCCGTGCGGGCCAGTTTGACCGAGCGTGATTTGATCTGACCGTTGACGGTGCCGTGGATGACCACCGTATCGGTGGTAATCTCTCCCTTGATATGGGCGGATTCGCCGATCAACAGGGTTTTTGATCGAATATCGCCCTCAATCGACCCATCGACCTGAATTTCGCCATCGCTGCGCAGATCACCGACGATCCGCAGGTCCTT
>CAZQPC010000333.1:0-5865 GCA_964595005.1 uncultured Magnetovibrio sp.
ATCCAGAATTGCGCCGAGGTCCCGAAGGCCCGCGACAGCCTGAGCGCCGTATCCGCCGTCACGGCCCGCTTGCCGTGGACGATCTCGTTGATCCGCCGGGGCGGCACGGCGATCCGCCGCGCAAGCGCGTTCTGGCTGATCTCCATGGGCCGCAGAAATTCCTCCAGGAGAACTTCGCCGGGGTGGATGTTGGGGAGTTTTTTCATCGCCTTAACCTCATCAATGATAGTCCACAATTTCGACATGGCGGGCATCGCCGTTCTGCCACACGAAACAGACACGCCACTGCCTGTTGATGCGGATGCTGTATTGCCCGGCCCGCTCGCCTTTCAGCCTTTCCAGGCGGTTCGCGGGCGGAACCCGCAGGTCGACAAGTTGTTGCGCGTTATTCAGCATCCTCAGCTTGCGGCGCGCGACGTTATGGATGTCGCCCGGCAACCGCCGCGAAACCTGGCCACGCCAAATTTTCTCCGTTTCGGCGTCAGCGAAACTTTTGATCATAGGTGATTATAACGTGACGCGTTATATAACGGCAAGCGTTACGGGAGTGGGGATTCTGAATCGGATAACAGCAATCCGTGGAACGTGCGATGCACGATACGACAAATCATTCTTGCTTTGCTTTCGTCGGCAACTGTGATGATCATCCTCGGCATTTGTTGACTGAAACACGCGTGTATTCTCCCGCCAAAAGAGAACACGTGGTGGCTGTCCAGGTCACTTGATACGAATTTCGCATCCCGATGCCGCCCAACAAGACCAAAATTCGAGACCTTTGCATAAATCGCCTTGGCGTGATTCATTTTTGATTTGACATTTTAATCTTATAATGCTATTTTTTCCTAATATAGTTATATTAAAACACGTAAATAGGATCGATTCTTGCTGCCTTCTGATATCATTAAACGCCAATTCACGCTGTTGCGCCCCTCAGTGGAACTGCGAAAGCCCTGCCCCCACCGGAGAGAACCATTCCGTCCGCGCGTCGAGGATGCGGCAGCGATCCTGGGCGAAAGTGTACTTTCGTGTACTTTCGAAACGAATTTCGCAAAACCATCACAAAAATGGACATGCTTAACACATTGAATTCATTGAAAACCCTCTCCGCTCTTCGACGTAAATGCGTACCTTTGCCTACCTTTGTGTACTTTGGTGTACTTTTCGTACGGGATATCTTGTGGTGGGCGCGGAACATCCAACTATATCCTAATTTGTGTGCTTTGGTTCCCCGGACCGCCGTGACTTGTGGACGACTCCCTCCAGAGGATGAAGGCATGGGGGCATGGGGGCATGGGGACAAGGACACAATAACATCGATACCGGATTTGAATTCGCAACACTTTTGACCCAAGCCGCAGGGATCACCAGCTTATGGGGGTTTTCTGGCGGCCCGTTTGCATTAACATACGGCTCCAACATACGACACTGCTCCGGCGTAACGGAGCGACGAACCGGGTAAGGACACGAAGAACCACCATGAATGAAATGAGATACGAATCCCCCGAAACCATCGACGCCGCCGTCGGCCTGTTGGCCGGCGCCGCCGGCGAGGCCCGCATCTTGGCCGGCGGCACCGATTTGCTGGTGCAGCTCAGGGCCGAGATGATCGAGCCTGATCTGGTTGTCGACATCAAACGCATCCCCGAGATGCAGACGATCACGTCAAACGAAGACGGCGGCTTTAAGATCGGCGCCGCGGTGCCGTGCATTGCGCTCGGCGAGCACGCGGCGCTGAAGGCCGCCTGGCCCGGCGTCGTGGAAGGGGCGGAACTGATCGGCTCGACCCAGATCCAGGGCCGCGCGTCGGTGGGCGGCAACCTGTGCAACGCCTCGCCGGCCGCCGACAGCGTGCCGGGCCTGGTTGCCGCCGGCGCCACGGCAACGATCATCGGGCCGTATGGTGAGCGCGAAATCCCGGTGCAGGATATCTGCACGGGGCCGGGACAGACGTCGTTGGCGCAAGGCGAGATCGTCGCCTGTCTGAATTTGCCGGCCCAAGCGGCGCGTTCGGGGGATGCGTACCTGCGTTTCATCCCGAGGACGGAAATGGATATCGCCGTGGTCGGCGCCGGGATCAACCTGACCCTGGATGAAGGCGGCAACTGCACCGCCGCCCGGGTCGCCTTGGGCGCCGTCGCGGCGCGGGTGTTGCTGGTCGAGGAATGTGCGGCCGCGTTGATCGGCACGGCCGTTGACGATGCGGCCCTGGAAATCCTCGCCGCCGCCGCCAGCGCGGCTGCGCGGCCCATTGACGACAAGCGGGGTACCGCCGAATACCGGACCCGTGTGGCCGGCGTGTTGGCACGCCGCGCCGCCGTCATTGCTCGCGACCGCGCGGGAGAAAACTGATGGCGAAAATTCATGTCACCACCACCATCAACGGCGACGCCACGGAATACCTGTGCGAGCCGGAACAGACGCTCCTCGACGTGCTGCGCGATGAACTGAACATGACCGGATCGAAGGAAGGCTGTTCGTCCGGCGATTGCGGCGCCTGCAGCGTCATCGTCGACGGCCGCCTGGTTTGTTCGTGCCTGGTCCTGGCCGCCGAAGCGCAAGACCGAAATGTCGAGACCATCGAGGGCATGGCCAACGGGGAAACCCTGCATCCCCTGCAGACCAAGTTCCTGGAACACGCGGCCCTGCAATGCGGGGTCTGCACGCCGGGCATTTTGGTCGCGGCGAAGAAACTGTTGGAAGAAAACGACGACCCGACGGAAACGGAAGTTCGCTATTGGTTGGCCGGGAATCTCTGCCGGTGCACCGGATATGATAAGATCGTCCGCGCCGTATTGGATACGGCCGCCGACATGAGAGGGAACTGAGCCATGCCTGATGAAGCCAAACTGGTCGATATGGACAACCTGAGCATCGTCGGCAAACGCCCGGTGCGCCCGGACGGCGTCGACAAGGTCACCGGCAAGGCGCGCTTCGGCGCCGATCTCAGCCTGCCCGGCATGCTGCACGGCCGGGTGCTGCGCAGCCCCCACGCCCATGCGGTGTTGAAATCCATTGACACGTCGAAGGCGGAAGCATTGCCCGGCGTCAAAGCCGTGGTCACCCGCGACGACTTCAACGACATGCCGTCGGAATTCGTCCCGGCCGGTGAGATGCTGGTCAACTACCGTGACATCGTCCGCAACGTCATGGCGCGGGAAAAGGTGTTGTATGACGGCCATCCGGTGGCCGCCGTGGCGGCGACGAGCGTCTCCATCGCCAAGAAGGCCCTGAAGCTCATCGAGGTGGACTATGACGTCCTGCCCCACGTCATCGACGTGGAAGCGGCCATGGCCCCCGATGCGCCGTTGCTGCACGACGACATGTTCACCATCGGGGTCGAGCCGGCGCCGGACAAACCCTCGAATATCGCCAAGAAGGTCGAATTCAAGCTCGGCGATGTGGCGAAAGGCTTCGCCGACGCCGATGTGATCATCGAACGTACTTTCGACACGGCCCCCGTCCATCAGGCCTATATCGAGCCGCACGCCTGCGTCGCCACGGTCAACGCCGACGGCCTGGCCGAGCTGTGGGTCACCACCCAGGGCCATTACGTGGTCCGCGGCCATTGCGCGCGCATGCTGGGCATCGATATCTCCAAGCTGAAGGTGACCGCGTCGGAAATCGGCGGCGGCTTCGGCGGCAAGACCGTGGTCTATCTGGAACCCCTGGCCCTGGCCATGTCGCACAAGGCCGGCGCGCCGGTCAAAATGGTCATGTCGCGCGAGGAAGTGTTCCGCGCCTCGGGCCCGACATCGGGGGCCAAGGTCTACGTGAAGATGGGCGCCAAGAATGACGGCACCATCACGGCGGGCGAATGCGAGTTGAAATATCAGGCCGGCGCCTTTCAAGGCTCGCCGGTGCAGCCGGGCGCCATGTGCGCCTTCGCGCCCTATGACCTGGCGAACGTCGATGTGGTCGGCTACGACGTGGTTTCGAACCGGCCGAAAGTGGCGGCCTACCGCGCGCCCGGCGCGCCCATCTCCGAGTTCGGCGTCGAATGCGTAATTGATGAGATCGCCAAGAAGATCAGCATGGATCCGCTCGATTTGCGCCTGAAGAACGCCGCCCGTGAAGGCACCCAGGCCGCCTATGGGCCGAAGTTCGGACCCATCGGCATGGTCGAATCACTGGAACAGGCGAAGGCCCATGATCACTATTCGGCGCCGCTCGGCCCGAACCAGGGACGCGGCGTGGCGTCGGGCTTCTGGTTCAACATCGGCGGCGAAACCTGTGTGACCATGAACATCAACGAGGACGGCACCGTGGCCCTGTTGTCGGGCACGCCGGACATCGGCGGCTCGCGCGCTTCCCTGGCCATGATGGCGGCGGAGGAACTGGGCATCGACGTGGACAAGGTGCGGCCGATGATCGCCGACACGGCGTCCCTGCCCTACACGTTCCTCACCGGCGGCTCACGCGCGACGTTTGCGGGGACCACGGCAATCATCCACGCGGCCAAGGATGCCATTGACAAGATGCGCGGCCGCGCCGCCCAATTCTGGGAAGTCTCCATCGACGAAGTGGTCTGGGAGAACGGCGAGGCGCGTCCGGCCAGTTCCAACGTCGGCGACTTCGATCCCCTGGGTATCGAGGATATCGCCAAGCTGGCCAATACCACCGGCGGGCCCATCTCCGGCCGGGCCGAGATCAACGTGCAGGGCGCGGGACCGAGCCTCGGCACGCATATCGTCGACGTGGAAGTGGACAAGGAAACGGGCCGGGTCGAAGTGATCCGCTACACGGTTCTGCAGGATGCCGGTAAGGCCGTGCATCCCAGTTACGTGGAAGGCCAGTTCCAGGGCGGCGCCGTGCAGGGCATCGGCTGGGCCTTGAACGAGGAATACATCTACGATGAAAATGGCCGGCTGGAGAACGCCGGGTTCCTGGACTATCGCATCCCGGTGGCCTCCGACGTGCCGATGATCGACACGGTCATCGTCGAGGTGCCCAACCCGGTGCACCCCTACGGCGTACGCGGCGTCGGCGAAACGCCGATCATCCCGCCCATGGCGGCCATCAATTCAGCGATTGAGCAGGCGACCGGAATTCGCTTCACGGAGCTGCCAATGTCGCCGCCGAAGGTGCTGAAGGCCTTGGACGAGGCGGCCGCCGCCGGCGGGGACGACTGAGCACGTGACGGCCCACGTCGTCCTGCCCGGGGTCCTGCACCAGTACACGGGCGGCGAGACGGAAGTCGACCTGGACGCCGCCAACGTGCGTCAGGTGTTCCGGCAGCTGGGCGAGCGGTTTCCCGATTTGGCGCCGCACCTGGAAGCTGGCTACGCGGTCGCGATCAATGGGCAGATTTTTCAAGATGCCCTGTTTGAGCCAGTGCCGGATGGCAGCGAAGTTCATTTGATTCCGAAGATCGCGGGGGGCCTTTGAGTCATCGTCCCCTCACCCTCCCACTGCGTGGGCCCTCCCTCTCCCCGAGGGAGAGGGTACGTGCTCCTTCTCCGTTGGGGAGAATGATGGGATGAGGGGATAACCAGCCCCTAATCCACCTTGATCAGCAACTTCCCCTGGTTCGCCCCGTCATAAAGCATCTTGATCGCCCCCGGCGCCAGATCCATGCCATCGAGAATATGTTCACGCACCTGCAGCTTACCCTCGTCGAGCCAGTCGGACAGCTGCTTAACCGCCTCGTCATACCGGTCCGCGTAATCGAAGATCAACAGCCCCGACATGCGGGCCCGGTTGACCAGCATCTGGCGGTGCACCCGGGGACCGCTTGGTATCGGTTCCCAGTCCTGCACCGCCGCCGTGCCGCAGATTATGATCCGCGCGTACATGGCCAGGTTTTCCATGACGGCATCGCTGATCGGCCCGCAGGTGTTGTCGAAATAGACGTCGGCGCCGTCCGGG
>CAZQPC010000334.1:0-5845 GCA_964595005.1 uncultured Magnetovibrio sp.
CGAACTGAGTGTGAAGGTCGCGGAACATTCCGTGTCGCCGATCACCAAGCAGGTCACTGCCGCCGTGGAAAAATTCACCAAGCCGCTTGCTGCCTAATCTTTCTCCTCCCCAACATGATTAGGTGGCCAGATCGGGCGCCCAGTGGATCCTCCCCCACTGGGCGCTTACTTTTGAAGCGTACGGCATTCTCAAGCGCGATGGGGATGGATGTTCTGGGACCGTCGCCGCCAACGCGGCGGCGTAAGCCCAGGTTATGTTGGCCATCACGCGCGCCAGCGAGGATACCAACGGATATATCCCTCCGGGGGATGAAATGGACTTGCGTCGTGACATTGGGTCACGACGGTTCCCGATCATGGTCGGTCATCGCATGTCTTTTCACGGAGACGATTATTCGGACGCCTGACGCCGCGCCGCCGCAGACGAATTGTTGGGGATTGCCAATACGCCGACGACTGGTCCAATCTCGGTGATCGGGAAGGGGGGCGCAGAATGTCGCAACGCCTGTCATTGGGATGTTGGAATTATGACCGCTGCCAACCCTTGCTGGATGGCCGCGTCACCATCGCCGGTGTTGAGCTGGATCCCCATATTCTCTATCCGACGGATATTTTTGCGCGCGCCTTCACCGATGCCCCCTTCGATATTTCGGAACTGTCAGCCAGCAGCTATATCATGCAGGCGGCGCAAGGCGTATGCGCTTACACTGCCATCCCGGTGTTCGTGTCCCGCGCCTTCCGCCACGGCGGCATCTATGTGCGTACTGACCGCGGTATTGAGCGGCCCGGCGATCTGGAAGGACGTGTCGTCGGGGTGCCGGAATACCAGATGACCATGGCGTTGTGGACCCGCGGCATTCTTCAGGACCACTACGGGGTCGATTTCCGTAATCTTCGATACCGCACCGGCGGCACCAACAAGGCCGGCCGTAAGGAACGTCTGGCCCTGGACCTGCCCCCGTCCATGGACGTTCAGCCGATTGCCGAAGACCAGACCCTGAATGAGTTGATGGTCGCCGGTGAGCTGGACGCCATGATTTCGCCCATGACGCCACTGGCCTACACGCAAAGCGACCCGTTTGTGCGCCGCCTGTTCGCCGATCCTGTTGCCGAGGAGCGAGATTTCTATCGCCGGACAGGATCATTTCCGATCATGCATGTCATCGGCATCCGCAAGACCTTGCTGACCGCCGACCCAACGTTGGCGGTCCGTGTTTATGAGGCCTTTGTGGCAGCCCGGCGTATGGCCATGGATGCGTTGGAAGAGACCGCCACGGCGTCCGCCAACCGCCTTCACCTGCCCTGGCTGGCCGCCGAATGGGAGGCCACCCGGGCGCTTATGGGAACCGACTACTGGCCCTATGGCGTGGCTGAGAACCGAACGGACTTGGAAGCGCTTTGCCGATATTCCGCCGAGCAATACCTGGCCCCCAGGCGGCCGGAAATTGAAGAGTTGTTCGTGCCGGAAACCTGCGCGCTGGCAGGAACCTAGCCGCCTGATCAGCGGGGCAGGGAAATCCCCATGTCCATCTCAACGGCGCGTTGATAGGCGGCCGCGGCCAGGGCCAGATCGCCGATTGCCAATCCGCGGAAGGCAAAGGCGGTGCATTCTTCGTCAGATGCCCGGCCCGGTTCGCGTCCGCTGACCAGATCCTGGAGATCGCCTTTGACCAGGGACATCTTGACCATGGGTGTCTTCATGGTTGCCTCCTGCGGCGCATCATCGATGATAATATGAGAAAACCTGTCGAGCCCGTCCGGGAACCACGAGCGGGCCAGATCGACCATGGAGACAAAGGCGCCGGGCTGCAGCCATTCGGTATCCAGGAACGGTTGCAACGCGCTCGATCCGGGCACCGATGTGATGACAATGTCGGCACCATCAAGCGCGTCCCGGGCATCGGCGGCGGCGATGGCGGTCAATCCCATCTGCCTGCCGCGCTGGCACAGGGCGTCGCGGTTTGCGGCGCCGCGGCCAAGTGCGCGGATTTCGGTGATCGGAAACATTTCCGTGAGCAGCTCAAGATGGCTTTGGGCCTGGGCGCCGCAGCCGACGAAGGCCAGCGCCGATGAATTCGGCCGTGCCATGTACTTGGCAGCCAGGGCACTGAGCCCGGCGGTGCGCTGAGCGGTAATCCAATCGCCATCCATGACCGCCACGGGGTGGCCGCTGAGGCCGTCGAAGAGGGTGATCAGCGCGCCGATCGATGGCAGGTCGCGCTGCCCATTGGTGGCGTTCATGCCCAGTGATTTGACGGCCATGAACGGCGGATCGTCGGCGACGGCCAGGGTCGACATGAAAAACCGGTCCGGATCGGGCTTCAAGGCACTTTTCGGGGCGTTCGAGACACTGCCGGTCTCGCGCCCACGGCTTAGATGTTCGATACACCCGACGATGTCCGCGGCCGTCAGCTTCAAAGCCTCCATGTCGCCACGAGAGAGGTAGAGGAGGGTCATTTCTTTGTCCATGGTCGCGCCGTTCCCAGCCGTGCCGATTCCCCGTCGACGCTAACCGCCGGCGCGCCCCTGAACAAGGAATGCGCGTCTGGCGTCAATGCCGGTGCCGGGAAAACGGCGGATTTCGGTCACCGTCGGTCAATTATTTGGTATCAGCCCTTTCGCCGGGCGGCAAATATCCCATATTATTGTAGGGAACCGCGTTCGACCGTCCTCATCGGCCATGATGGCGCGCGGATGAAAGCCGAATGGATGAGAATGACGACACTAAGCGACACACCGAATACACCACGGCGCATCGACGACGATGGCGAAACCGGCATCGCCGTTAAATCGCGGGCCCGCACCAAGAAGCCGTCCATGTACAAGGTGTTGATGCTGAACGACGACTATACGCCGATGGAATTCGTCGTGTATGTGCTGCAACGGTTTTTTGCCATGCCGGCGGAGCGCGCCACGCAGATCATGCTGCATGTGCATCAGCGCGGCGTCGGCGTCTGCGGCGTCTTCACCTACGAAGTGGCGGAGACCAAGGTCAACCAGGTGATGGATTTGGCCAAGGAGAACCAACACCCCCTGCAATGCACCATCGAGAAGGATGGTGACGATGATGGAGAAGATTGACCATGCTGTCGCGAAATCTTGAACAGACCCTGCATCGTGCCTTGGCGTATGCCACGGAACGTCACCACGAATACGCGACGCTGGAACATCTTCTGCTGTCGCTGACCGAAGACCAGGACTCGGTCGCCGTGATGAAAGCCTGCGGCATCGACATGGAACGCCTGTCGGCGGAGCTGGTGGATTTCCTCGATCAGGACCTGGATGACATGCGTTCCGAACGGGTCACCGAGCCGAAACCCACGGCCGGCTTTCAGCGGGTCATTCAACGCGCCGTCATCCACGTGCAGTCATCGGGCCGTGAAGAGGTGACCGGCGCCAACGTTCTGGTCGCCCTGTTTTCTGAGCGTGAATCGCACGCCGTCTATTTTCTGCAGATGCAGGACATGTCGCGCCTCGATGCGGTCAATTACATCTCGCACGGCATTGCCAAGGTTCCCGGCCAGGCGGACTCGCGTCCCGTCAGTGGTGCCGATGAAGAACTGACCGAGGAAAAGGTCGTCCAAAAAGGCGAAGAAGCCTTGGACACCTATTGCGTCAATCTCAACCGCAAGGCCGACGAAGGCCGCATCGACCCGTTGATCGGGCGCATCGAAGAGATCGAACGGACGATCCAAATTCTCTGCCGCCGCAACAAGAATAATCCCCTCTATGTGGGCGACCCAGGCGTTGGCAAGACGGCCATCGCCGAGGGGCTGGCGAAGCGCATCGTTGACGGCGAAGTGCCCGAGGTTCTTGAGAAAGCGACCATCTACGCCCTCGACATGGGGGCCCTGTTGGCCGGCACCCGCTACCGGGGCGATTTCGAGGAACGCCTGAAAGCCGTGATGACGGAATTGGAAAACCTGGAAGGCGCGATCTTATTCATCGATGAGATCCACACGGTCATCGGCGCCGGTGCCACCTCGGGCGGGTCCATGGACGCGTCGAACATTCTCAAGCCGGCGCTTCAGGGCGGTGCCCTGAAATGCATGGGCTCAACCACCTACAAGGAATACCGCAACTACTTCGAAAAGGACCGGGCCCTGGTGCGCCGGTTCCAGAAGATCGACGTCTATGAGCCGTCGATCGAAGATACCATCAAGATCCTGAAGGGCCTGAAACCCTATTTCGAGGAACATCACCGGGTCCGCTACACCGCCGAGTCCCTGAAAACGGCGGTGGAACTGGCGGCCCGCTACATCAACGACCGCAAGTTGCCGGACAAGGCTCTGGACGTCATCGATGAGGTTGGCGCGTCGCGCATGCTGTTGCCGGAAAGCAAGCGCAAGAAGACGGTGACGGTCAAGGATGTGGAGGAAATCGTCGCCAAGATTGCCCGCATCCCGCCGAAAAGCGTGTCCACGGACGACCGCAAGGCCCTGGCCAATCTGGAGCGTGACTTGAAAACCGTGGTGTTCGGCCAGGACGAACCCATCAGCGCGCTGGCCAGTGCCATCAAGCTGGCCCGGGCCGGCCTGCGCGAGCCGGAAAAGCCGGTCGGCAGTTATCTGTTTTCCGGCCCCACCGGTGTCGGCAAGACCGAGGTGGCCCGCCAGTTGGCCCTGATCATGGGGGTCGAACTGGTGCGCTTCGACATGTCCGAATACATGGAACGCCATTCCATCTCGCGCCTCATCGGCGCCCCGCCGGGCTATGTGGGCTTCGACCAGGGCGGCCTGTTGACCGATGCCGTCGATCATCAGCCGCATTCCGTGCTGTTGCTCGATGAGATCGAAAAGGCGCATCCGGATCTGTTCAACATACTTCTGCAGGTCATGGACCACGGCAAGCTTACCGACCACAACGGCAAGAGCATCGATTTCCGCAACGTCATCTTGATCATGACCACCAATGCCGGCGCCTCCGAAATGGCCAAGCCGCCCATTGGTTTCGAGCGCGAGGAACGGATCGGCGACGACACGGAAGCCATCGAGAAAATGTTCACGCCGGAATTCCGCAACCGCCTGGACGCGACAATTGGCTTCTCGTCGCTGCCCCCAGACGTGGTCTCCAAGGTGGTCGACAAGTTCGTCATGGAACTGGAATTCCAGTTGGAAGACCGCAACGTGATGATCGAATTGACGGAAAGTGCGCGCGAATGGCTGGCCAAGAAGGGTTATGACCAGAAGTTCGGCGCCCGGCCCCTGGCCCGCGTCATTCAAGAGCACATCAAGAAGCCTTTGGCCGAGGAACTGCTGTTCGGCAAACTGGCCAAGGGCGGTGTCGTGGTCGTCAAGATCGAGGACGGCAAGCCCGTCTTTGATTACCCGGAAGGCTCCAACCTGCCGGTCAAACGCAAGAAGGGAAAACCGCCGGCGAAGCGCGGCGGCGACGGCAAGGTGCCGGTGCTGGTGGAGTAGGGCACCGGCGCTAAGGCGTATTTTCCTTCACGATATGCGGCCCGTCAGGGCTTCGCATGATGTTGTCGCCGTAGCCGGATTTGCGGATGATCCACCGGCCGCTCGTGTCGCTCTTTGAACTCTTCGGCACCAGCCGCACACAATCCGCTGTGCCGCACGTTGTTTCTGCTTCGTCGATCGGAGAGGCGGGATCGTTGCCTGCATGGCAGCGAGCCTTGAGTGGCGTCTCGCCGGTGCGTCCGTGGTAGGAACGCAACGGATCGATATATGTGTCAACGAAGTTGACCCGCCCGCCCGCCTTCCCGTGAAAAGTTCAGGAAACGCGTGAAGCGATCAGAAGTGGGCATGACCGATTTTCTCCCAACAGCGGACTAGGGCCTGTGGACATTTAACGGATTCCCAATCTTTGTAAAATATGATTCAAG
>CAZQPC010000335.1:0-5827 GCA_964595005.1 uncultured Magnetovibrio sp.
GTAAGACCTAAGGCGGAAACAGGCGTCGGATTGCCGAACTTGTCATTGCCGCGGACCTGCACGCGGAACGGCTTGCCGGCCTGAACCAGTGTCGGCGCGACCACCGTGTAGTATTCGGAAGGGCCGGTGAGTATACTGAAGTTCGGTGACGCGCAGTAAACACGCTTGTATTCGCCTGAGCTGATCGGGTCCATGAACACGGCGAAATCGCTGGCGCTTTCGGGAAAGGTCTGCACGGCCAATCCGCGTGATCCGCCCGAGGTGTCACCGAGAACCACCGTGATCGTATCGCCCGGATAGAGCGGGCCCGCCGTCAGGCGGATGACGACGACGGCGTTGAAGGGGCGCTTGTGGCCGCGGTGATCGAAATAGGTTTCGAACCGCGCGCCCCCACGTGAGCAAGTGACGGTGGCATAGTTGTCGGCCGCGGGATCGTCGAACTGGGGGTGGCCGAAGTCCGCCTGACGCCGGGTGCCGATTTTCAGCCCGCCGCCCACATCCATGGCGTATGCGCCGACGGTAAAGGTTATCGCCCATGTG
This sequence comes from uncultured Magnetovibrio sp., assembly GCA_964595005.1. GTDB lineage: Bacteria > Pseudomonadota > Alphaproteobacteria > Rhodospirillales > Casp-alpha2 > UBA3470. Next base: position 541 of record CAZQPC010000335.1, read on the forward strand.
GAATAACTGCCGACGACCACATCGTCCGTCGGCGAGATGGTCACCGAACCCCAGGTCGTGGCGGTGGATTGATCGACATTGCGCTCGGTGATTTTCCCCATGACAGCCTCAGCGCAACCGTTCCCTAAGGAAGTGGGACATCGCCTCGGAGAAAATGACCAGGACAACAACGAGAATGATGATGCCCATGGCCGCATGGTACTCAAGCTGCGAGATCTGCAGGCGAAGGTGCAAGCCAATGCCCCCGGCGCCTACGAAACCGAGAATCGTCGAGCCGCGCAATCGGGCATCCCAGTTGTAGATGATAATGCCCGACCAGGCCGGCTTCACCTGCGGCCAGATGCCGAAAATAAACACTTTTAGCGGTCCGGCACCGGTTGCTCGCATCGCCTCGACCGGTCCCATGTCGATGGTTTCCGCCTGTTCGGCCATCAGTTTACCGGTGAACCCAATGGTTCCGATGGTCAAGGCCAGAACGCCCGCGAAGGGCCCGAACACGAAGATGGCGACCAACAGGAAACCCAGGATTAAGGCGGGAACAGAGCGGCAGAGGACGATGACGGCGCGGGCGAACGGATAGAGTATGGTGCGGTTTGGCGTGATGTTCCAAGCCGCCCACCAGGCCAGCGGAATGGCGATGACCGTCCCGAAAAAGGCCCCGAGGATTGACATCTCAATGGTCTCGACCAAAGACAATAATACTTTCCAATCCGTCGCATAGGCCAAGTCGGGTGGGAAAATTCTATTGGCGAGCATGGGGCCAAGGCGCCCGAACAAGCCAAACAATCGATCCATGGGAATTTCCAGGAAACTGACCGTCCAGAAACCGAACACGAGGAGCGCCAAACCGGCACCGTACTTGACGAGCCGAGCCGCCCGCCTGCCGGACAAATAGATCTTATGGAGATCGGCTGTGTTGTCGGCCATGTCGCGTTACCCGGAGATAAGCTTGGTGCGAATGCGGTTCGAGACGATCTCGCCGACGACCACCAGGATGACGACGGCAAGCACACAGGCTCCGGCATTGCCGTAGTTATAGGATTTCATCTGTTCCGAAAAATGCAGCCCAATGCCGCCGGCACCCACCATCCCAAGGATAGCTGCGCGGCGAACATTCGCATCGAAGGCGAAGATGGCGTTGCCGAGAAACATAGGAAACACTTGCGGCACCACGCCGAACAGGAAGCGGGCCGTCGGGCCGGCGCCGGTGGCGGCAATCGCCTCAATGGGGCCACGGTCGACGTTTTCCATGGCCTCGGCGGTTGTCTTCGACATGAAACCGACGGACCGGCAGGCCAGCGCGAGAATACCGGGTAGCGGCCCGAGACCTAACGTGGCGACGAATATCAGCGCGAAGATGATCTCGTGGGTCGACCGCGACAGGACGATCAGCCCGCGGCCGATGGGGAATGTGAAGATCATGCTCGGCGTCGTCGTTGCCGCCGCAAGATAGGATACCGGGACCGACATGACGACGGCCAGGAGTGTCCCCCAAAATGCCATCAAGGCAGTGTCCAGAAGCGGCGACACAATTTTCGGAATAAAGTTCAGGTTTGGCAGCAGGCTGATCGCGGTCTCGGCAATCTCGCTCGGCGATCCCATGCGGCTCCAGTCCGTGCCATAAACGAGGAGATGCACCGACATGGCCAGAATGACGGCCACGATGACGGCGTAAATGGTATAACGGCGCAGCAGATCGGCCGGTTGGCGAAGGGGGTTCTGGATCAAAGTGGGATTGGCTGCCGGCATCATTAATACCCGCAGGTCAATGGGCTACTGATGCCGGCGACCCGTTCGGCGCGAACCCGTAGATGTGCTCGATCGAATTCGCATCGAGAGCGCTGGTTTGTTCGTCGAAGACCTTCTCGCCCTGTTGAAGACCGATGATCCGCTGCGAGTAGGTTCGCGCGATGCCGAGGTCATGAACGCTGAACAGAACCGGTATATTGCGTTCATCGGCGACTTCACATACCAACTCCATGACCTCGGCGCCGATCTTTGGATCGAGGCTGGACGTTGGTTCGTCGACGAGCAGCAGTTTTGGGTTCTGCATAAGTGCCCTTGCGATCCCGACACGCTGGCGCTGTCCGCCGCTCAGCTGATCGGCCCGTTTGGCGATATGATCGGCGATACCGACCCGTGAGCAAAGCTCGATGGCCCGTTGAATGTCGTCCTTCTTGAAAGCACGGGTAATCGTTCGCCAAAGGCTGGTCACCCCGAGTGTTCCCGAAAGCACGTTCTCGATAACGCTCAATCGGTTCACCAGATTGAACTCCTGGAAAATCATACCCATTTGGACCCGGGCTTTCCTGAGGTCGTGCTTGCCGAGCGACGTGATATCCGTGCTGTCGAGGACCACCTGGCCGGAGTCCGGGTCGACGAGGCGATTGATGCAGCGGAGCAGCGTCGACTTGCCCGAGCCGCTTAAACCCAAAAGCGCAACGATCTCGCGTTTCTCGACACTTAAATCGACCCCGTTTAGCGCCTTCTCACCAGTCGGAAAGGTCTTTCGCAGGTCATTGACTTCCAGTAACGCCATATTCTTTTCCCCGTAGGCGAGTTGACCCACTGGCCGGTTGCCGCTTGAAGAGATCTACGTATCCATGAAACTCGCAACCGAGCCTGCATCCGATGGGCCGGCAGGGATTGGTTCTGCCGGCCCGGATGGAGAATTATGCCTCGGTTCCGTTGCTTTTCTTATTTTTTCTTCTTCATTTCCTTCTTCTTCGCCAAAACCTTGCGAAGCGGATCGAACCCTTTATCCGTGAGTTCAGGAAATGCCGCGATCTTCACCGTTTTCAGAGCAGCGCGGCCGGCATCGTCATTAACCATGTTCTCGAGGATCGACTTCATCTTGGCAATATCTTCAGCCGACATTCTGTTCTTATTGACGACGATGGGGTTGGAGACGACACTCGGCGAAATCCAAAGGTGGTTGTAGGAGCCGTATTTCAAGGCGCCCCGATCGATCGCCCGCGAGAGCGCATTCTCGGACACAAAAGCGGCGTCGGCCTTGTTGTTGAAGACCGCTTTCGCTGCAGCATCGTGACTACCGGCATAGAAGATCTTCCCGAAGTATTCGTCCAGTGGCGTTCCTCCGACCTTCTCGGGGAACAGCGCGCGGGGGAGCGCGTTACCTGACGTACTGCCCGGATCGGTGAGCGCGAGGACGGCGCCCTTGAGCGAATCGATGGTCGTGAATTTCGATCCTTTCTTGGTGATCAGACGCCCGTGGTAACAGGCACAGGGTTCTTTCAGGTAATGGTTGGCCGGTCGCCCGGTGCCGACAATGGGATCGATCTTGTCGGATTTCTGACGCGCAACGAGATAGATCTTCGGGCCCAGCATGCCGAAATCCGCGAAGTCGTTGAGCAGCGCTTCGACGGCAGCCGCATAGGACGTCGTGGCGTAGTAATTGATTTTTACGCCGGCCTTTTTTTCAATGTATTTGATCGTCGGTTCCCAACGGGCAGCCATCGCTGCCATTTCCTCGGTGGATATCGTTGCGAACGTCAGTACTTTCTTCTTATCGGCGGCCAGTGTGGCACTCGAAAAGATGCCAAGTGTTACCGCCAAGGCGATGCACAAGCTAATGAATTTAAACCGAGTCATTTGATCCTCCCTTTTCATACGATATTGCCGCTCCATCCTCTTGTTGAAATTGATTATTTCACTGGGATTTACGGAAGGATGACATGATAAGGGTGCATAGGAAAAATATTTATTCTCTATAGTTTACATCGGAATATTCGATGAAATAGGTCACCGACAATGGTTTTGATGGCGCTCCCAACGCCGGTGGCTTCACCGGCATGGCCGCATGCTTAATCCAACAAACCGGCCCGCCACTTCGAAAACCGAGTTATGCCCAGAATCTTCTGCAATTAGGTTGACCATGTTGCCGAATGAACTCCGGGGCATTGTCGGTGCGTAGACATTAGGTATCGCAGCGCCGACCATGCCCAGCCGCCGTCAGGCGGCTTCCTTCATGAGTTCGCGCTTGTGCTCCTTGAGTAGTTTCATGTTGATGTATCGGTTGGCCTCGAGCCAGTCCTCATGGGTTTCGACAGCCAGCGCACGGATCAGGCACAGACAGCTTTCGGCGTTCAGAAAGACCCGCACGATATGGGTGCGCCGCTTGATCTCCTGATTGTAGCGCTCAAGCATGTTGGTGGACTTGAGGTGCTTGTGGTGGGGCAGCGGTAGCCGGTAGAAGGCGAAGGTCTCCTCGATATTGTCCTCGACCCAGTCGGTGAGCTTCGGATATTTGCTCTGCCAACGCGTCAGCCAGGCGGCCAAGTCGCGCCGCGCTTCGCTGAGATCGCGGCGGTCATAGAGCCAGCGCAGTTCCTGCAAGCAGTCATCGTCGCGCTTGCGGGGCATGTGATCGAGCGCGTTCCTGAGAAAGTGCACATAGCAGCGCTGCCAGGCCGCCTCGGGGACGGCCTCGGCGATCGCCTTCTTGAGACCGGCGTGATCGTCGGAGACCACGAACTCGACACCCGTGAGGCCCCGCTCCTTGAGGCCCAGAAGAAACGCCTTCCACGACGACGTGCTCTCGCGGTTGGCCAGCTCCACGGCCAGCACCTGGCGCCGGCCCTCTTCGTCGATGCCCAAGGCGATCAGCACCGCCTGGCTGACGATGACGCCGTTCTCGCGAACCTTCTCATAGCGTGCATCGACAATCAGGTAGGGGAACGGCTCGTCCAACCGGCGCTCGGCGAAAGCCTGCAGTTGAACGTCCAGCTTCTTGACGATATTGGAGATGGTCGAAGCCGAGAACCGATGCCCGCAAAGCTCCTCGGTGATCTTCTTCACCTTGCGCGTCGACACGCCCTGCACGTACATCTCCGTCAGCGCCGCCATAAGCGCTTTCTCCGAGCGCTGATAACGCTCGAACAGATCCGTCGAAAAGCGCCCGTCACGGTCTTGCGGCACCCGTAACTCGATCCGCCCGACCCGTGTCACCAGGGCCGACCCGTGTCACCAGGGCGCGTTCGTAATAGCCCGAGCGATAGCCGAGACGGCCCAGCGACCGCTCCCCCTTGCCGGCCCCAACCGTCGCCGTCATCTCTTCTTCCAAGACATCTTGCAGATATCCCCGGACCGCGTCGCGAACAAAATCATTATCTCCCGACAACAGCTCTTTCAGTGAAACAATCGCCGCCTTAACATTCTCAGTGGCCATGGTGTGCTCCTTGTTACCAAAGTGATCTCAACAATCACTCGGCATGCCATGGTCGCTTCTTACCTCAAAACCTTTTTGCAGAACTATTTGTACAGAACC
>CAZQPC010000336.1:0-5784 GCA_964595005.1 uncultured Magnetovibrio sp.
GCCGGCATCTCCTCTTTGCTCGAGACGAAGGTGGTCTCGTCGCGCCACAGGCGCACCATCACCACGGCGATCTTGCGTGCCGCGGCAACCTCTGATATCGGGCGCTAATCGGCAATCCTTGTGACTTCCGGGATTAGACAAAAGACGACATTCGACAACTGGATCATTTTCTCCCGCCGGCAAGTTTGATCGCATCAGGATGTTTCCTGAGTTGCAGCATGGCATACGCGCCAAGGATCGGACCAATGGCAAGGGGCATGAAGGCATAGTGCCAACCAAACAAGTCCACCATCTGCGGAATGATGTGAGTAGGTAGCATCGTCAGTATGAACCCAACGCACGTCTGAACCGTGAGCATGGTGCCCACGTCTGAAGGCTCGGATAGCTCGATGATGCATGCCGATGTCTGGGGTGCATCCGGAACGACGGTGAAGCCCCATACGAGACAGACTGCCAGCACGATCCATACACTACCGCCGAATAGAACGCCGACAGTGAGAGCGCAGGTGCCGCTCACCAGCATGACGGTCGCAGTGACCACGGTACGCCCAAGCCGATCCGCCAGAAGGCCGATAACAATGCTTCCGACGGCGCCAGCCGCGACCACGGCAAACGTCGAAAGATTGGCATAGAGTTCAACGGTGGCGGTGTCGTAACCCAGGCTCGCGGCAAAACTCGCATGTAGGAACAAAGCAACCCACGCCCACATGGCGTACAGTTCCCAGAGATGGCCGAAGTAGGCGAAGTTGGCGAACCTGATTGCTTTGTCCGTCCATGCCCGCATGACCACTGCCGGATTGAACGGCGGCACCTTACCGTAGGCTGGGCCGAGGCCAACACAGTTGACGAGCAGACCGGCAGCCACGGCGAGGATCGACGCGGCAATCAGGGTGAAGTGCCAATTTAGCCCACCGATGGCGTTGAATAGGTGGGGAACCGCCGCACCGAGTGTCAACGCGCTGACGAGTGCCCCAATTAGGAGGCCCGTATCTCCCTTGGCCCAGGTGGCGGCCATCTTCATGCCGACGGGATAAAGCCCCGCCATGCACATGCCAGTAACGAACCTTAGAAATACGATCAACCAGGAGGTCGGCTCAAAGAGAAGGATTGCAATATTCGATCCCGCCGCCACCAATGCCGAGGCCATGAAGAAACGTCTCGGGTGTAGCCGGTCGGCAAGTCCCAAAAACGCACTTCCCAGGGTTCCAACGACATATCCAACGGCCACGATGCTGCTGAACAGTGATGCCCGTGTGTCATCTATGGGAAACTCAAGCCTGAGAACCGGGATAATCGCGGTTGCCGAAAACCAGAGTGCAAGGGCCATCGCCTCGCAGGCTACGAGCAAGAAAATGGATGGCCATTTGGATTGCGTTCTCAAGGCCGAGGCCGCCCATCGAAGTGCCGCATAATCGCCTCCTGCCACTATAACGCAATATTGTTGACCTCATGGAGAGCCGTTTCAATTGCCATAATAATTATAGGGGTATGTGCACGAGGCACACCTGACAATGTCCGAATCGGGTCAACTCCGGTCCAAAAATCCATCGTGGACGTTGGTCCGTTCCAACCCCGAATGCGGACGTCGCCGATCGCGGCGGTGCCCGGCTACTTCGTATCGAACACCCAGACCCCATCCCAATCGGCCGGCGGCGGCTGAGCGCGCAGTTGCTCGATCCGGCCGAGGTAAATGCGGCTTGGCGCATCGTCGGGGCGGCGGGCAAGGCAGGCCTCAAACGCCGCCGCCGCCGCCGGCCAGTCCTGGGCCCGGTAGGCCCGGAGGCCGGCTTCGAAATTGTCGCCGGCCGGTGCCGCCAGGGCCGCCGGGCCGGATGCCAGCCCGGCAAGCTCAAACACCCGGGTCGGTTCGGCCTTGCCCTTGACGCGGATCAGATCCAGTTCGCGGGCCGCCACCTCATCTGCGGCCAGTTCCCGGGTCCGTTCGGAAATCATCACCAGCGTCCCGTAGGCCTTGTTGGCGCCTTCCAGACGCGAGCCCAGGTTCACCGGATCGCCCATCACGGTGAAACTGCGCGACGCCGTTGAGCCGATGGTGCCGACCACCATTTCCCCGGTCGAGATACCGATCCTGAGATCGATCTCCAATTCGGCCGCGCCATCGCCCAGATCGGCGGCGACCTCGGCGCGGAACACCTGCAGGCGGTCCAACGCTCCCATGGCCGCCTTGCAGGCCAAGGCCGCGTGTTCATCGGGGCCGGTAAAGGGCGGTCCCCAGAACGCCATCACGGCATCGCCCATGAACTTGTCGACGACCCCGCCGTTGGCCGAGATGGCCTCCGTCATGTGGCCGAAAAAGCCGTTGATCGTGTTCACCAACTGGTCCGCCTCCAGGCGTTCGGATATGGTCGTGAAGCCCTTCAGGTCAATGAACATGACGGTCATTTCGCGGCGTTCGCCGCCCGGTTCGGAAAATTCCGGATTGTCCAGAAGGTTGCTGACGATGCGCGGGTCCATGTATTTGCCGAAGGTGTCCTTGATGCGCTCCTTCAGCCGAAGCCCGCCGACCATATCGTTGAAGCTGGCGGTCAGGCTGCCGACCTCATCGGACGTCGTCACCGGCACTTCCGTATCCAAATCCCCGGACTCGATGCGCTCCGTGCCGGCAACCAGCCGGCGCACGGAACCGACCAGGGCCCGGGTGATGATGATCGAAAACCCGATGGCCAGGATCGCCGCCAATCCGGTCAGCACGGAGTTGGCGATCAACAGCGCGCGCTCTTCGTGGTCGGCCCGCGCAACGGCCTCGTCGGTCATCCGCGCCACGTGGCGGCGCAGATTGGCAATCTCGTTGAAGATGGCATCCTGGCGGGCGTTCATCTGGCTGAGCAGGTCATCGAAACCGGGCCGGTCACTGGCTTCGCGCGCACCCAGCAACAGTTGCGCATGGGCTTCAAATTTCAGGTATTCGGTCTCAATGGCGTTCAGGGCCTTGGCCAGGGTTGCCGCCGCCTCGGCGGCATGGCGCGAGATGTTATTCTCGGCGGCCTCGGCCTTGAGAAGGCGGCGCGCGCCAATGAATTCACCGACGATCGATTTGCCAATTATGGTCATCGCGTCGCGGCCGCGGGCCGCCGCCGCGCCGCCCGGCTCACCTTCTTCGGCAATGGTGAACAGGCGCTGCAAGACGATACCCTGTTCAAGCACGTGAACATTGATCCGGGCGACGATCTCGGTGACTGGCAGATGCCGGGTGGCGACGGTTTCCAGATCGTCGCTGATCTTGGCGATGCGGTCGACCGAATAGACGGCGACGGCCAGCATCAGGGCCAGAACAATGACGGCAATGCCAAAAATCTTGTGGCCGATATTGAGCCGCACGGCACGTCCCTCCTCGAACGCAAAAATTCCACCCTCAACCTTGGAAGCCCCGCCAGGGCCAGCGTCAGACCCTTATATTGGCCTTTGCCGGTTATCATGGGAAGGGCTTTCGACCGCTGACGGATCACGTCGCCATTTTACACGGCGCATAGGTGCGTTATTATTCCGAGTGTGATTAATAGGGTCGGAGGGGATGAAATGCCCGGTTACCTGAAGGACTTTCAACGCCGCGCGGGGTTGCGGCTGGCCACCGCGGTTTTTGTTGTTGGCGGCCTGTTGGCGTCATGCACGTCGGTTCAGAATGTCGATCATCTGGTCCGCCACGAAGACGACCATCACCATATGGGCAATGAAATCCTGGTCCTCGATCCGCCGGCCGACTATTTGGCGGCGCTTCCCGAGTTGGGTCTCGAAATACGCGAAATCACTGAGCTCCCGGCCATGGGATCGAAGCTTTACCACATGGATATTATCGACGGCCGCCATCCCTTCCATGTGCGCGAACATCATCGGACGCGGTTCCCGGGCGTCGTCGCCGACGTCCACCATTATTTCGAACACCATGCCAAGCGCCGGAAGAAAAGAGCCCCGGACAAGAGCTATACGGCGCGCAAGGCCAGCCGGTGGAAGAAGGCCGGGAAGACCTGCGGCCGCGGCATGCGCATCGGTGTCATCGACGGCGAAGTGAACACCAAGCACGCGGCCTTCCGCGGTGTGTCCATCAAACACCGGTCCTTCAAGTTGAAGGGCGAGAAACCGCCGACCGGCGTGCACGGCACGGCGGTGACGGCGATCTTGGCCGGCCGCGGCGCCTGGGGCGGCCTGCTGCCGCATGCCGTCTACCGCACCGCCAATGTCTTCCACGGCGGCCGCAAGGGCAAGAACCTGGGCAGCACCAAGGCAATCGTCCGAGCCTTCGATTGGCTGCTCAAGGAAAAGGTCTCGGTGATCAATATGTCCATTGGCGGGCCGCCGAACGCGCTGATGAAAGCGGTGGTCGCGCACGCCCATAAGGTCGGCGTCATCTTGGTCGCATCCGGCGGCAACGCCGGTCCGTTTTCGAAGAAGAAGAGCTATCCGGCGGCCTATAAGTCGGTGATCGCGGTAACCGCCCTGGACAAGACCGAACGCACCGCCAGGTTTGCCTCGAAGGGCGATTACCTGGAATTCGCAGCCCCCGGCGTCAACATATGGACCGCCACGCCGCGCGGTGGCCGGGCCATGTCGGGAACCTCCTTCGCGGCGCCGATCATCGCCGGCTATACGGCGTCGGCCCTAAAGCACAAGGGCGTCAAGGGCCTCGACGCGCTGCGCACCTATTTCCGCAAGCACGCCAAGGACAAGGGCAAAAAGGGCTGGGACAAATACACCGGCTGGGGCTTGGTCAAATTGCCGCGGCCGTGCTGATCTTAGGCCGGCAGGCCGGGGTCCGTCTCGCGAAGGCTGCGGCGCCGGTTCATCTGATCCCACCAAGACAGTGGACCCGGATATTGCGCGAATAACCGGGCGCCCTCCGGCGTCATCGTGAAATACGCCGCCATGGGCGCCAAATGCAGATCGGCCAGCGAGATATCATGGCCGCCCAGCTGATCGCCCCCGATGGCGATGGCCTCAAAAGCGCCGAGCGCCTGCCTGCGCCAAAAAAGCCGCCGGGAGCGGTCCCGTACCGCGCCCGGCGAGTGTCCTCGGGGAGAGACCGAGTGGGTGGAAATCTAGCGCTTGACCGAAAGCATCTGGTCGGCTGTCGACATGACCTTGGAATTCATGGAGTACGCCCTCTCGGCGCGGATCAGGGCGGCGACCTCTTCGATGGCATTGACGTTCGAGGCCTCGACGAAGCCCTGCATGACCGTGCCGGCACCGGCCAGACCCGGATTGGAAATGGCCGCCGCGCCCGACTGATCTGTGGCCAGGAACAGATTATTGCCGGCCGCCTTCAAGCCGCCGGCATTGGCGAACAGGGCCAATTGAATGGTGCCGACGTTAACCGGCGCATCGACGCCGGCGATCTTCGCCTGCACGTTGCCGTCGGCACTGACAGTAACCTCCTGGGTATTCGGCGGAATGACGACGCCCGGCTGCACCGCGAACCCGTCATGGGTGACCAGGGTGCCGGTTTCGCTTTTCTGGAAGGCGCCATCGCGGGTATAGCCGATTTCGCCGTTCGGCAGCTGGATTTGGAAATACCCTTCACCCTGGATGGCCAGGTCGAAGGTGCCGTTGGTCTGCTTGTGGGCGCCCGGCTCGTTGACCCGGTAGATGGATGCCGTCCTGACACCGTGGCCGGAATGCACACCGCCCGGCACGGTTTTGCCGACCGGCGATGCGACGGAGTTTTTTCTGGCCCCGTGGTGATACAGCAGGTCGTTGAACTCGATCCGGCGTTTCTGATAGGCGAAGGTGTTCATATTGGCCAGATTATTGGCGACGACCTCGGTGCGGCGC
>CAZQPC010000337.1:0-5761 GCA_964595005.1 uncultured Magnetovibrio sp.
TCATCGCCTGTCCGGGCCTGGACTATTGCGCCCTGGCCAACGCGCGCTCCATTCCCATCGCGCAGCGTATCTCACGGCGGTTTGCGGATTTGGACCGCCAGCATGATATCGGTGAATTGCGGATCAAGATTTCCGGCTGCATCAATGCTTGCGGTCATCACCATGTCGGCCACATCGGCCTGCTGGGGGTCGACCGCAAGGGCGAAGAGTACTACCAGATCACGCTGGGCGGCGCCCCCGGTGAGGACGCCAGTGTCGGCAAGATCGTCGGCCCGGCGTTTTCCAGCGACCATGTCGTTGATGCGGTGGAAGAGGTGGTCAACGTCTACATCGAACGGCGCCGCGAGGGCGAGCGGTTCTTGGATACCTACCGCCGCATCGGCGAAGCGCCCTTCAAGGAACGGCTCTATGAGGACAGGTTCCATGCCGCTGCTTAAGGATGGCGCCTTCGCCGATGATCCGTGGGTTCATGTCAGCGACGATGACGATCTGCCGGCATCCGGTCCCGTCATCGTCAGCCTGAAACGCTGGCGCGATCAGCGTTCGGCCTTGATGGGACGCGGCTCGCAAGTGGGCCTGCGCCTGACCAGTGAGCAGACGCCCGGCCAGGTTAAAGATGATTTGCGCCATTTCGGCGTGGTCGCCCTGGACTTTCCGGCGTTCACCGATGGCCGGCCGTTCTCCAACGCGCGGCGGCTTCGCGACCGCTATAATTACCAAGGCGAGGTGCGCGCCGTCGGCGATATCTTCCGCGATCAATATTGGCATCTGAAACGCTGTGGCTTTGATGCCATTGAGGTTGTCGATGGTGAAACCGTCGCCGGTTGGACATCGGCCGTCGATGCCATCTCGACGCCGTATCAATCGGCCAGCGACGGCGGCGAGACGGTGCTTTCCTTGCGCCAAAGGCGGGCCGCGGCCGGGCAATAATCCGCCGTCGCGGCGGCCCTTAATTTTAGGCGGCGTCCGGCTGGTTGGCGGGCAGCGCCTTTTCAAACGCCGGCAATTGCTGGCACTTCTCACCGATCCCCTGAAGTGTCGGAAACGATTCCATATCGATACCAAAGCGCTCGGCGACCGCCAATTGCGGCACCAGGCAGCAATCGGCAAGTGTCGGTGTATCGCCGAAACAGAAGTCCCCGTTGGTGTCTTTCAGCGTCTTTTCCACCGCGCTGAAGCCGGCATTCAACCACTGCGCGGTCCAGGCCGTGAACTGGTCATCGTCGATCCCGTGGGCGTCCACCAGATAACGGTAGATACGGACCGTGTGCAGCGGATGAGTGTCGGCCGCGATGGCCAGAGCGACGGCTCGGATGCGGGCGCGCATCACGGCGTCGCCGGGCAGCAAGCTGGGTTCCGGGTGGGTCTCATCCAGGTATTCGATGATCGCCACGGACTGGTGCAAGACCGCATTGCCATCGACCAGCGTCGGCACGACGTGCAGCGGGTTGACGGCATCATAGCCCGCCTTGGACTGCTCGCCGGCCATCAGATCGATAGAGACCGTTTCGGGCGAGAGGCCCTTCAAATTCAAGGCGATGCGAACCCGGAAGGCCGCCGCCGAACGCCAAAAACCGTATAGCTTCATGTTCGTCACTCCCTTAAATCTTGTGGTTAAGATGGTGCCTTCGCATTTCCATAGGTCCAGAGCGCGATGGCGGCGATCGCCAAAACCATGGCGCCGGCTTTGTAGACGTTGAAATCTTCCCGGTAGATCATCACGCCGACGATCAGGGATGTCGTCACGATGGAGATCGCCGCATAGAGCGTATACTGGGCCGCGCCGTAGTTCGTATAGAGCAGGAAAAAGCCGACGTAGGTGAGGAAGAAGCCAAACCCGCTGATGGCGATCATCGCCTTGTTGTCCATGTCATAGGCCACATCGTCGGCGGTCCGATATATCATCGCCGCCGGCAGAAACAGGATCAGGCAGATGAACACGGCGCCGCAGACGAAAAGGAACGGATTTTCCGGCGCAACGACAGCGCGCTGGCCGTAGACAAATATCCCATTGCCGACGGCGGCAAGGGTGCCGAAAAGCAGCGCCTTGAGCATGGTGCCGGGTTCCTGATCCGTTGGTTGCGGCGCAGATTGCGCCGCCGTCATGATGCGCCCGTGCACGGTTCCGGCTCAAGCGCCAATTGACCGCGTCACCGGCCTGTGGTCCCATGTCCGGGGAAGGCGACGGGAGGCGACGACCCATGCGGTGGACCCGCGCAATATGCTTGTTTCTGATCGCCGGTGGGCTTAGCGCCTGCACCGCCGCGCCCGAGGGCTGGCGTCATACCATGCATGCCGCCAGCGACACCGCGGCCCTGCATCTGACCTGCACCGGTTCAGGTCTGGCGGACGTCACCCTAGGTACGCTGGAGGGCGGCCTTGAAGGCGCGGTCACCGGCGCCGCGGTTGCCGCCAGGATGGTCAATGGCAATGTCGGTAACGAAGCGGCCTTGGTTTTCGTCGGTGGCAGCGCCGCCGTCGGCGGCACCATCGGCGTCGGCGCCGGCCTGGGCGGCGGGATATTGAACATGCCGGCCGGCTACGGCGCCTGTCTGCGTGCCAGGGGGCCGGCCTTTTCAAGCCCATCTGATCGGCTGCCGGAAACATAAGGCCCCAATAAACCCACATATGAGAACGGAGTGCGCGCATGGCGACGGATAAACTCGGACTGGATTTCACGGCGGCCCTGCCGGAGACCGTGGATGCCTTCAACAGCGCCATGGACGATTACATGCTGTTCACCGGTGAGCCCGTCGGCAAGCTGCTGGCGACCGCCGAGGTCGACCCCGACTTTGCCATGGGTTATTGCCTGACCGGGTGTTTGCGCCTGTTCGGCGGGGTCAGCGCGGCGCACCCCCGGGTCAATCTGGAACTGCGCGCCGCCCAGGCCCGGCGTTCGCGGGTGACCTTGCGCGAACAGGCCCACATTGATGCCTTCGCCACGGCGGCGGCGGGTGAGATGTGTGCCGCCGGCCAGAAATGGGATGCCATCCTGGCCGAATACCCGAACGACATGATGGCCGCCAAATGCGCCCACGAAGCCTATTATCTGGTCGGCGAATCAGAACGCATGCGGGATTCCGTGATGAATATTCTGCAGGCCTGGAACGAAAGTATTCCCTATTTCGGCTATCTGCTGGGCATGGGCGCCTTCGGCCTGGAGGAATCCGGCGACTACCGCCAGGCCGAGGACATGGGCCGGCGCGCCGTCGAGATCGAACCCAGGGATTGCTGGGGCGTGCACGCCGTCGCCCATGTGCTGCAAATGGAAGAACGTTTCGATGAGGGCATTGACTGGCTGGACGGCACCAACACGCATTGGCAAGACGCCAAGTGGCTGCGCGGCCATCTGTGGTGGCACCTCTGCCTGCCGTTGATCGATAAGGGCCAGACGGACCGGGTGATCGGCATTTTCGATCAGCACGTGTCCGACTGTGACAAGGACATGGTGACGCGCCTGAACGACTGTACGTCGCTGCTATGGCGGTTGGAACTGGCTGGCATCGATGTCGGTGACCGCTGGGATGATCTGGTCGATATGTGGGTGTATCACACGGACGAACACGCCTTCGCCTTCGCCGATGCGCACCTGGCCATGACCCTGATATCCGCCGGCGGTGAGAAAAAACTGGGCCGGTTCTTGGAAAGCCAGCACGCCTACATCGAAGGCCAGACCTGTACCAACAGCCAGATCATCGACACCGTCGGCCGCGGCATCTGTCTCGGCATGATCGCCTATGGCCGGGGCGAGTATGGCAAGGCCGCCGAACACATCGGCGCGGTGATTGACGACACCTACCGCATCGGCGGATCGAACGCGCAGCGTGATCTGTTCCGGCTGACATTGGAGACGGCGAGCGCCAAATCGGCCGCGAACCGTCTGGTCTCTTAATACGTCAGGCCGGTTGTTGCCGGTGCGGCACTTTTGCTGGAATTATTCCAATCAAACCCAAAGGGAGGATGTTGGAAGGTTCACACAGACATTCTCACGATTTGTGTTGGCCGGCGCCGTCGCGCCGTTGATGCCGATGACGGCCACGGCCGGACAAAGCGTCACCTACAGTTCCGGTGGCGCCGACTACGAAGGCTATGGCGCCGCCGCCGAAGGAAAATCCAAGGGCATGGTTCTGGTCATCCACGACTGGGACGGGCTGACCGGCTATGAAGAAAAGCGGGTCGATATGCTGGCCGCCATGGGCTACGACGCCTTTGCGCTGGACCTCTACGGCAAGGGCAACCGGCCGAAGGAAATCGGCAAGCGCAAGGCCGAGATGGGCAAGCTCTACAAGAACCGGGAATTGATGCGCAATTTGATCCTGGCCGGCCTGGCCGAGGGCCGCAAGGGCGCGGGCAAGGCTGTCGTCATGGGCTATTGCTTCGGCGCCGCCGCGACCCTGGAACTGGCGCGTTCGGGCAAGGCGGTGAACGTCGCCGGTTACGCCACCTTCCACGGCGGTCTGAAAACCCCCGATGGCCAGAGCTATCCGAAGAACACGCCGCCCCTGCTGATCGCCCACGGCGGTGCCGACACGTCAATCACCATGGACCACGTGGCCGGCCTGTCGAAGGATTTGGAAAAAGC
Organism: uncultured Magnetovibrio sp.; assembly: GCA_964595005.1. Taxonomy (GTDB): domain Bacteria; phylum Pseudomonadota; class Alphaproteobacteria; order Rhodospirillales; family Casp-alpha2; genus UBA3470. The sequence continues at coordinate 4,583 of CAZQPC010000337.1, forward strand.
CGGCGTCACGTATGAGATGCAGGTTTATTCAGGCGCCCCGCACGCCTTCACGGTGATCGGTTCGAAACGTTACCGGAAAGTCGCCGACACGCAATCCTGGGCGGCGTTCTCGGATTTCCTGAAGACCAACCTGAACTGACCTTCAGCCGGACCCGGCGGCGTCCTTCGGGGCGTCGTCGGCCCGCTCTTCCTCGTCGCAGCCATAGATGCCCATCCAGCCCCGGTACTCCGTCTGTGCGGACAGGGGCACGCGAAACATGCGCGCCGGTTCGTGTTGCTGGTCGGGCGGTGATACCGGCTTGATCGCGGACATACGCCAGGCGACGACAAAGGCACCGATGCCGAAGACGACGCCGCCTGCCGCATGACCCAATAGCACGCCATCTGGCCCCATCACCTGGGCGCCCAACCAGACCAGGGGGAATGTCCCCAATGTCGCCCGGCCCCAGTTGGACCAGGTCGACCACAAGGGCTTGCCAAGGTTATTGAAGGCCGCGTGGGCGACGAATTGGGCGCCGACGAACACCCATTGGATGCCGATGAAGGTGGCGAAAAACTCCCAGACCTGACGGGCGCCGGGGCTGGTGTTGAAGATATCGGCGATCTCGGCGCGGAAGACGAACAGGATCAAGGCGGAGAACAGAATCGTGCCGGTGCCGATGATCAAGGCATCCAGCAAGGCCCGGCGGGTCCGTTCCAGCTTGCCGGCGCCGAAATTCTGGCCGATGACGGGACCGACGGCACCGGACAACGCGAAAACAACGCCAAAGGCCACGGGAATGACGCGGCCAATGATCGAAAATGCGGCGACCGCATCGTCACCGAATGTGGCCATGGTCGCGGTGACGTAGGAATTGCCAATGGGTGTGGCGATATTCGTCAGAATGGCCGGTCCCGCCAGGGCGGCAATGCGCTTCAAATCGCCGGCGAAGGCGCCCGCGTCGAAGTCTCCGACCATATCCGACTTAATCACGCCGTAAGCGCCGACGGCGAACACGGTGAACCGCGCCAAGACGGATGACCAGGCGGCGCCGGCGATGCCCATATCGAAACCGAAAATTAGGATCGGGTCGGCGATGGCGTTGGCGACGCCGCCGGCCAGCGTCGCGAACATGGCGAGGCGCGCCGCACCGATGGCGCGGAGCACGCCGCCCGTCGCCATGGCCAGCGCCAGGATCG
>CAZQPC010000338.1:0-5754 GCA_964595005.1 uncultured Magnetovibrio sp.
CGGCAAACCGGACTGACCGTCTCAGTGCGTATGAAATAGCGCACGACGCTCTAGCCCTTTCGACAGTGGCCCGGCTAAGGTGGCCGTTAATATCCAACTCTTCAGAATTCCGGGACCAAGCGGATATTGCCGTGACGACCCGCACCGCGCCCGCAGGGTTTTTCTTTGCCGACGTCGGGTGTAACCTCGGCCGGCACATGGAAGTTACCATCGTGTATTGCTGAAAGGGATTCCATGGCGCTGATCAATTTCGACCATGTTTTGATTCAGACCGACAAGGTCGAGGAAACCAAAGACTGGTACGTCGATGTCCTGGGCTTGCGGGTCGGCAATAACCCGGATTTCAAGTTTCCGGTTTACTGGTTGTTCATCGGTCATCACGACGTCGTTCACATCACCGCCGGCGGGCCGGATGTCAGCGATAATCGGAAGGCCTATCTGGGCCAGGAATCGGAAAAAGTCCATGGCTCCGCGGCGCTTGACCACATTGCCTTCCACTGCACCGATCTGGGCGGCACCATGGAGCACCTGAAATCAAAAGGTGTCGATTTCTCTCAACGCCGCGTTGACGACGACGGCAGCTACCAGCTGTTTATGTTCGACCCCAACGGAATCAAGATCGAGCTCAACTTCGCCGAATATGAGGCCAGGGGTTTTGATCCGGAGTTGAAGGCCAGCGACTTGACGGCGTGAGCCGCCGCCTGTTAACCGCTGCCAAACATCGTATTCGGCAACAGCAGGGCGATATCGGGAACCATGAGCAATATCGCCACGCAGACGATCATCGCGAACCAGAACGGCCAGATGCCGCGGAAGATGGCGTTCAGTTCCACATCCGGCGCGATTCCCTTGACAACAAACACATTGACCCCGACGGGTGGTGAAATCAGGCCCATTTCCAGCACGATTACCATCATCACCCCGAACCAGACCAAGTTGACCCCGTAACTTTCCAAGATCGGCTGCACCAGGGGCAACGTCAGGACCAGAATGGCGAAGCCTTCCATGAAGGTGCCCAGCACCACGTAGACGGCCAAAATGATCAGCAAGACGCTCATTTGGCTGCTGGCCATGCCGGTCAGCGCTTCCGTGACGGTCGTGGGGATGCCCGAAAGGGCGACGAAGGGGGTAAAGACAAAGGCCCCCATCAGAATGAAAAACGATGTCGCGGTACTGCGCAATGTGCCCAGCAAAACATCTTTCATGGAGTCCCAATTCACGGTCTTGCGCATCAGCGCCACCAGGAATGACAGGAAGGCACCGATGCCGGCGGCCTCGACGGCTGAGAACACGCCCAAGTAAATGCCGCCGATGGTGACGAAAATGATGCTGAGAATCCAAAAGGCGCTGCGCAGTGCGGTCAGGCGTTCCGCCATGGGCGCTTTGACCACGGAGGTCGGCGCCAGTTCCGGTTTCAACTTGGTCGATATCCAGATGGTGACGACGAACAACGCCGTCAGCAACAGACCCGGCAGAACGCCAGCCAGGAACAGCCGGCCAATGGATTCCTCGGTTAAGATGGCATAGATGACGAACCCGGCCGAGGGCGGGATCAGAATGCCCAGCGTGCCGCCCGCGGCGACCGAGCCGCAGGCCAGCGAGTCGGCATATTTGTAGCGCTTCATTTCCGGCAGCGCGACCCGGCCCATGGTCACGGCGGACGCCAGGGAAGAGCCCGAGAGCGCCGAAAACCCGGCACAGCCGACAATGGTGCTGGACGCCAAGCCGCCCTTCAAGTGACCGAACCAGGCATGCGCCGCCGTATATAGATCGCGGCTCATGCCGGAAATGCCGGCGAGATTTCCCATCAAGACGAACAACGGCAAAATGGTTAAAGAGTAAATGGTTGAGACGCCGAAGGATTCACCGCCCAGGGTCGGCATGGCGCCGCGCGGGTTGATCATGTAGATGCCCAGCGCGCCGACCAGCATCATCGCCGGACCGACAGCCATGCGCATGCCCAGCAGCACAAAGAGCAGGCCGAATCCGGCCAGGCCGATCGCCATATTTGACATGAGTCTAGCTCCGCTCGTTGGGGTCTTCGTTGGCCCGGAAGTGGATCAGGCCTTCGATGAGTTCGAGGATTTGCAAGAGGCCGTAGCCGGCCATGGAGACCATCAACAAGCCATGAAATGGTGCATGCACGATCTCCAGATTGGGCGTGAAATAGCCGCAATCCTCACCGCATTGCATTTCCTCCCAAAGGGCAATGGCCAGCAGGAAGGCGATGGCGGCGCTTAACAGGCGTACCACCACGTCACAGTAACGGGTGACCTTGCGGCCGCCGACCATATTCAGGACATCGACCTGAACATGAGCGCCGATCTTGGCGCCGTAAATGATTGATCCGGCGACAATGACGGACAGCAGCATGGTTGAGAGGTCACCGATGCCGTAGATCGGATCGCCGATAATGTAACGGAAAAACACGGCGACGACGGTAACGGCCACCAGCGCCAACGCGCCCGCGGCACCGATGGCAGCCAGGGCCGTGGAGAGAACATCCACGGCCCGGAAGGCCTGAGTGAGAGGTTTGTTTCTCATGATCTTGCTCGCCTTCCGTTGGCCGCCGCCAAACCGCGGCCTATTTACCATTCATGGCGTTCATGATATCGCCACCGGTCATGGAGCCGACTTTCGACGCCCGGAATTTCTCCAAGGCGGGTTCCATGGCCCGTTCGATTTTGGCGATCTCGTCATCGGAAAGCTGGATGATTTCCACCTTGTTCTTTTTTGAGATCGCCATGCCGCCGGCCGCCGCCTTGTCGAACCCTTTGCCGCCGCTGAGGCTCAAGGAATCGTCGCTGGCCGCGTCGACCCAATTTTTCTCCTGGTCGCTGAGGGAATTGTATGTTTTCAGGTTCATCAGCAGGACGAAGGCGGAGCCCGATCCCGGGATGCCCTTGGTCAGGTATTTGGCCGGTTCATAAAGCTTGAACGATCGGATGGCGCTGGCGCCGATGAAAATCGCGTCGATGGTGCCGTTCTGCAGGTTCTGGTTGATCACCGTCACCGGCTGAGCCACGGCACGCGCACCCAGGGCTTCAATGAACGGCACGTTCTGCTTCGCCGTTACCCGGATCTTCATGCCCTTCAGGTCGGCCATGGTGCGCACCGGATGCTTTTTGGTCAAAAGGATCGGCGGCTGGTTGGCCCAGATGGCCAGAACTTTTGCTTTGTATTCCTTCTCCAGAATCTTCCGTGCGTTGAGCAGCTTCTTGGTGCCGTCGAGGGCGTCGGTTGCCATGCCCGGCACGGTGATGACGTTGGTCATGGGGAAGGTTTTCGCCGTGTAACCCGGCAGCGCGAAGGCGATGTCGGCGACACCCTTGCGTAGGATCGCGTACTGGGCCGGTGGCTTTGAATTCAAAGCACCGCCGGCGAACTGTTTAACGGTCAGTTTGCCGCCGGACAATTCGGCTAACTTCTTCGCAAAGGGCGTGAACACGGCCTTGTTCATGGGATGCTTCGATCCCATGAAATAGGCGAGGCTCATTTCACCGGCGCCGGCGGCGGCCGTCATGGCGCCGACGGTAATTGCGGCGATGGCCGCGTAGCTGGAAATTTTTCTCACAAACATGTCTTCATCTCCCTGGTTACAAGTTCAACAAAACGGGCTTCATAATTGGATATATCGCTGGCATACGGCCCGGTCGTTTCAGGTTAGGAATGGTTCCAAGTTCCATGATGACAATGATTCATCACAAATTCAAAGTCCCTGGCACTTACCGGCTGCCGATCATGGGGGTGTCGTCTCCTTGATGTTGCATTAATCCTTGCCAAGCGTGATGTCGATGACGGCCTGGCGTTTTCGGTGACCAAGTAATAGCCGTGCGCCATGGTGACGCGGAGGTTTTCATGGACTGTGCCGGCACACGCCGGAATGGCGCCTTCGAAGCTGTTTTCCGCATCGGTTTCGATAACAGGCGCGAAATCGCAACCGGGATTGGCAAATAGATAGTTGATCCCGTTGACTTCCAGGTTTTTGAGGATCGATTCGGCACTGGTTATAGCCATGTTGAATACTTTTTTCCGCATTTTATGAGGCTGAGGTAATACATATTCCCCTGCCATGTTGTGCTTTCAGCATAAATAAAGCCGATGACATTAATAGAAAGCAATCCCTTCATAGTTAAAACGAATTATCCCGATCAATATTTTATGGCAAGAATTCGGCTCAGAAATGTGGCGATCAGCATTGCCGATTTCGAAATTTCCACGCGCACGGGAGGACCGCTCGGATGGACACGAAAAATAGGGATGCATCAGTCACTACGCATATTTTTATTGATGGTGAGACGCGCGACGCGACGGATGGGCGAACTTATGCCATCCATAACCCGGCCCGACAGGCTGGCTGTTCTGAACACTCATAGAAAATTCGGAACAATCGCCGTCGGCTTTTCAGTTTTCCAGGCGGGCGTTTTATCCGTTCACGGCGCTAAGAGATTGTGCGCACAACCTTTATGCTTCCGGGTCGATAAGCAGGTATCTATTTTCGATCGAGTCAGTGGTAATCGTGTAGTGGGCAAATCCCAATCCAAAATCGATGGACCGGTTGTCGGATGAGCACGGAAACATGATGTTTTCGACAATCCGATTTTTATCAATGGCGGCATTTTTGAAATGAACGGACCGACGGGTGTACGCGGGATGCCCGGTCTCATAGGCACGTCGATAAAGTTTCATCAAAAATTCACCAATATCGCCGCCCGAGTAAAACTCGTCAGATCGAAGGCCGACGATGTTGCGGCCAAACAAGTCATCGATTCCGGAGCCGGTAAAATGCACAAGAATCCCGCCTTCGAATCCGGCTCGGTAGTCGAGGACAAATACCTCGGAAACCAGGCGGGCCGATTAGTCTTCGAAGGGCAGCCCGATGTACTCGTAGGCCAGGGCCCGCTGAGCCGGCTCTGAAGACAGCAGGATGTCGTAATCGTTTTGGCGTATTTTCGTATCAAAGGCATCTTCGCCCGGGAACACATGCAACAGCTTGGTCATCCGCCAGGAAACGTTTTCCGACGCCCAGACCCGGCGAAGCGCCATTTCCGAATAGATATCCAAGTAATCATCGTCGCCCTTATCGTAATGCGCGCTGAGCGCCCGCGACAGGTAGTAGACGTCTGAAATTGCCAGATTGAGCCCCTTGGCCCCGGTCGGCGGCACGATATGCGCGGCGTCGCCGGCCAGGAACAACCGGCCGTGGCGCATGGGTTCGGCGACGAAGCTGCGCAAGGGCGCAATGGATTTCTCGATAGACGGCCCGGTGGTGATCAGCTTCTGCGTCTCATCGGGGAACCGTTTCAGCAGTTCGTCCCAGAACCGGTCGTCGGGCCAGGCTTCGATGTCTTCGTCGATGGCCACCTGGATGTAATAGCGGCTGAGCATTTCGCTGCGCTGGGCGGCCAGGGCGAAGCCGCGGGAATGATAGGCGTAGGTGAAGTCCGGAACCGGCTTCACCTCAGACATGATTCCCAACCAGCCGAAGGGATAAACCCGCTCATAAACGCGCAGGATGTCGTCGGGTATGGATTGCCGGCTGACGCCGTGAAAGCCGTCGCACCCGGCGATGTATTCGCAATCGATACGGCAGGTCTCACCGTCTTTCTGATAGGTCACATGGGGCGCGTCCGTGGTCAGATCAAACAGAGCGACATCCTTGGCTTCGTTGACCACATTGCCACCATCGCGTTCGCGCGCCGCATACAGATCTTCGGTCAGGTTGGTCTGACCGTAGGCCATCATTGGCTTGCC
>CAZQPC010000339.1:0-5729 GCA_964595005.1 uncultured Magnetovibrio sp.
GCGGGCTGTACGGACGATCTCTATGGGTCATTATTAATGCAATTTGGTATAAGGCAAGACCCGTCCATCGGCATAATTACAGTGCCGGCAATCATACCTTTCGTTGACGCGGCACCCCCGGCCAGGGTTGAATACCATAACATCCGGGGGGTCGTCTCATGACCATGCATCCAGCCATTGCCGATTTGGTACAACACATGAAGGCCGCCGTCGTGGCCTCCGATGATCCGTCGATGATCGTCGCCACCGTCGCACCCGTGGCGAAACGCCTGGCCCAGGACAAAAGTTGGCTGAAGCCCGAATACTACGACTGCGACGAAGGGCAGGGGATGGGCATCACCGTCCTCAACGAAGAAGACGACCACACGATCTTTGTCGAGACCGTCGCTTGGCTGCCCGGGCGCGGCGTCGCGCCGCATGATCATCAGACCTGGGGCGTCGTCGTCGGCATTGACGGGGTTGAAGTGAACGTCAACTGGCGGCGTTTGGATGACGGTTTGAAAGAAGACTACGCCGAGTTGGAGGTTGCCGAGGAACTGCCGATCGGCAACGGCAATGTGGTGCCCTTGCTGCCCGATGACATTCACAGTGTACGTAACGAAGGTGAGACGACTTCGCTATCGTTGCATGTCTACGGCAAAGCGCTGTCGAGCGTCGAACGCTATGAGTTCGATCCGATCAACAATGTGCGCCGCGTCTGTCCACAGCGGGTCAGGCGGGAATAAACGCACCACTTGGGGAATTCAGTGAACGAATTGGAACGGCGGGGTACTTACGACTTGATACCGTCGTTGGAAAACAGGAGGCCGCGACCATGAAATTTCGACGTGCTTTTCTTTCGGTTGCTTTAATCGCTGCGCTATCGGGCGCACTGGTAACGCCGGCCGCGGCGCAGGACAAGCTGACCGTATCGCAAGAAGACATCAAGAAGCTGGAAGCTGAACTGAAAACCCAAAAGGCGCGGGTCGCGCAAGCCATGAAGAGGTTCAATGCCGCCAAGGCCGCTGCCGCCAAGGCGGAAGGGGCGCTGGGCGTCGAACGCGGGAAGCTGGAAGCCGCGGAGGATCAACTGGGCGCCGCCAAGGCCGGTCTCTCCGTTGATGACTACCGCAAAAAAGTGGCCGCCGACCGCAAACGCAAAGCCACCGAAGAAGCCAAGCGCCGGGCCATGGAGCGTCAGAAACAACTGGCCGAACAGCGTAAGAAGCAAATGGAAGCGCGACGCAGGGCGGCCGAAGCGCGCAAGAAGCAAGCGGAAGCACGCCGCAAGGCCGCCGAAGCACGCAGAAAGAGGGATGAAGAAAAACGTAAGAAGCGGGCCGAAGGCCCACCGAAGGACGGCACCTGGGTAAAAGTCACCGGCAAGGCCCTGGACATTGGCGTCAGTTCCGGCAAACGGCAGGGGGTCTACGTCGTAGGCACCAACGGTGCGCCCTATCGCTTTAACGCCGGCAAATGGGCCCGGCTGCCCGGTGGTCTGGCCCGTCTGACAGTCGGCCCACGCGGTTTTGCCTGGGGGGTCAACAAGGGGAATGCCATATACCGCCACGACGGCAAGAAGTGGACACGCCTTCCCGGCAAGGCGACGGACATCGCGGTCAGCGGTGAAGGCGACGCCTACGTGGTCGGCATGGATAAAGCCCTTTGGCGCATGGCCGGCGGTAAATGGAAACGCGTCGGAGGAAAGAATATCGTCCGTGTCGCAGCGAGCGACGAGGATGTTTATGCCCTAGATTCACGCGGCCGCATTTTCTATCTCCGCCCGAATGAAAATCGTGGCCCTCCTCGTTGGGAAGTGCAGAGAACACCGCCAGCCAACGACCTAGGCGCGATCAAAACCGCCCTCTGGGTCGCCGGAAAAGACGGCCATACCTATGTCGTCCCCCGCCCTCGGGGGAAGACCAAGCGGATTCCGCTGCCCGGTAGTGCCGCCCAAATCGATGCCGGTCCGACCGGCGCCTGGGCGGTCAACCGCAAGAATGAAATCTTCCGGCTGAAGACGAAGTAGCGGAAGGCGGCTACAGGTTCCGGCCGTACAGCGCGAACAAGCGTTCCCAGTGCCGTTCGGCGGCCGACTGATCATAAATTGCGCGGCCGGGGAAGGCGAAGCCGTGGTGGACGCCCGGATGGACCTCCAACTCACCGCGCGCGCCGGAGGCGTCGAACAATTGCTTGAGCTCGGCGACCATCTCAGGCGGTGCCAGGTCATCGTGTTCGGCGCATGAGATGTAAAGCTCGCCCTTTGATTGGCCCAGTGTCAGGTGCGGGCTTTCCTCGGCGCCGCTGACGATCCAGGTGCCATAGAAGGACGCGGCGGCGGCAATGCGGCCGGGATAGCGCGCCGCGGCGGCCAGGGCATAGGGTCCGCTCATGCAATAGCCATGACAGCCGACGGGGCCGGCCTTGGCATCGGCGTGGCCGTCGATGAAGGTCAGCATATCGGCGACATCGTTCATCACCGGCGGGATCGTCATCTTGGTGCGAATTGCCCGCATGCGGGTATTGTCGTCGCTGCCGGGCGTCAAAACCTCGGGGCCGTACTTGGTGTCGCGGCCGGCCCGGTAATAGAGATTGGGCTGCACAACGAAGTACCCGACGCTGGCCAGTCGGCGGGCCATATCGTGCAGTTCTTCGCGGATTCCCGGCGCGTCCATGAGAAACATGACGGCCGGGAAGGGGCCGCCGCGTTCGGGCCGGCAGATGAAGGTTTCCATGCCACCGTCGGCGGTGGCGATATCCAAGGTCTCTTCGATCATTGCGGTCTCCCTTTCCCGGCCTGCGGGTCAAGGCTATTTTAGCGCTCATGGGCCGCAAGTCATCACGCAGCATTTTCATTCTCGCCGCTATCTTCATCCTTGGCGGCGCCGAACCTTTGAAACGCCCCGGCATCAAGGGCGCCGACGACCGGCAGTTGATCCGCACCACGGATTATCCCTGGCGGGCCATCGGGCGGGTCAATGTGCGCACCGGCAGCCATTGCACGGGCACCCTGGTGGCGCCGGACACGGTGCTGACCGCCGCGCATTGCCTATGGCTCAAACGCACGCGGCGGTTCGCGCCGGTTCAATCGCTGCATTTCGTCGCCGGCTATCAGTTCGGCGAATGGGTCGCCGCTTCGCCCATCGATTCCTACCGCCTGGCGCAAGGCTATCGCTACAAAAAAAAGCCGACGCTTGCCGATTCAGCCACCGATTGGGCGATCTTGACCCTAGCCAAACCAATCGGTGAGGAGACCGGATTTATTCCGCCGGCGGCCGACGGGCGCCTGACGGTCGCTGATGTGGTGAAATCCCATCGCCCCGTCACCCAGGCCGGCTACAGCGGCGACAAACGCCATATCCTGTCCGCCCACAAGGATTGTCACCTCGGCCGCTTCCGGCCGGGCAGTGGATTGGTCACCCACACCTGCGACGCGGTCAGCGGCGATTCGGGCTCTCCGATCCTGTTGTTCCAAGAGGGTAAGCCGATGGTCATCGCCATTCACGTGGCCGGCATTCCGGATAAGAAAACCGGCATGCGCCTGGGTCTTGCGTTGGCGTTGCCGCCGGTCGCGGAGTGGGCGGCGCGCACGCGAGTGCCGTAAACACCCGGGATCTGCATGACGCGGCGGACAGGATTGATCAGGACGGACGGACGGTCCGCTCCGGCGGCATCCGCACTGTGACCGATGTTCCCTTGCCAACCTCGCTGTCGACCTCAATGCGGCCGCCATGCAATTCCAAAAGGTGTTTCGATAATGACAAACCCAGTCCCGTTCCGGGGCTTGATAACTCGGGATTGGAGACAACACGGCCGAAGGGTTCGAGAATTTTCACGATGTCCCCAGCGGCAATACCAATTCCCGTATCTTCAACAATCAAAACGATCTCATCGGCATCGCCAAGGCCGGCCGTGAGCGCCACGTTGCCGCCGCTTTCGGTAAATTTCAGGGCATTCGAAAGAAGATTGAGGACAATTTGTTTTAAATGACGGGAATCTGCCCGCAGCGCCGGCAGGTCGGTCGACACGACGATCTTCAGATCAATGTGTTTTTCATTCGCCTGTGCCTTCACCATGGTCACGCAGGCTTGGAATATGGAGCGCACGTCAATGTTGCTTTCGTCGATGGTCGCCTCGCCGGCCTCAATTTTCGAGATATCCAAAATGTCGCCGATAACCTCAAGAAGATGCTCGCCTGATTTCATAATGTGGCCTGCATAGTCGTCGTAATTGGGGTGTCCGAGGCGGCCGAAAATCTCGTTTTTCATGGCATCTGAAAACCCGATGATCGAATTGAGCGGTGTCCGCAGTTCATGGCTCATATTGGCCAGAAATTCGGTTTTTGCCCGGTTCGCATGCTCTGCCACATCCTTGGCTGCTTGCAGTGATGCCTCGGTTTCTTTCAGGTTGGTGATATTCGTCAAGGTCACGACGGTGCCGCCGTCGGGTGTTTTGGCATCTTCGATAATGAACCAGCGGTGATCGGCCAATTCCAGCATGTTCAGGCCTGTTGGATTGCGATGTTCCTCAAGGCGCCTGCGGATATACCGATCCTTCTCGTCTTCGCCAAAGGTAAATAGATTGTTCGCCACATTGGCCCGGAGAATGTCTTCGAAACGGGCGCCTATCGTAATCATCTCGGCGCTCTCTTGCATGGCGTGAACGTATTCGTCATTCCAAAAAACCAGCCGGTCGTCGGCATCATAATAGGCAAATCCTTCACGTATACTATCGACAGCACCGCGCAGATGGGCTTCGGCGCGGGCGCGCTCGCTGGTTAGTTTCTGCCGTTCGATGCTGCCTTGTCGAAACATCTCCAGGGTCGTCGCCATTTTCCCGATTTCGTCCGCCCCGGGTGGGGGAATTGGGGCATCCAGATCGCCCTCGGTGATCGCCGACACTGCAACATCCAACTGCTCCAAAGGTCCGGTAATCGACTTCAGAATGACGAACGTTACGATCAACCCAACAGCGGCACAGGCCAAAAATATGACGCCAACTATCCGGCTCACATTGTCAACCTCGACCGAAGTATCTTCTGCGCGGCGCTGAGCATCGGCCTCGACGGCGTCGACGATCGATCCCAAGTGCCGGTCAATTCTTTCGATATATGTCTGGGCCTTGGCCATCAAAGAATTGCCAAGCACACGTTCATCCATGGTGTAGGCATCGACGGCCTGAAAGGCGAACGTCATCATGCCGCCAATATCGATGCGGATTAAAGCCACCACGGCGGGATCATGGGATTCCAATTTCGTCAATTGTTGCTCAAGGGCGTGAAGAGAAGTATTGACCTCGCGCTCGGCACGCATCAGCAGGCTGGTCGCCAGATCGCTCAGCCAATATTTGAGATCGCCATAGTATCGATTGGCGGAGTTCGCCGTCTTCACGACGCTGAACCAATGGCTTTCTGCGGCCACCTGCTCGGCATTGTGCGTCAACTCTCGGGTAACATAGACGGACGACGCGAAGAAAAGACAAAGCAGGATTCCGAACAATATGATCAACCGTGCCCTAATGGAAAACCGTGCCATGGAGAAATTCACCTAATTGCGCCCGGTTTATTTGGCGTTCCGACTGAAGAATTGAAAGCTGATGACGCCCCCCAATTGTCCAAGCTTGGCGCCTTCTTTCGGGTATCCGGTGATATCCAGTTCGTCTTTCGGCCCGCCGTGACAATTCAGGCACGCGGATTTGTAGTATTCGGGAACCAGGACACGAAACACATCACCGGATTGGCTTGACGTGCG
>CAZQPC010000340.1:0-5720 GCA_964595005.1 uncultured Magnetovibrio sp.
AAGGCCTTTTGCACGGTGCCCAAGCTGAACGGCAGCACTTCGGTCAATTCCGCCTCGCCGGGCAGCCGATCACCGGTTTTCAATTCGCCGGCTTCAATGGCCCACATGATACCGTCGGAAAGGCGCAGATACTTCGGCACCCTGGGCGCTCCCGGCGCTGCGTCAACGGCCATTTCATCGGCAAGTTTGGTGATTTCCATTGGGCGCCCCCCGAAACGACATCGTCACTCTCCAACGAGAGTACGGCAGATCGAAAATTGAATCAAGAGCTATATAGCTCTATAGCTTGGAGCATAGATACACCGCCTTTAACCCTGGCCGTTTCATTCAGCATCATCAACCCTTGATGGGATTGCGCCGGGCCGACAATATGAAAACCCGCGCGTCAACGACAGGAATACGCCCCCATGCATGCCGCCGCAAAACCGCATTTCGACACCCCGCCGCTGATTAACAAGCGGCCGCCGCGCTGTCCGCCCTATATTGAAGTCAGCAGCGCGGATGCCTTGTTGCCCTATTTGGAACAGGTGGCGAAGCGCCCCTACAATCAAGGCCTGCATGCCTGCTGGGATTTGCAGCCGGGTGAGCGTGTGTTGCTGCGTGTCGACAACTGGCACGACGAACTGGTGGTCGATGCCTGCAAGAAGATTCTCGAAAAATATAACTGCAAGTACGAGATCATGCGGGTCGACAAGGGCCCCATCCCGCAATGGGTCGGCGCCGACGAAGTCGACTACTACCTCTATCGGACCAAGGAACTGGCCGAATGGATGGACCAGTGGGACCAGATGGCGAAGGATCAGGATTACGACAAGCTGTTATGGGGCTATGGCGGCCCCATTTTGGTGGATGATCACGTCAAAATCCAACGCATGCCGTTCATCACGCCGGAAATCCTGGCCTCACCCGCCCATGCCATGCCCTATGAGCTATTGAAGGCCATCGATGAATGGACTTGGAAGCGGGTGCGCAGCGCCAAGCGGGTGCGGATCACCGACCCGGAAGGCACGGACATGGAATTCACCAACCACGACGGTTATTACGACCGGAACCGGCAGAATTATAACTGGGACCTGATCAACCAAACCTGGTCCGACAACCCGCACTTCGCCAAGACCTACCTGCCCGGCCACATCACCGGGCGGCCGTGGATATTTTTGGCCGGCAAGGAAGACGGCAACGGCGTCATCGCCGGCACCACCAACCACATCGCGCCGGTGGACTGGACTCAGCTGAAGATTGAGAACTCAAAAGTCGTGGAAATTAACGAGGGCGGCGAGTTTGGCGGCAAACTGCGCGCCCTGATGGCGGAAACCGCAGATATCCAGTACCCCGGCATGCCGGGACCGGGGCTCATGCATTGGTGGGAGGCCTCCATCGGCACCAATCCGCACATCCACCGGCCGCGGAAAGATTTCCCCTCGGGCTTCGTCAATTGCCTCTACGAACGGGTGCGCTCCGGCGTCATCCACATCGGTTTCGGCACCATCATCTCATCCATGGACGAACGCCGCGCCGCCCGCGAAGGCCTTAAGGTCGGCCATTGGCACTTGCATCTCTATTTCCCGACCTACATGGCCGACGGTGAACCGGTCATTGACGACGGCCGCCTGTTGGCCCTGGACGACCCCGACATCCGCAAGCTGGCGCAAAAACACGGCAAGTTTCATGACCCCATGCTGTGGCTGGAGGAAAGCTGGATACCGGCGATCCCGGGATTGAACGTGAAAGGCGATTATTGGCGCCACTATGCCGATGACCCGCTGAAATGGGTGAAGACGGAGCTGGATATCTGCCGCAACTGGCACCACCTGTTCACCACCATGGTCGGCGGCGACCCCAAGTATTGTAACGATGAGGCCGGTTTCTGGACCGGCAATTGCGTTGGCCATCCGGGGCTGCACAAAGACACCTGTTGTTCCTGACGGGTGGACTCTTCGCGCAACATTCGTGACTATGTGCCGGCCTGAATATCCTGGCTCCCGTTTTCCCTCCGCCATCTGGGTGGAGGACCAATTTTGAAAATCGATGGAACCCAAGATGTTCGGCTATAGCCTGGAAATCCTGACCATCATCAGCTTGGCCGTCTGCCTGGGCGGCTTCGTCAAGGGGGTTACCGGTATCGGCCTGCCCATTGTCGCCATTGCCGTGATGGTCAATTTCCTCGACCCGCTGACGACTTTTGCGACGTTGATCATTCCCATTCTGGTCACCAACTTGTGGCAGGCCGCGACCTCCCACGACTGGAAGGAACCCTTCCGCCGGTTCTGGCTGATGATCATCCTGTTCGTCGGGTTTTTGTTCGTCGGCGCCGAACTGGCCGTGTCCCTGGACACGGGCGTGCTGTTGATCGTCTTGGGGGTCAGCGTCGCCATCTTCGCCGCTTCCAATCTGATCAAACCCCGGGCCGTGGCATTGTCTCCGGCCGTCGAACGCTGGGCCGGCCCGTTCGCCGGCGCCTTGGGCGGCGTGCTGGGCGGCATGACCGCCATCTGGGGACCGCCCATGATGATGCTGTTCGTCATGCTGAAACTGGAAAAGGACGTTTGGATACAGACGGTCGGCTTGATCTGGTTTGTCGGCTCCGTACCCCTGGCCATCGCCTATTGGAACAACGGCATCCTGAACGCCGATACGGCACCGCTATCGGTTTATGCGTGCCTTCCCGGCATGATCGGCATCTGGCTGGGCGAAGCGGTGCGGCGGCGCATCAACCAGGAAACCTTCCGCAAGGTCATGCTGATCGCGTTGTTGATTATCGGCGTCAACCTGGTCCGCCGGGCGGTTTTTTAGGGCGTTCTGGGGCGATGAACCGCTTTTTCTCGGATTCACTTCGCGCCATACTGGGTTTCATTCGTTTGGGGAATGCGGCGCTATGGATTTAACGGACCCGCAGATTTGGGCCAGTCTGTTGACGTTGACCGCCTTGGAGATCGTCCTCGGCATCGACAACATCATTTTCCTCTCCATTGTCATCGACCGCTTGCCCCCCGAACAGCGCGACCGGGCGCGTTTCCTGGGCCTGAGCGGGGCGCTGGTGTTCCGGATCATCATGCTGGCCTCGCTGGTCTGGCTGGTGGGCCTGACAAAACCCCTGTTTGAGGCCTTCGACATTGCCTTTTCCTGGCGCGACATGATCCTGATCGGCGGCGGTCTGTTCCTCATGTACAAGGGCACCTGGGAGATCCACGAAACCATGGAAGAGGCCGGCGACGACGGGGCGGACCGCAAGATCATGACCTTTGCCACCGCCATCTTTCAGATCATGATGCTGGATATCATCTTCTCGCTGGATTCCGTGATCACCGCCATCGGCATGACCACGGACCTGCCGGTCATGGTCACCGCCGTGGTCATCGCCATGGGGGTGATGCTGGTGGCGTCCGGCCCGGTGGCGAAGTTTATTCAGGAGCATCCGACCACGAAGATGCTGGGCCTGTCGTTCCTGTTGCTGGTCGGCATGGCCTTGATCGCGGATGGGTTCCACTTCCACATTCCGCGCGGCTATCTCTATTTCGCCATCGCCTTTTCGGCATCGGTGGAAGTACTCAACGTCCTCGCCGACCGGCGCCGCAAGCGCAAGCGGGCGCGGGCAAACGCATAGCGGTTATTCGCCGGCGGCCACGGCGGCGAGGCTTGGGCGCAGCGCCAGGCAAAGCGGCAGCGCCAGCATCACCGTTGCCGCCAACACCGCCACCGCCGTCTCCAAACCGTAGAGATCGCTGATGATGCCGAAGATGAACGGCGAGGTCATGCCGGCACCCGTGCCCAGCGTGTAGAACAGCCCGAAGGCACGGGCCTGCCGATGGGAATTGACAAAATCCCCGACCGTGCCATAAAGCACCGAGGACGTCCCATTGAGCGCCACGCCCAGGACCGGCAGCGCGGCCAGGGCCGGATAGAGCGGCAGCGCGATGACACCGGCAATCAGGCACGTTGTCGCCAATTCCGTCATCACCACGGTGCGCAGAATGCCCATGCGCTCGGCGGCCAAACCGCAAATCAGTTTTCCCGCCGCGCCGCCGGCGAATACCAGCGCCAGGGCAAATCCGACGGTCTCCGTTTGCGCTCCCTTGTTGATCAGCAGGAAGGGCAGAAAGGTCAGCAGGCCGAGACGCGTCCCGGTGTCGATGACGCCAATAGCCGCCAAGGCGGAAAACCCGCGGCGGTCGCGGATGCCCCAACCGTTGCCCGCCGCCATCGCCGGCGCGTCTGTTTGCGCGGCATTGCCGGCATCCCCGCCCGCCCCCAAGCGGGTCAGCAAGACATACAGGCAGACCGCGGCACCGAGCCCAATGATGCCGTAAAGCATCACGCCCTCACGCCAACCGATGGTCGCCGCCACGGCCGCGACCGTTGCCGGCACCGCGATCTTGCCCAGATCGCCGCTGAAATTGTAGGCCCCCAAAGCGGCGCGCCGGCCACCGTCCTCGAAAGCCTTGGAGACCAGGGCCGAGGCCAGCGGATGCTGGGTGCTGCAGCCAATGCCGGCAATGAACAGACACACGGCGAGCATTGAAAATCCATCGGCAAAGGCCAAACCGATGAAACCCGCCCCGGCCAATGCCGTTCCAAGGGTAAGCACCAGCCGCTCGCCAATGCGTTCCGCCAAATAACCCGCCGGCACCTGTAAAAGGGTGAGACCGCCTGACAAACAGGCCTTCAGCAGACCGACCTGGGCATGATTGAGTTGCAGTCCGCTCGCCCACAAGGGCAGCAGCACATAAATCGTGTCCGTGAACCCGTCGTGGATGAAGTGTGCGAACCCGTTCGTGCCGAGAATTTTTCCGCGCCGGGTGCCCAACATGCTGGAAAGCCGTTTGAACATGATTGGCGGACAATAGGGTTTCGCTGTATATTGGTCTAATCGATTATTTTAATTTTTGATTGGTTAAACCTATGTATGAAACGTGGCTGCGATCGTTCCACGCCGTCGCCCGGCATCGGGGCTTCACCGCCGCCGCCAAGGCCCTGAACCTAAGCCAGCCGACGCTCACCGAACAGGTCAAGGCCCTGGAGGGGAAATTCGACGTCGAGTTGTTTCATCGGCGCGGCCGTACGGTCAGGCTGACCGAGCACGGGCAATCCCTCTACGGCATTACCCAGGGCATGGCCGGGCACATGGAGGAAGCCCTGCGGTTCCTGAGGACGGCGGCGGAGGACCCCGTCGGCCGGTTCACCATCGGCAGTGTCACCCCCTACTACGTCATGCGCCCCATCAAGGCCTTCCGGGACCGGTTCCCCAACATCGACACGGCCTTGCGCGTCGACCACCGCCGCGAGATACTCCACGGCCTCCTGGATTTTCGCTTCGATGTCGCCTTGATCGGCCGCCGCGAACCTGATTCCCGTATCCAGAACGTCAATCTGGGCGACCGCCGGGTTCATGTTCTGCTGCCCATCGGTCATCCGCTGGCCAAACGCAAACGCCTGAAGATAAAGGACCTGGACGGGCAGCCCATGGTGCTGCGCGAAGAACAGTCGACAACGCGGCAGGCCTTCGAGCGCGCCGCGCGCAAGGCCGGCATCAAGATAACGCCGGCCATGGAAATCGACGGCCGTGAAGCCGTCCGCGAGGCGGTCGCCCTGGGAATCGGTTTCGGCGTCGCGGCCGCCGACGAAACCCTGCCGCACGAACATCTGTGCAGCCGATCAGTCGCGGATGTGGATATGCGGGTCGAACTTCACGTCGCCTGTCTGAAAGGCCGGGCCAACCGCCC
>CAZQPC010000341.1:0-5710 GCA_964595005.1 uncultured Magnetovibrio sp.
GCCTTTGGCCGCCATCATCGATGGCCCGACGGCACTTTTGGCCGCCGATCCGGTCGCCTGGTGGCTGACCATGTACATCGGTGTCCTGCCGACCGGCATGGCGACACTGATTTACTTTTATATCGTCGACGCCCGCGGCGCCTCCTTCTTCTCATTCGTCAATTATTTGAACCCGGTCTTCGGGGTCATGTGGGGCGCTTTATTGCTAAGCGAAATCGTTCAGTTGGAGGCGGTCGCGGCGCTTGGGGCCATTCTTATCGGCATCGCGATTTCAAGCCGTCCACCACGACCCCGCGACTGAGTCTGCGTCCCGGCAATTGGCCTGATATTGTGTTGGAGGGGATCTGGGCAAATCCGGTTGCCGCAGGACGGCCGGTAATGATCCGTCCGAACCCAAGGACGTGCCGGTTTTGACGGAAGGTAAAATGGGGTACGCTTCCGGCAGGCCCATGAATCTCGCCAACCCGGCGGTTTGCCTACAAACCGTCGGCCGGGTGCGAACGAAAGATTTTATTAACTGGCTGCAAATTTCTGGGAGACGGCCCATGCGACGGCAAACGAAATTTTCGATTTTCACCCTCGCGTTGTTGACGGCGCTGGCAATGGCAAAACCCGGCCAGGCCGATATCACCTTCGCCGTGGTCGGCGGCATGAGCGGTCCGTTCAGCAAGATCGGTAAGGAATTTACGGAAGGCGCACGTGGTGCCGCCGAGGCCATCAATGAGGCCGGCGGCGTGCTGGGCCAGCCGGTTAAATTTATCGTCCGCGACGGCAAATGCGATGCCAAGGAGGCGGTCAAGATCGCCCAGGAAGTCGTCGAAAAAAAGATTCCCTTCGTCATGGGACACTTGTGTTCCGACGCCTCCATCGCCGCGTCGGAAATCTATGAAAAGGCCGGCATCATCCAAATTTCACCGTCATCGACCAATCCGAAATATACCGACCGCGGTTTCAAAAACGTCTTCCGAACGACCGGACGAGACGACATGCAGGGCTTCGTCATCGCCGAACATATCCTGCGCAGCTTCAAGACCAAGAAGATCGGCGTTGCCTTTGAAGACGACGCCTATTCGCGCGGCGTCGCGGAAGTCACCAGGAAATTCCTGAACCAGGGCGGCATCCAGGAGCTGTTCTTCGAACAGCTGCCGAAAGGCACGACCGACTTCAAGCGGCTTTTCGCATTGATCTCCAAGCACAAGGTCAGTGTGCTGTTGTTCCCCGGGTTTCCCGGATCCATCGTCAGCTACGCCGAACAGGCCAAGAAGGCCAATATCAAGGCGCGGCTGGTCGGCGGTGATTCCTTTTCCGGAATCAAATTTACCAAGGAAAACAAGCGTCTGTTTGACGGCGCCCAATTCAGCTTCCCGCCGGACCCGGCCCACGACCGCCGCAATAAAAAGATCACCAAGAGATACAAAAAGTCGGGCTACAAGCCCGAAGCCTTCACCTTTTATACTTACGGCGCCGTCCAGCTTTGGGCCCAGGCCGCCAACAAGGCCGGCACCCTGAATGCGGAAGCCGTCGCCAAAACCTTGCGGTCCCGAAAGTTCAAGACCGTCTTGGGAGAGGTCAATTTCGACGCCAAGGGCGATATTTCCAACCCCGGTTTCGTTATGTATTTCTTCAATAAGGGAAAACGCTATTATCTGGAATGACCGGTCTCAGGGCGCATTTTTCATTGGTCACTGAATGCTGAAACGTATGTCGAAAATTCTTGGCAGCGGTGTCAGTTTGATCGTCCTGGCGGTTGTCCTGCTGGCCTCATTCGGGGCCCTGTTTTACGCCGATGATGCGCTCAAGAAGAGCCGCCATGCGCTGAGTTCCCTGACCATCGATGCGGAACGGATACTTACCGCCGACCTCAACAGCACCACGGCCGTGCGTCTGGCGGCCAGCCTTCAATCGGAACGCTACGTCCTCAACTACCGGGATTACCACGACACCAAGTCCGCCCTTTTGGCAGAGGTTGCGAAATTCAAAACCAGCGACAAGGTGCGCGGATATTTTTCCCGAATGGAAGAGGTGCAGGCCGACATCGAAGACGCGGAATCGGAAGCCATTTCCTTGATCGATGAGGAGAAATGGGAAGACGCTTTGGAGATTGTCACCGAACCGGCGTTTCGCCGCCAGAAAGGCATCTATCGGGCAAACCTTTCCAGCGCACTCAGGGAGATGATCCTGGGCAGCGAAGTGCAGGCCCGGCAGGCGGACAAGCTGTTTCAGCTTATGCAGTATGGGGTGATGGGGATGTTCTTGGTCCTCGCCCTCATCGGTGTGTTGTACACCCGCGAAATGAAGGGCGCGCTGGGCCGTCAGCAGGATATGGCGCAAAGCCTGGAGGACGCCAACGAAAACCTCGAGCAGCGGGTTGTTGAACGGACCGCTGAATTGAAAGAGAACCAGGCACAGTTCAAGACCGTACTGGATAACATGCCGGCGGCGGTTTTTCTGAAGGATGCCGATGGCGGGTTCCAGCTGATCAACAAACGCTATGAGGAAATTTATGACGTCACCCAAGCGCACGTCCGCGGCAAATCGCTCTACGACCTGTTTTCAAAAGTCCAAGCCGACATGCTCACGGCCATCGACCAGAACGTTAAAATGAAAGGTGAGGTTTCGGAAACGGAACACACGAAAGATGTCGGTGGCGGCACCATTATTTTGTCGTCCGTCATGTTCCCCATCCGTGACCGGCACGACGAAATCTCGGGCTACGGCGGCATCGAAATCGATATCACCCAGCGTAAAAAGGCGGAACAACGGCTGGCCGAAAAAGAAGCCCAATTGCGCGTCGCCTTGGACACCATGTCGGACGGTATTTTCGTCCTCGATTCCGATCTCAACTATGTTCTCTACAACGACCGATATCTGGACATGATCGAATTGCCCGCCGGCAGCGTCGGCATCGGCAAACCGATGCGTGATGCGGTCACCGCCCACGCGCGGCGCGGCGACTATGGTCCGGGTGACGTTGACGAACTCGTCGAACTGCGGATCACCAATCTGGGTAACGACCAACCCGTCGAAGTGGAAATGTTCATGCCCGAATTGGCGCGCCACATTTACATCCACAAGATGCCGATGGACGCGGGCGGATGTGTGGTCGTGATCAGCGACATCACGGCGCGCAAGGTAGCCGAACAGGAACTGGCCCGCGAGAAGGCGGTATTGGATGTGACCTTGGAAGCGATGGACCAGGGCATTTCCATGATGGACAATTCGCTGAATATACTGGCCTTTAATGAGAAGTTTCTGGATCTGTTGGAAATTCCGCATGGTCTTTTTCCGGCCGGTACATCCATGGAGGCCCTGCTGAAATTCAACGCCGAGCGCGGCGAATATGGTGACGAAGATGTGGACGAGGCCGTACGCGCGCGCGTCGCCTTGGCGCGCAAGTTTGAAGCGCATCAGTTCGAACGCGCCCGGCCCGATGGCACGGTCATCGAAATTCGTGGCAATCCCTTGCCGGACAAGGGCGGGTTTGTCAGCACCTACACCGATATCACGGCGCGCAAAAAAGCCGAGGAGGAACTGCAACAGGCCTACAACGTCATTTCCAGTTCCATCAATTATGCGTCGCGGATCCAACGCTCGATCCTGCCCGACGATGACGACGTCGCCGCCGCCCTGGCCGATCATTTCATATTGTGGGAGCCCCGCGATATCGTCGGCGGTGATATCTATTGGGCCGGCAATTGGGGTGATGGCTTCCTGATCATGCTTGGCGACTGTACCGGCCACGGCGTTCCGGGTGCCTTCATGACGTTGATTTCCATCGGCGCCCTGGAGCGGTCTTTGCAGGATGTGGAGACCGGCGACCCGGGTGCCCTGATCGCCCGCATGCACCAGTATATCCAACTCACCTTGGGCCAGAACATCGATGGCGGCGAATCCGATGACGGCATTGAATTGGGAATGTGTTATTTAACCGGTGACGGAAAAGCCTTGATCTACGCCGGCGCGCGCTTCGAGATCTTTGTCGTTGAAGACGGCGACGTGCACATCATCAAGGGCGACAGGAAGGGTGTCGGGTATCGCGGCGTGCCGTTCGTCCAGGAATTTCAGAACAAATCCATTGATCTGCGCACCG
Organism: uncultured Magnetovibrio sp.; assembly: GCA_964595005.1. GTDB lineage: Bacteria > Pseudomonadota > Alphaproteobacteria > Rhodospirillales > Casp-alpha2 > UBA3470. Next base: position 4,091 of record CAZQPC010000341.1, read on the forward strand.
GCCAAAGGTTCTACATCACCACGGACGGCATGATCGATCAGATCGGCGGCAAGCGTCAGCGGAGTTTCGGCAGGCGCCGGTTTAAAACCCTGTTGCTGTCGGTGCAGGGCGCGTCCTTTGAGCGACAGCGCGAGCAAATTCATGCGGCCTTTATGAAGTTCCAGGGCGATCAGGTTCGCCGCGATGACGTGGCGGTCATCGGGTTTGAAATCTCCGGCGCTTGAAACGTCTCTTTGCCCGGCTGCCTTGGACAGGATCGTGAAAGCGTCGATCAAGGTCCTTGCGGACCGGCGAAAAAATTCGGTTTGTGGCATATCGCGATTGCGGCGAAGGGGTGACTGAGATGTTCGAAGGGTTCGAAAGCCAACGCGTGACGACGCAGGAAACCGAAATACATTTGCGCCTCTCCGGCGACGGCCCGCCGTTGCTTATGTTGCACGGCTATCCGCAGACCCATGTCTGTTGGCACCGGGTGGCGCCGGCGGTGGCGGAGAATTTCACGACCGTCGTGCCGGACCTGCGCGGATACGGCGATAGCGGTTGTCCGCCGTCTGATGCGGATCACCGGGCCTATTCAAAACGCGCCATGGCACAGGACATGGTCCAGGTGATGACGGCGCTGGGGTTCGACAGCTTCGCCGTCGTCGGCCATGACCGCGGCGCGCGGGTCGCCTATCGCCTTTGCCTGGACCACCCCGACAAGATCACGGCCTTCATGTCCCTTGACGTGGTGCCGACGCTCGACATGTGGGATGGCACCGACAAGAAGCGCGCCATCGGTGCCTTCCACTGGCCGTTCCTGGCCCAGCCGGAACCCTTGCCGGAGAAAATGATCGGCGCCGATCCGGCGTTCTTTGCCTCGTGGTTGATGAACAGCTGGTCGGCGCCCGGGTTTGAATTCGATTCGGCAGCCATGGCTGAGTATCTCCGTTGTTTCGCCAAGCCCGATGTCATCCACGCGACCTGTGAGGATTACCGGGCCGGCGCCACCATTGACCACGAACTGGATCGGGCGGACCTGGATGGCGGGCGGCGCATTCAATGTCCGGTGCACTTCCTGTGGGGCGGTGATCGTGGTTTCGGCGGACCCCAGGGCGGCGCGGGACCGCTGGATGTCTGGCGACGCTGGGCGGACACGGTGAGCGGTGACGCGGTGCCCTGCGGCCATTTCCTGCCGGAGGAAGCGCCGGAACGGGTGGTTGACGAAATTATACAGTTTTTGAACCCGTGAGAGGGAGGACCAGATGAGCCAGGAAATCACCGGCGGCTGCCTGTGCGGCGCGACACGGTTTCAGATTACCGGCAGTCCCGGCGATGCTTCCTATTGCCACTGCGCCGACTGCCGGCGGGTGACGGGCAGCGCCTTCAATGTTGGCGTCACCGTCGACTGGCCGGCCTTTGCGATCATTGCCGGCACGCCAAAGGGTTTTACCAAGCTGGCCGACAGCGGCAACGAACTGACGCGCTATTTTTGCCCCGAGTGCGGCTCGCCCCTCTACGGGGCGTCGCCGGTGCATCCCGATGTTGTCTATGTGAGGGCCGGTGCCTTTGATGATCCCTCGGTGGTCAAGCCGACGCACCAAAGCTGGGTCTGCTCTGCCGTGCCCTGGTCGGTTATCG
>CAZQPC010000342.1:0-5710 GCA_964595005.1 uncultured Magnetovibrio sp.
GGAGACGCCGGTGCTGTTGCGTTCCGATCTGGTGACGCCGGTGGAAGGCCCAGCCATCGTCGAGGAATACGATGCGACCTGTCTGATCCCGCCGGGCGCCCAGGCGCACCTGGACGGCTACGGCAACATCGTCATCGATCTTTAAATCAAGTGGGCTTTAAGCCACCCGGTCGCCCTTCTTGACCACGGCGGCGCGGTTGTCGACGGCCGGCAGCATCTTCGCCGGGTCGCGGGTGACCATGACGTCGATGACGCTGGGCCGCGAGGTTTCGGCGAAGGCGGCGGCCAGAGCCGCCGGCAATTCACCGGGGGCGTCGACCCGCAGGCCATGACAACCCATGGCATCAGCGACGTTGGCGTAATTGGTTTCGGAAAGATCGGACGACTGGTAGGACCCTTCCCCGTACATCAGGTGCTGCAGGGCCTTGACATAGCCCGACGCCGCATTGTTGACGACGATGATGGTCAGGCCCAATTGCATGCGCCGGGCGGTTTCCAATTCTCCCAACACCATGTTGAAGCCGCCGTCGCCGGTCAGCCCGACGACAATCGCGTCCGGCGCCGCCAGTTGCGCGCCCATGGCGCCGGGCAGGCCGTAGCCGATGGAGGCGAAGCCCCGGTCCGGGACGAAGCCGCGGCCGGCACGCTTGGTGTCGTATAACAGGCCGCTCCAATGTGCCGCGAAGCCGCCATCGGCGACCAGATAGCCGTCATCGGGCAGGGCCCGGTTCAATTCCGTGATCAGGCGCGCCATGTGCACCGGGGTTTCATCGGAATGCAGGCGGTCGGATACATCCTGTCGCCACGCCGCCATTTTCTCCGAAACCTCCGCCAAGTACGAAGCGCGCGCGTCCCGCGCCGCCGCCGCGCCGCCGGAAAGGGCCGCGTGCAAATCTTCCAGGCCGGCCTTGGCATCGCCCCAGAGCTTCAGGGCCGGCTCATAAGTGCGGCCCATTTCCTCGGCGACGATATCCAGGTGGATCAAGGTCCGGCCCGGCGCCGGCACGGTAAAGCGCTTGGTCGCGATCTCGCCCAGTTTGCAGCCGACCACCAGCAAACAATCGCTGGCTTCGATCAGATCGTTGGCGATGCGGTCGTAACGGCCGAACAGGCCGGCGTTGTGTGGACTTGTGCACGCCACCGCACCCTTGCCGCTCATGGTGTGGGCGACGGGGATGGCACAAGTTTCCGCCAACTGGGTAACGGCGTCGGCGGCGCCGGAAATGTGTACGCCGCCGCCGCACAGCATCAGCGGGCGTTCGGCATTTTCGATGATCTCCGCGGCGCGGACCAGGGCGCCCAAATCAGGCCGGCAGCGCAGGGCCGGCGCCGCCGTGTGCGCGGGATCGATCTCAAAAGCGTCATCGTCGAAATCAAACGTGCCGTGAGCGACGTCTTCGGGGACATTGACGACCACCGGGCCGGGCCGGCCGGACGTCGCCACGGCAAAGGCGCGGCGCATGATCTCGGGAATGCGCTCGGTCGCCTCGACGCATAAAAGCTCCTTGCATGCGGGGCGCAGGATGGACACCTGATCGGTCTCCTGGGTCATGTTCTTGCCGGCATGGCCGCGGTGCGCATCGCCGATCAGGACAACCAAGGGCGAGCCGGCGTTCAGGGCCTCCACCAAACCCGTCACCAAATTGGTCGCGCCCGGCCCCAGGGTCGCGTCGGCCAGCCCGACCCGGCCCGATACCTTGGCATAGGCGTCGGCGGCGAAAACGGCGCAGCGTTCATCGTTGATCAGGTTATGATCAAGGCCGAGACGCCGGGCCGCGTCATAGAAGGGCAGCAACTGGAAGCCGCCCATGCCGAACATGGGCCCGGCGCCGTGCGCCATCAGCGTGCGGACCAAGGCTTCGCCGCCGGTGGTTTCGTTTTGGATCATGTGGGGGTCCTTCCCAGTGTTTGAAGCGCCGCGTCGGCAATCATCGCCGACGTGACGCGCATTTTGTCTTCCAGGTTCGGCGCATAGGCGATCAGCGAGCGCGGCGCGCCCAGCCGGCGCACCCGGCCTTGCAGACTATCGCCGGCCTGTTCGCTGACCGTCGCCACCACCTCGGCGCCAAAGCCGCCGACGGCGACCGATTCGTGGGCGACCACCAGCCGGCCGGTCTTGCGCACGCTGTCCAGCACGGCCGGCTTGTCCCAGGGCCACAGGCTACGCAGATCGATGACCTGGGCGCTGACGCCTTGTGCGGCCAATTGTTCGGCAGCCTCGGCGGCGCGGTTGGCGGTTTCCGACCAACTGACGATGGTCACATCGCCGCCGTTGCGGCGGATGCGGGCCTTGCCGATCTCTGCGTCTTCGTCGAGATCCACCTCACCCTCCAGGCCCCAGATGTTTTTGTGTTCGAAATAGACGATCGGGTCGTCGCACTGGATGGCGGCTTTCAGGAGGGAATAGTTGTCTTGCGGCGTTGAGGGGCAAATGACGCTGAGCCCCGGTATGTGAGCGTACCAGCTTTCCAGCGATTGCGAATGCTGGGCCGCGGAGGACCGCCACATGCCCATGGGTTCGCGGATCACCATCGGCGCGCGCGACTGGCCGCCAAACATGAAACGCGCCTTGGCGATCTGATTGACCAGTTCATCGACGGCGCAGAGCGCGAAGTCGGAAAACCGCATCTCAACGATGGGCCGGGTGCCGGCCATGGCGGCGCCAAACGCGGCCCCCATGATGGCGGCTTCCGAGATCGGCGCGTCACAAACCCGTGCGGCGCCGAACTCCTCTTGCAGGCCCTTATACTGACCGAAGACGCCGCCACGGCCCAAATCCTCGCCGACGCACCAGACGGTGGCGTCGGTCTGCATGGCTTCCCTGACGGCGGTGCGCGCTGCCTCGCTGTAGGTCATCGTCGCCATCAGTAGGCCTCCACCGCGGGGCTGCCGACGTCCTGGACGTCAACGAAGGCCGTATCGGTGCTGGGGAAGGGCGACGCCGCGGCCAGGCGCAGGGCTTCGATCATTTCGGCCCGGGCGTCGTCGTGGATGGCCGCCAAGTCCGCTGCGGCGATGCCGGCGGTGGTGAGCACATCCTTTTGGCGTTGGATCGGGTCATCAGTGGCGGCGCGCGCCGCGGCTTCGCCGTCCGGGCGGTAGGCGGCCTGGTCGAAGGAGGTGTGCCCCTTCTGGCGATAGGTGATGACATGCAGGAACTCCGGCCCACCGCCGTCACGGATGCGCTGGACAATCTCCGCGCCCGTATCGGCCACGGTTTCGGCGTCGTTGCCATCGACGCCTGTGGCACGCAGACCCAGCGCCTGGGCGCGGGCCGCCGGGCCATCGCCGCCGGTGACGTCCTTGGTGTGGGTGGTCGCCGCGTACTGGTTGTCTTCGCAGACGAACAAGATGGGCAGATCGAAGATCACGCCCCAGTTGATGCCTTCAAGAAACGGCCCCCGGTTGGCTGCGCCGTCGCCGAAGATATCGACGACGATCTGATCGCCGCCCAACAATTTGACGGCATGTGCCGCGCCGGCGCCGATGGTAATGTTGGCGCCGACAACGCCGTTGGCGCCCAGCATGTTGACGCCGAAATCGGCGATATGCATGGAGCCCCCCTTGCCGCCGCAGCATCCGCCTTCGCGGCCCAGCAATTCGCGCATCATGGCGGCGGGGTCGGCGCCCTTGGCCAAGGTGTGGCCATGGCCGCGGTGAGTGGAAATCAGGTAGTCGTCTTTGACCAGCGACCAGATCAAGCCCGCCGCCGCCGCTTCCTGGCCGATGGAAGGGTGGATGGCGCCCAGCACCAGTTTATCGCGCTCGGCGGCCAGGATGGCCTGTTCCTCGAACGCCCGGATGCGCTCCATCATAGTCAGCAGGGCAAGGCCCCGCGCCGTGTCGAAATTGCCCTTCGTCATGCCGTCCACGTCCCCTCAGAGATGCCTTGCGGGTGTCACAACATTTCATTGGCCCAAGCAAGTCAAGGTCACTAGAGTTTCAAAATGGCTGAACCCCCGCTGCTGTTGGATTCGATTACCGACGCGGATGTAAATTCGCAGGGCCGCGTCGCCGTGTCCGGCTCCCACGGCGGCATCTATGCCGCCGCCGTGGGGTCCAAGTGGGGCCTACGCGCCACCCTGTTCAATGATGCCGGCATCGGATTGCAGCAGGCCGGTGTTGGCGGCGTGTTGGCGTTGTCGGACGTCGGCATGGCCGCCGCCGCCTTGGATTGCCAAAGTTGCCGGATCGGATCGGCCGAAGACGCCATGGACCGCGGCGTCATCAGCGTGGTCAACGCCGCCGCGGCGTCACTGGGCGTTTCCGTCGGTATGACAGCGGCGGAAACGACCGCCTTGTTTGATCACGCACCGCAACCGCACGGCCAGTTACCGTCCGTTCCCGAAACACGGACGGAAATGTCGATGGCGGGATCGGGGACGCGCATATGGCTACTTGATTCGGCCTCCCTCGTGCAGCCCGGGGACGAAGGCGAGATTGTCATCACCGGTTCTCACGGCGGCCTTGTCGGCGGCAACCCGGCCCGGGCTCTGAAGGCGGCGGCAAGGATCGCCGTTTTCAACGACGCCGGCGTCGGCGTCGACGGCGTCGGCATCACCCGCCTGCCGGCACTTGACCTGCGCGGTGTCGCGGCGCTCACAGTGGACCGCATGACGGCGCGCATCGGTGATGCCCGCTCGGCGCTGGAGACCGGCGTGATATCCTACGCCAACGCGGCCGCCAGCAATCTGGGCGCACGGCCGGGCATCGCATTGCAGGCCTGGCTTCAGGAGATATGAGCGGATGAACTATGTGCATCAATTGAACGACCGCAAACTGCCCTTCGCCGAACTGTTGGGCATTCGGTTTGTCGAAGCGGACTTGGACCGCGTGGTTGGAGAACTGACGATCCGCGAAGAGTTGTGCACGCGGCCCGAGATCGCCCACGGCGGCGTCATCATGGCGTTCGCCGATACCCTGGGGGCGGCCGGGACGATCCTCAATCTTCCCGACGGTGCCGCCACGACGACCATCGAGAGCAAGACCAACTTCCTGGCCGGGGCGCCCCTGGGCACGGTGATCACCGGCGAGACGACGCCGGCGCATAAAGGACGGACGACCATGGTCTGGCAGACCCGGGTGATGACGGAAGCCGGCAAGACGGCGGCCCTGGTGACCCAGACGCAGATGGTCCTTTATCCGAAGATCTGAGTGATGCCTTAGAAAATCGCGTAAATGAACGGCGCGATGACGGACCCCTGGGTGGCGATGATCAGACCGCCGACCAAGGCCATCCAGATGAATACGGGGATCAGCCAGTACTTTTTGCGTTCGCGCAGGAAATTGATGAATTCGACAAAAATATTCATTTCGATGTTTGCATATTGTGTTGAGGTACGGTCCGGCTTACCGACGCGCGCGATTTAGCATCGCCGACGCTTTGGCGTAAAGAATTTTTGTGAACCGGGCGTTCGCCACGGCGTTTGGATGCGGGTCTGTCGGCGATACCCACAGCGTTGCCGGCGCCAACTCGGCGACGGCGGGCCGGAGATCGACGAAGTCGACGTTCAGCTGACGCGCCATGTCGGCCAGCCGGTCGGTGACGAAGGTGAAAGGATAATCCTGGCCGACGACGTGAAGCTCCGGATAGTTGGCGATCAACAGGGGAATGCCACGCCGCCGGCAGGTTTCAGCAAGCCGGCGGATCGCCGCCGCGGCGCTCGTCCAGCCATTGGCACCCGGATCATAAAGGCCCCCATAGTAGGCG
>CAZQPC010000343.1:0-5630 GCA_964595005.1 uncultured Magnetovibrio sp.
CATGGCCAGGGAAAGCGAGTCCAAGGGCGCCATCGCCTTTCTGGCCTCCGATGCTTCAAGCTTTGTCACCGGCCACAATCTGGTCATCGACGGCGGGCGGACCATCTGGTAGCGCACTTGACGTTGACGGCCACTAGCAAATCACAAATGACCGCGTCGGCCGAGGCAGCCCCTCCCGACGCCGTCCAGACGGCAGCCTCCGGCGAACCTTTGAAACGTGTTGTCTATCTTTTCGCGACACGCCACACGAAGCGCGACCGAGAAAGGTTCGGCATCAATCTATTTGCGAGCTGCGGTGTCCACGTATCTGTCGTCGAACTGACAGCATTGTTAAACCCTTCACTTGTCAATGAGCGGATTGACGAAGGCGACGGGATAGCCATCGATCTGTATCAGCCGCGTTCGTACGATGATTTGAAGGGCTTACAGCCGGTTCTCAGCGACGCCGATTTCATTGTCTGTCTGGTCGGTTATATCGGCACGGCCGGCACGATCACTCTGTATCGCCTAATCAATTTTTCGGAGACACCCTATTTGGTTTTGGCCAGCAACGCTTATCCCGGGTCGGATCGGGAGATTGGTGGCGAAGGGTCCTGGCGCGAGATTGCGGCGTTTCTGTGGAAGCGGATGGTGACGCGGCAGATCAATCCGCTCAATTCCCTGCTCTCCAGACTGCCAAAGCACATCCTGGGCGTGTCGGCGCCGGCGCTGATTGTATATGGCGGCACGCAGAGCCGGCGCGGTGCAAGTTCCTACCCTGTCGGGCCGTCAACCCAAGAGGTGTTTGCGCATACGGCTGATTACGAATTGTTTCGCGAACAACGGCATGCCAAGTCGACGCAGACCAACACCGCCGTTTATGTTGATGAACACATGGGTTTCCAAAGAGACCTCGTAGCCCTTGGCGACACCATGCCGACGACGCCGGAGGCGTTTTACCCCAAACTGCGGAAATTGTTCGACCGCATCGAATTGGAATTCGGCCTTAAGATCGTCATCGCCGCAAATCCGCGTGCCGAGCACGGTGACACGAGCGCGCTGTTCGGGACACGTCAGATCAAACACGGGATGATCGGGTCTTTGATCGCCACCAGCCGCTTGGTCATCGGCCACTGCAGCACGGCGCTCAGTCTGGCCGTCATGTGCCGGAAACCTGTCATGCTGATCGCCACTCGGGATACGTACGATCACACGGCCCATAAAATCTCCATGAAGGCGTTTTCCCAATGCTTGGCAAAACCCATCAAGTTTTTCGATGAACCGGAACGGACCAATCTTGACGGTACTTTTTCCATGGACGATAACGCCTATGATCAGTACATGACCGACTTCGTCAAAATTTCCCAATCGCCGGACTTGCCCTTTTGGGAGATTGTCCGCGACGCAATGATAAGCCGGCTGAGCGCGCCGAACAGCGGCGGACATGAGCCGGCACCATAAACGGATGGTAAGGATAAACCCATGAGCTTCACGAATTCGAAAAGTTTAAGCGGCTGCCAGAATTGCCCGCGCAGGGTCGGCCAGACAGGCCCAGTTGAGGGGTGTTGCGCCAACGGAAGCGGCATTTTTGAGAACGCCTATTATGATCCGCAGCGGTTGAGCCTGGACGCCTTTGACTTGGATGCGGGTAAGTTTGCCGATTTGGGGCCGCAAGCCGGCATCGACCAGTCGGAGGCCTGGTGGCAGCGCGCCATTGATGTCATCCCCGCCGGCACCCAGACCTTGTCAAAGGGGCCTGGATGTTTTGTCGAGGGTGTCTCACCGAAATACATGGTCAAGGGAAAGGGCTCCAGGATTTGGGACGCCGACGGCAATCAATATATTGATTATGGGTTGGGATGTTTGCCGATCACGCTCGGGTATTCTTTCCCGGAAGTCGATGATGCCGTCAAGGCGCAACTTGCCGACGGCATCACCTTCACCATGATGCACCCCCTTGAGGTTGAAGTTTCGGAACGTCTGGTCAATATCATCCCCGGTGCGGAAATGGTCCGGTTCGGCAAGAACGGCTCCGACGTCACCGCCATGAGTGTCCGCCTGTCACGCCATATTACCGGGCGCGAACGGGTTGCCTGCCTTGGTTATCATGGCTTCCAGGATTGGTACATCGCGACCACGGACCGCAGCTTCGGCATTCCCGGCGCCGTCAAAAGCCTGACCAGCACCTTCAATTACAACGATATTGATTCCTTGAAAGCCCTGTTCGACGCCCATCCGGACGAATACGCCTGTGTGATCATGGAACCGGCAATCTTCGAGTTTCCAAAGCCGGGCTTTCTTGAGGAGGTCAAGGAGTTGGCCCACGCCCACGGCGCCCTGTTGGTCTATGACGAAATGATCACCGGTTTTCGATTCGCCGTCGGCGGCGGCCAGGAGATGTTCGGCGTCATTCCCGACCTAGCTTGTTTCGGCAAGGGCATCGCCAATGGCATGCCGCTGGGCGTGCTGACGGGCCTGGAATCGCATATGCGCTATTTTGAAGAAGTGTTCTTCTCGACGACCTACGGCGGCGAAGCATTGACCTTGGCGGCAGCCAAAGCGGGCATCGACTTCTACCAGAATAATCCGGTCGTGCCCCGCCTGTGGCGCATGGGCAAGACGTTGTTCGACAACTTCAGCACCTCGATCAAGACCAAGGGCATGGAGGCCAATGCCTCGGTCAACGGCTTCCCCGTGCGGTTCCATGTGTCCTTCCAAGACAACGAAGGCGAAGGCGATTTCCGCCTCGACGCGTTGTTCCAGCAGGAAATGACCAAGCGCGGCATCGTCGGTTGGGCCATATTCGGACTTTCTTATTCGCACAGCGACGAAGAACTCCTGTATACGGCCCAGGCCTTCGATGAAACCTTGGATGTCATCAAGGAAGCGGTCAATTCCGACGATATTTCGGCCTTCATGGAAGGCACGCCACCGGAGCCCGTTTTCAAGTCGCTTCGCGAAAAGAAACAAACGGCAAATTAGGCACGATCTGTCATGAGCGACACGGCGACGGCCATCGTCCAGGCCCGCATGGGGTCTCAACGGTGCCCGGGCAAAAGCATGGAACTGATCGGCGGCATTCCCGTTGTCGAAGTGGTTCTGAAGCGTCTGGCGAAAGCCGAGCGCCTGGATAGCGTGGTGCTGGCGACATCCGACCATGCGCGCGATTCGGTTCTCGCCGACGCAGCATCGGATCTGGGGTTTGAAGTCTTTCGCGGCCATGAAACCGATTTGATGATGCGCTATGTCGAGGCCGCCGAAAAACATGCCGCCGGGCCCTATATCGTGCGTGCCACCGGCGACAATGTGTTCATGGACTGGACGGAAGTTGACCGTCAGGTCGATGCGGGCATTTCCGGCGGTTGGGATTTTGTCGGCTTTAATAACCCGGCCCATGCCGAACGCGAAAATGATTTCGGCGCCGAATTCATCCGCGTCGGGGCCTTGCAGACGGTCGATAACCTGACCAGCGATCCTTATGACCGCGAGCATGTAAATCCCTATTTCTACGACCATGCAGACGCCTTCAAGGTGACGCGCATTGATGTTTCGCCTGATCTCCATACGGCCGTAAAGCTGGATCTCGACACGCCGGAAGACCTGGCTTTGATGAAACGTATCGGTAATCAGGTTGCCAATCCCATTGACGTCTTGGCGGCGGACGTGGTCCGAGCGGCCGAAACGCTTTCCCAAAACCCCTAGTTTCCGAAAGACCCAGGCCCATGTTCCAGGATGACTACAAATTCAGTCTCGATCCCATCGACGTGCCACCGTTGGAAACGGCGCACCGCCGGATCGCCAGCGCCATCCCGGCACCGGGTACCCGCGAGCTGATGGAGAAACTGTCTGAGCGCGAGAGTGAGAACGCGCTTCGTCAGCTGCCGTTGATCTGGGACATGGCCAAGGGTTATCAGGTCATCGACAAGGCCGGGAACCGGTTTATCGATTTCACCTCGACGATTTTCGTCACCAATTGCGGCCACGGCCATCCGCATATGGTCAAAACCATCCAAGAGGAATCGGAAAAGCTGCTGCATTCCTACTTGTATCCAACCGAAACGAAGCTGCGCTTCCTCGACAAGTTGCTGGACATGACGCCCGATTATCTGGAAAAGGCCCTGCTGTTCTGCACCGGCACGGAAGCCAGCGAACGCGCCGTCATGCTGGCCCGCCACCATGGCATGCAGACAAGTCCGGAACGCAAAACCATTGTCGGTTGGGAAATGAACTATCACGGGTTCACAATGGGCTCCCTGATGGCCGGTGGATTTGAATCGCTGCGCGAATGGGTCGGCTATCAAGATCCCGGCATGGTGCAAATGCCGTTCCCCTACCCTTGGGATTTTGAAGCCGGTGATTTGACCGGCGCTGAATTGTTCCGCCGCGATATTGACGCCTTGGCTGAGGACGGCATTGGACCTGAGCAGATTTGTGCGCTGTTTTTCGAAACCTATCAAAGCTGGGGCGCGCTGTTCTATCCGACGGACTATGTCACCGAAGCCCGCAGATGGTCGCAGGAAAATGATGTCTTGATGGTGTTCGATGAAATCCAGGCCGGCTACGGACGAACCGGGACGTTTTTCGGGTATGAACATTACGGCATCGAACCGGATCTGGTCATTTGCGGGAAAGGCATGTCCGGGTCGTTGCCACTGTCCGCGGTGATCGGCCCGGCGGAGGTGATCAACTTGGCGTCCATGTACACCAGCACGCACGGCGGCCATCCCCTGTCGTGTGCCGCCGGGCTGGCCAATCTGGAGATTTTCGAGAACGAGAACCTGGTTGCCGAAGCGGCCCGCAAGGAAGCCCTCATGTTGGCGGAATTTCAGCGTTGGAAAGATCGGTTCCCGGATCGCGTCGGCCGGATCTTTGGCAAAGGCATGCTGTTTGCCGTGTTCATTACGAAGCCGGACGGATATGGCGATCCGGGTAGCGAAACGTCTTTGGACTTCGCGTTTTGTGACCGTCTGGTCGAACGGTCCATGCAGAAAGGTGTGTTCAACATGCGCACCGGCCGCGGCACCTTGAAGCTGGGTCCGCCGCTCAATATCCCCGATGAGGCCTTGATCGAAGGGTTGAGGGTGATGGAGGAATCGTTGGCTGAGTTGGTCGCGGAAGAAGCCGCTGCCGCATGAACGCCATCGGCACCATGCAGGGCCGATTGTTGCCCATGGTGGATGGGCGCATCCAAGCGTTTCCAGGCGACGGGTGGGCGCGGGAATTTTCTATTGCGGCGGAAATCGGCTTTGCAGCGATCGAATTGACGATTGAGATGGCAAGCTATGAAACCCACCCGATATGTACGGCCGTCGGCCGGCGCCAACTATCCGCGCTGGTTGCGGAGACGGGCGTTGGCCTTGCCGGATTGTGTTGCGATACCTTCATGGAGCGGCCGTTAGTGTCACCGACCGAGGAAACGCGGGCCGAAGCTCAGCAGATTCTGACGGCGCTCATCCGGAACGCGGCCGACGCGGGCGCTCCGATGATCGAAGTGCCGATGCTTGGGGAAAACTCCCTGAAAGACGGGCCGGCGATAGATGCATTCCGCCTCATTCTTGACGACGCCCTTGACCTGGCGGATACCGCCGGTATCGACATTCTGCTTGAAACGGACCTGGATGCGGCACCGCAGGCGCAGTTTCTCCGGCAAC
>CAZQPC010000344.1:0-5607 GCA_964595005.1 uncultured Magnetovibrio sp.
GCGGTGCCGTCGTCGGGGGCGCTGTCGTCGGAGGTGCCGTCGTTGGCGGCGCTGTGGTTGGAGGTGCGGTCGTCGGAGGCGCCGTGGTTGGCGGTGCTGTCGTTGGCGGTGCCGTCGTTGGAGGCGCAGTTGTTGGCGGCGCTGTCGTCGGCGGTGCCGTCGTCGGGGGCGCTGTCGTCGGAGGTGCCGTCGTTGGAGGCGCAGTTGTTGGCGGCGCGGTCGTTGGCGGCGCGGTGGTCGGAGGTGCCGTCGTTGGGGGCGCTGTCGTCGGAGGCGCCGTGGTTGGCGGCGCGGTCGTTGGCGGCGCGGTGGTCGGAGGCGCCGTCGTTGGGGGCGCTGTCGTTGGTGGTGCCGTCGTCGGAGGCGCGGTCGTTGGTGGTGCTGTCGTCGGAGGCGCGGTTGTTGGCGGCGCCGTCGTTGGGGGTGCCGTCGTTGGCGGTGCCGTGGTCGGAGGCGCGGTCGTCGGTGGCGTTGTCGTCGGCGGTGCCGTCGTTGGGGGCGCGGTCGTCGGAGGTGCCGTCGTTGGCGGCGTTGTTGTTGGCGGCTCCGTTACCGGCGGCGGTGTCGGCTGCGGTTGCGCGTTGGCAACGGCCGGCTGGTCTTCATTGGGGCCGCCAGGTTCCGGCGTTGGCAGGGGTTCGGGGTCAATTTCAGTTTGCGGTGTTTGCGGCCCCTGGCCGCGCGGCAGGTCGATTTCCGCATCCGGCAGCGGCTGATCAACAAAAGGCACCGGATCTTGGTTTGGTTCCGTGCCTTCCGGAATATCCGGCACGCCCGGCACGCCGTTCGGCGGCGTCACCGGAATATCGGGCGCCGCCGCCAACACCGCGCCGGTCTCATCAGCGGCGAAACTCGATGCCCCGGCGTTGCGGTCGCCGGGCTGGATGTTTTCGAAACCCGTGTCTTCGGCATTCCCCGGTGCGGCGCCAATTTCCTCAACGCCGTCGAGGCCCTCTTCACCGGAATCGTTACTCAATACGGTGAGATCATCAAAAATCTGCGCCTCGTCGGCAGAGGCGCCGCCTTCTTGATCTGGTCCCGCTTCTTCGGGAGCTGACGGGTCGTCTGTTTCCGCCATAACGCGTTCAATAACACCAACTGGTTAGAGGAAATTGCGCAATTTCACGGTTTCAGCATACAGCCCCGCCAACCACCTCCAACCCCTCCAAAAGTTACCCTTTTGAAGGATTTTTCGGTTATCGTCACCGGGTTACGATGGGATCACCCTCGACAATCGGAGACGGTTCACAGCAATGACGGTTAATTCGGCATTTATGAGGAAATTATTCTCTTGTTTGGCGGTTGCGGCCATCGCCGTAACCGCGGGGTGCAGCTATAAACCACCGTTCCTCGGCACCACGCCATTGATCGGTTATAAACCGCCCGTCCTGACGGCCACGCATTTGATCGAGGATGCCGCGCAGACCCTTGAAAATTATTCCATACATCCCCGGTTGAAGGCGATTGCGGAATATCTGCCCGAGGCCCGCGGCATTTTCATCATGCCGAAGCTCCGCGATTACGGCATTGTTTCGGGTTTCATGATCGGGACCGGCGTATTCGTGGTACGAACCAAGGACGGCTCATGGAGCGGTCCATCATTCCACGCCTTGTATTCAACCCATTTCACGCCGCACCTGACCGACCGCCGCCACAGCGCCGTTATCGTGTTCCGCTCCGGGCCGGTGCTTGATGCGGTGATCGAGACGGATGGCCGGATTGATGCGGCTCCGGAAGCCAGCATTGGCATTGTCGGCGCGACCAACCATGTCCCGGTGTTGCACAATCGAGACATCAACATCGTGGTGTTTACGGCCACCGAGACTGCTGAGTTGATCCGGCAACCGTTTGAACAGGCATCGGTGCCGGCCGATCCGCGCCTCAACGAAGGAATGTATGGCCGCGGCGCGACGCCGAAAGCCATTTTTCATGGTGTCGTCGGCGAACCGGCGAGCCATCATTACCCGGCGACGACGCGCCGATTGCGCCAGGCATTGGGGCCGTAGTCCGGCTGCTTCAGGCGTCACTTTCGTCGTCGCGAAAACGCTGCGACGCCGGCGAATGGGAAAGTTCCCAACGATAAGTTTCCGCGGCCGAAATCGCCTTTTCGAATCCCTTATCGCTGACCACGTCCGTGAACCAGTTCCACCAGCGTCCGGCCTTGTCGCGCCAGGAATTGCCGTCCGGGCGTTTGACGCCACTACACAGCGCATCGGTCCACCAGAAATATCGGCACGCCGCCTCAAATAGGGGAATTCGGCAAATCCCGGGATGCCCTTCCGAACCGAAATAGGCAGTCACATATTGGTGCCAGACGTCGGGCTCCAATCCGGCCTGCGCCGACAGCGCGGCGACCTCCCAATGGGGATCGCCAAGCCCCGAACATTCCCAGTCGATAATCATCATGCGCTCACCGTGACGAATAAAATTACGGGTCAGCGGATCATTGTGGGTGGCGTAATGGGGCACCCCATTGATTTGCAGAATACCGCCAATGCGCACCATCAAATCGTTGAATGTCTCTTGTTCAGAGAACGTTGCCGACTTGGCCCGGCGCAGCCGTTCCACATTGCGTTCGATCTTTTCGAAAATGTCGAATTTGTCGCGAAATCCGGGAAGCTGATGGAGCCGGCGATAGAGATGCGCGATAGCCGTGGCGTTCTCAGCCTTGCGGATGGATTTTGACCGCATGATCTCACCGTCGACAAATTCGATCAGCATGGAACCGTCAAGGGTATCCGTGAAATCGACCCGCGGCGCCAGACCGGCGTCCGCGGCAAGCCGCATATTGCTGGATTCCTTGGCGTAAAAATGTTTGCGCGGCGAGGGAAACCGGCCGAGGCGAAGCACCCGATCGCCCGTGTCGGCGCCCAGACGGTATACCTTGTTGCGGGTACCGCCGGTCAGTTTCTGGACCACCAGAGTCCGGTTTTGTTGCGGCTCAAACAAAGGGGACAGGCGCTCAACGGTCTCGAAAAGCACTTCGGAGCCGGTCTCCGGGCGCACGGGCGGGCGGAATTCGGGCGGCACGGCACTGCGCTGAACAGCCTCACGGACCGCATCCAAAATGTGCTCGCCTTCCATGCCATCAACGGCGCGGATCACGGTTTGTTTTTTGGACCACGGCGACGCCATGGCACGGTCCATCCACCACCAATCACATTCGCCGGGTACAATCACCGTCGACGGCAAGCCGATACCCGCCGCCGCCAAGGCGGTCAGCGAGTCGTCCGTCACCACCATGTCGGCCCCCTTGAGCGAAGCCACGGCTTTGTCGATGGACGGCCGCGCATCCGCGTAAACGGCTCGGACATCAAAATATTCGGTGACGTGCGCACGGATGTCATCCACCGTCAGGCCGGGTATTGACGGTTTCTTCGCCGACACAAAGACAACGCGTTCGATCTGTTCACGCGGCGTATCGCCGGCCCCGGTTAGCCAGGGTGTGTGCGGCGGCGCATGGGTCTCAGAATACATAATGGCGTCGGCCAGCGGCAAATACGCCACCGCGGAACCACCAAATGCCGAATTCCGCGCACCGTTGGCGTCGTCTTCGACCAAGCCAAGGCTGGCCGGCGGGCGGGCCATCAAATCGGCAAGCCTCGGTGGCAGGCTGCACAGCACGATATGGCCGGCGGCGGCCAAATTCCGCACCGCCGCCATGCCCATCAAGGTCCGCACGGGCGGGTCCGAGCGGCGGTGATAGACGGCAATCGTGCCGCTAGCCGGCCGGCCATCCCACGCCGGCGCCGCACCGGCATCGGGTTTCGCCACGTCGTCCGCCAACAGTGCGCGGCCCGCCGCCCAATGTTCGCGGCGCAGCAATGCCGCCGCTAAATTCCGCCGCGCCGTGTTCGACTTGGGCCGCATTTCACGAATCCGCCGCCACCACACCAGCGCTTCGGCATGTTGTCCGGTGGCCGCCAGCGCCGCCGCCAATCCATCGGCGGAATGCCAATCCTTGGGGTCGTCGTGCAAGGCCATGCGAAAATTTCGCATGGCCCGTGGCAGATCGCCGCATAGGGCCGATTGGCGGCCGATCGCGGCGCGCACGGCCTTTGCGTCGGGCTCATATTCGAGGGCCATTTCATAGGCGCGGACGGCGGCTTCCGGGCGGTCCAGGCGAGCCAGGATATTGCCGTGCTGAATGTGGGCCCAGCCGTTTTCCGGCCGCAGGCCAATCACATGCCGAGCCAGGATCAAGGCGGCATCGAATTCCTTTTCGTCACGCATGATGGAGGCCAAATTCCGCCAATATTCACCGTTCGCACGATCCGAGCGTAACAGCCGCCGATACACGGCCGCCGCGGCGCCGTGACGTTTGTCGCTGCGCAGCATGGCGCCAAATTCCCGGCTGATAGCCGGGTCATCGGGATATTTGACGGTTTTCACAAGCTGCGCCGTGACGTTATTTTTCGTGTCACTTTCACGATCGGCCCCGAAAACCGCGGCAACGCAGTCCTGGACCTCGTTTCGATGCGGCGCCAAAACACCAGCCATGAAGGCGCGCCGCTCGGCCCGGCGGATCCGGTCTTTGTCAAGATGGCGCTGCGCCCTTTTGACCAAGGCCGAAATGTCGTCCGTCGAAACCGTGCCCATGGCGTCCACCAAGGCCTCCGCAACGGCACCGTCTCCGGCGTCGATCAGGCCGGCGGATATTTCAGGCACAATTTCAGATTCGCTAATCATCGTGCGGCATTCTCGTGGAATATCGGGGCCCGGTCAAAACAGCCGGAACAGCAGTGCCGGAAAGATGAAAATCAACAATATCAACGCAGCGCCCAGCACCCACGGGAGAAATCCGATATCGACAAGCACCAGAAAGGTTGCAACGCCCGCGACCGCCATTAGCGCGACGACCAATAGCAGTTTCCAGAACACGGAGCTGATGGTCGGCCGCGCCTTCCCATCGGTTTCGGTATCGCCGGGCGCCGGCGTTGTGGCGGCTTCCATATAACGCGGTTGCGGCGATGGGGGATCCGATGAGGGCGGCACGATATCAGCGTCGGCCGGCGCCTGTTCGGCAATGTCCACCCATCCCTCGTCGTCGTTGGGCGCCGCATCATCCGGAACGTTCAATTCGGGTGCCGCCGGCGCGGGGGGCAATGTGGGCGACACCAATTCAGGGGCCGGTGCGAGGTCTGGTGCGGGGGCAGATGTGGGCGCGTCAGGTGCCGGTTCGCCGGTGGCCGGCGGTTGGCGGAGAATCTCGGGAATGGGGCCGCTCTGAATGGGCGGCGGCGGCAATGTCGGCGCCGGGGTGGGCGGCGGGGTTGGTGACGGCGCCGGCGCACCCTCAGCATCGGCGCTTTCATTGGGCTGGGCCGGATCGGGCACGTCGGGTAAATCGAAGCCGACGCGCCGGCCGATTTCCGAAGCCAGTTGCCGATAGGCGTGGGCGGCCGGGGACGCCGGGTCGAAATCGACAATCAATTCGCCGGCCACGACGGCGCCATCCATAGCCGGATCGCGGGGCACCTCGACCGGAACAAGGACGCTCCGCCATTCCTCCCTGATCTGTTCGGCAATTTGCCGCTGCGCCGGATTTTCAAGATCGATCATCGTCAGGACAACGGCCAGACGGCCGCGCGCCTGACGGCGCAGGCG
>CAZQPC010000345.1:0-5572 GCA_964595005.1 uncultured Magnetovibrio sp.
GACGGACCCGTCGGTTGACCGCATACGGCGAATATTTCGACGACCTGGAAACCCGCGACCCGGCTGCCCGGGAAGCGGCGCTGTTGGCGGCCTTGCCCGCCCAGATCGCCCACGCCAAGGAAAACGCGCCCTATTTCGGGCGCATCCTGGCCAATGTAAATCCCGCAGAGATCACCTCGCGCGCGGCGCTGACCCAACTGCCGGTGACCCGGAAATCCGATCTCATTGAGTTGCAGAACGAGGCGCGGCCCTTGGGCGGCCTGAACGCCGTGCCGGCCGGGAAAATGCGGCGCATCTATCAATCGCCGGGCCCGATCTACGATGTCGACGGTCACGCAGACGATTGGTGGGGCACGGCGCGGGCCCTTTATGCGGCTGGATTTCGGGCCGGCGACATCCTCCACAACACCTTCGCCTACCATCTGACGCCGGCCGGGCTGATGGTCGAATCGGGTGCGGCGGCGGTCGGCTGCGCCGTCGTCCCGGCCGGCGTCGGCAACACGGAACTGCAGGTCCATGCCATCGCCGATATCGGCTGCACCGGCTATGCCGGAACACCGTCGTTTCTGAAGATCATCTTGGAGAAGGCCGATGAGATGGGCCGCGATCTGTCGACCTTGACGAAGGCCAGCGTCGGCGGCGAAGCCCTGTTCCCGGCGGTCCGCCAAGAGATTGAGGACCGTGGCATCAGCTGTCAGCAGATCTACGCCTCTGCCGATCTGGGCAACCTGGGTTACGAATCATCGGCCCGCGAAGGCCTGATTGTCGACGAGGGCCTATTGGTGGAAATCGTCCGCCCGGGCACCAACGATCCCGTTGATGAAGGCGAAGTCGGCGAGGTTGTCGCCACCTGCTTTCGGCCCGAATATCCACTAATCCGTTTCGGCACCGGCGATCTGTCGTGCATCGTGCCCGGCGCCAGCCCGTGCGGCCGCACCAACATGCGCCTCAAAGGCTGGATGGGCCGTGCCGACCAGACCACCAAGGTCAAGGGCATGTTCGTGCATCCCGCGCAGATCGCCAAGGTGGTGGCCCGCCATCCTGAGATATTAAAGGCGCGGCTGGTGGTCGACAGCCGCGGTACCACCGACGTCATGACGCTGTCGTGTGAGGTCGATGATCCCGACCACGCCGCCGGCGGCAGTTCCAATCTGGGCGACGATATCGTCGCCTCCATCCACGCCATCTGCAAACTGAAGGGCGAGGTCGGTTTCGCGGCGCCCGGCAGCCTGCCCAACGACGGCAAGGTCATCGACGACATCCGCGACCACGGTGCTTGACGCCGGGCATGGCGCGCCGAAAGCAACCGCCGACGCCGGAAATCCCCGCCGCGCTGCTGGAAAACGAGCACCTTCGCCTCAAGCAATGCCGCCACGGCGCCATGCTGTACGTCGCCGGTGATCAGTACGTGGGCCGATCGCTGGATCTTTACGGTGAATTTTCGGAAGGCGAAGCCACCGTCTTTGGTCAGATTCTGAAACCCGGCATGGTCGCCGTCGATGCCGGCGCCAATATCGGCTGTCACACGGTATCCATGGCCCGCCACGTGGCCCCCAAGGGCGCCGTCTTCGCCTTCGAGGCGCAACGCATCGTGCACCAGATGCTGTGCGCCAATGTCGCCCTCAACGGCCTCCTCAACGTGGTCACCCACCATGCCGCGCTGGGTGGTCAAGCCGGTGAGATCATCGTCCCGCAAATCGACTACGCCAAGGGCGGCAACTATGGGGGGCTGGCGCTTGGCGAATTCAAGCGTGGCGAAACCGTCACCATGGAGACCATCGACGGCCTGGACCTGCCGGCCTGCCACTTGATCAAGATCGATGTGGAAGGCATGGAATTGGAGGTGCTGAAGGGCAGCGTAGAAACCATCACGCGGTATCAGCCGCTGCTCTATGTGGAAAATGACCGGCGGGATCGTTCGCCGGCGTTGATTGAATGGCTTCTGTCCCAGGACTATCGCCTGTTCTGGCATCTGCCGCGGCTTTTCAATCCGGACAATTTCTTCGGCAATGGTGACAACGTGTTCGACCGGCTGATCTCGCGCAACATGTTCTGCCTGCCCAAGGACAGCACCATCGGGGTCGCGAATTACCAGGAGATCACCTCCGCGGACGAGGTGTTTTAGCGCGCCGTGCGCCCTGAAAAGACCCCCGCATGAGCATAATCTCGCCACATTTTGAAACGATACTCCTCATTGTTAGACCTCCTCGTCTACACCAGAGACTCCCCCTCTCTGGTCCCCTTATCGGCATCCTCTTGCCGAGACTTGCGGTCGGGCCCTTGGGCCCGGCCGCTTTTTTTTGCCCAGCCATTGGGGATTCAGGGTTTGCTTCTTTTTTCCCGGCGCATGGGCTACGGTCCGAAAGACGTTTGGAAACAGTGATTTGCGAAGCCGCATGCCGCAGTTCATGGGACAGGATTTAAGTTGCTTTCGCGGCGAACGGCTGGTGTTCGCGGGTCTGTCCTTTGGCGTCAATACGGGCGACGCCTTGATCCTGCGCGGCGCCAACGGCAGCGGCAAATCAACACTTTTGAGGATCATGGCAGGGCTTTTGACGCCGCTTGAAGGCCATGTCCGTTGGGCCGACGGCGACGCCACCATCGCCGATGATCCGGACACCCATCACGGCCGCATCCATTTCGTCGGTCACGCGGATGCGGTGAAGCCGGCCCTCAGCGTCACCGAGAACATCCGGTTCTGGGCAGGTTTGCGAACGCGGACCCCGGATGTGGACGGCGCCATGAAGACCCTGGGCATTGCCGCCCTGGCGGATGTCCCGGGGCGGTTTCTGTCGGCTGGCCAGAAGCGGCGGGTCAATCTGGCCCGCATCCTGGCGGCACCGGCGCACCTGTGGCTGCTGGACGAGCCGGCAACGGCCCTTGATGCCGATGCCATTACCGCGCTCGGCCGTGCCGTGACGGCGCACCGGGCCGGCGGCGGCATGGTGATCGCCTCAACCCATCAGGATTTGGCACTGGAAAACGCGGCCGTCCTGAATTTGGCCGATTTCGCCACAGAAAACTTTGCCGAGGCGCCAACCCATGTCTAGCTTTGGCGCCATTCTCGGCCGCGACCTGAAGCTGGCCTTCCGACAGGGCATGGACAGCGTCATGGTGGTGACGTTCTTCGTTATCGCCGTGGTGCTGTTCCCCTTCGGCGTCGGCCCGGAACCGAAGATATTGGCGCGTATCGCCCCGGGCGTTATCTGGGTCGCGGCCCTGTTGGCCTCCATGCTGTCTCTGGAACGCCTGTTCCAGACCGACTTCGAGGATGGCAGCCTGGAGATCCTGGTCCTGCAGCCGCTGACCCTGGAGATCGCCGTCGCCGCCAAAATCGCGGCGCACTGGATCACCACGGGCCTGCCGCTGATCATCGCCGCGCCCGTTTTGGCGGTGTTAATGAACTTGCCGGCCGACGGCTTCGTCATCCTGATTTTGGCGCTGGCCCTGGGAACGCCCAGCCTGAGCCTGATCGGGGCCATTGGGGCGGCGTTGATTTTGGGTGCGCGGCGCGGCGGCGTATTGCTGTCATTGTTGATCCTGCCGCTCTATATCCCGGTATTGATCTTCGGGGTCAGTGCCGTCGATGCAGCGCTTGGCGGATTTGCGGTGAAATCGCACCTGCTGATCCTGGCCGGCCTGTTGCTGGCAACGCTGGCCTTGTGCCCCTGGGCCGCCGCCAGCGCCCTGAAACAGGCGTTGCGCTCATGATCCTCGCGGGCCGCGCACCGAAAATTGACTTGCGTCAAGGTACGCACGGGCGGCATTTCGTATTACACTTGGTATGCCAATGGCGTTTGTCAGCCATGGAAACCTGCCGTCAGATAGATTACAAAAGCGTGATATGATACATCGCTTCGCCAACCCCACCCGATTCCTGCGTTTGGCTGACATCGTCCAGCCATGGGCCGCCGGACTGACCTTACTGTTCTTCGCCGGCGGGCTTTATTTCGCCATGTTTTCTTCGCCGGCCGATTATCAGCAGGGCGAAACGGTGCGGATCATGTACATCCACGTGCCGGCCGCCTGGATGGCGCTGTTTTGTTACACGGCGATGGCCGCGGCCTGCGCCACGGCGTTGATCTGGAAGCATCCGCTGGCCGATTTGGCGGCCCGCGCCACGGCCCCCATCGGGGCGTGTTTCACCCTGCTTGCCCTGGTCACCGGGTCGCTGTGGGGGAAGCCCATGTGGGGCACCTGGTGGGTCTGGGATGCGCGGCTGACGTCGGTGCTGATCCTGTTCTTTCTGTATCTGGGCTACATGGCCCTGAACAGCGCCTTCGATGACACGGAACGCGGTTCCAGGGCATCGGCAATCCTCGCCCTGGTGGGTTTTGTCAATGTGCCGATCATCAAGTTTTCCGTCGATTGGTGGAATACCCTGCATCAGCCGGCCAGCGTCATCAAAATGGACGGCCCGGCCATTCACCCCAGCATGCTGATACCGCTGATCCTGATGGCGTTGGCCTTCAAGGCCTATTACGTCTGGGTTCTGTTGGTGCGCATGCGCGGCGAAATCAACACCATGAAAATTCGGGCGCTGCGTATGCGCCAGGTGCACGCGGCGGACGCCGGCGACAATACGGTCGCCCACGGGGAGGCCGGCTGACATGGACGGCTTCTTCGCCATGGGCGGGCACGGCGGCTTCATCTGGCCGGCCTACGGCATCGTCGCCCTGGTGCTGATCGCCCTCGCCATCGCCAGCCGGCGTTTCGCCAAGTCGTCGGCGGCAGAATTGGACGCCTTGAATCCGCGTGCCCGGCGGGCTGAGAGAAAGTCCACCAATGAAGCGTAAACACAAGCGCCTGACCTTCGTGATGATCGCCCTGCTGCTGCTCGGCACGGCGGCGGCCCTGATGCTGTCGGCCTTTGAAGACAACATCGTCTTCTTCTACAGCCCCACGGAACTGGCCAAGAAAAATCCCGGACCCGACCAACGCCTGCGCATCGGCGGCCTGGTCGAGGTCGACAGCGTGACGAAACCAGGCGGCGGCGTCGTGTTGTTCAAAATTACGGATACCGATCAAGCCGTGAAGGTCCGTTTCAAGGGAATCCTTCCTGACCTCTTCAGGCCCGGCCAGGGTGTCGTCGCCATCGGCCATCTCCGCAATCAGGAATTCGTCGCCGACGAGATTCTGGCCAAGCACGACGAAAACTATATGCCGCCGGAAGTCGCCGAGGCGCTAAAAAAATCGGGCCAGTGGAAACCGGTGGATAAATCCCAATGACCGCTGAACTTGGCCATTTCGCCCTGACCCTGGCGTTGTTTGTCGCCATCACCCAGGCCACCGTGCCGTTGATCGGCGCCCACCGTGGGCATGCCGCGTGGATCGCCCTGGCGCGGCCGACGGCAATCATTCAATTCGCCTTGGTGGTTCTGGCCTTCGGCTGCCTGACCCATGTCTACCTGACCTCGGATTTCTCCGTTCTCAACGTCATCAAGAACTCGCACACGGACAAGCCGCTGCTTTACAAAATCTCCGGGGTCTGGGGGAATCACGAAGGCTCGTTGCTGTTGTGGGTTTTGATCCTCAGCCTGTTCGGCGCCGCCGTGGCGCTGTTCGGCGGCAA
>CAZQPC010000346.1:0-5559 GCA_964595005.1 uncultured Magnetovibrio sp.
TCAATTGATCCTCAAAGCCCGGGATGAAGCTATCGGACCCCAGTTCCAGCTGATAATCTTCGGCCTTACCGCCAGGAAATTCTTCGCCGTCTACGGATCCAACAAAGTCGATGACGACGATGTCGCCTTCCTTGCTTTTGCGCTTGCCCTTGATCGGCGCCGACGTCTGGTGCGCCTTGGCGACGTTGGCCAGCGCTTCGTCGATATCCTTGGGGTCGGCCTCGGGGACCAGGCGTTCCAGTTTGATCTTGGCGAGATCCGTCAATTCGATATCGGGCAGGGTTTCGACCGCCATGGTGTATTCCAGATCGGCACCGTCTTCGAACGACGTGATTTCGATCTCGGGCTGCATGGCCGGGCGAATGCCCTTCTCCGACAAGGCTTGTTGTGACGAATCACCGACGGCGCGTTCCAGCACCTCACCCAACACGGACGGGCCATAGCGCTTGCGCAATACCGGTACCGGCACCTTGCCCGGCCGGAAGCCGGGAATCTGCGCGGTGCGCTGGATTTCCTTGAGTTTGTGGGTGACCTTTTCTTCGATTTCATTGGCCGGCAGGTTGATGGTGTATTCCCGGCTCAGGCCTTCGGACTTGGTTTCAGTGATCTGCATGGCGCACCAATCGGTCAAAAAGGTTGTTCGGCGGGGCCAGTTTTTCGGGGCCGCCGAAATGGGTTCCGTGTCGCTCCGTGGGCCGTATTCGTGGGGCCGGTGGTGGTGCGGGCGGAGGGACTCGAACCCCCAAGGCGTTGCCGCCACTAGGACCTAAACCTAGCGTGTCTCCCAATTCCACCACGCCCGCGTTCGTCGCCGAAAACAGCCGCCGTTTTGAGCGGTGCGACACTCTAAGCATTTCGTCCCCCCTGTCAATCAATCCACCGGGTTGGCTGGCGTGTCGTGGATCGGCAATCCGAAACGGTCATCCGTCAGCCGCCCTGATGACATCATCGGACATCAGATTCGTGCCGCGGTCCGCGCCGCCAGGGTCAAGGCGACGATACCGGTGGCGGAAATGCCGGCGGTTATGGCAATCAGCGCGTCGTAGCCGCCAATGGTCCAAATGAAACCGGCAGCCGACGGCGCCAGCGCCAGGGCGACAAGAAACGGCACCGCCAGGAAGCCGGCGATGGTGCCGAATTTCCGGCGGCCCAACAACTCAACGATGAGCAACGGGCGAACGATGCTGGCGACCCCGAAACCGGCGCCCTGAAACAACACGAAGACAACCAGGAACATGGGTTCGTATTTGACACCGAACAGGGCGACGGTGGCGATGGTCATGGCCAGCAGGCTGACGATAGCGACCGAGGTGGTCGCCACCTTGTCCTCGAACGTCATCATGGCGAGGCGCCCGGTGACCTGCATGGGGCCGATCATCGCGGCCGCCAGCACGGCCACCTCACCATGCACGCCACGGTCCTGAAACAAAGGCAGTAGATGGGCAATAATGGCACCGTGATCGAAAGCCATGGTGGCAAAGGCGAAGCCCAGCAAGACAAACGTCGGCCACGCCGCACCGCTGATACTTTTCCCCGTATTCGGCGCCGCCGGTTCCGGCGGCGCCGGGTTGGCCGTCAGGGCCTGGGAGACGGCGTAAAAATTCAGCGGCGCGGCAACGGCGCCGATCAGGCCGGCAAACACCAAGGTGACGCCGCGCCATCCGATGATGTCGAGCAAGGCATGCGACGTCGGAAAAGCGATGGTGCCGGCGAAGCCGGCCAGCAGTGTCACCAATGTTATCGCTTGCCGGGCGCGCGCGCCCATATAGCGGGTCAGGATGGCGAAACAGGGTTCGTAAAGGCTGCCCGCCATGACCACGCCCAGCACCGCCCAGACCGCGTAAAACTGCCACAGCTCTTGAACCGTCGACAGCAATCCCAGCAACGCCGCGGCGATCAGCGTCGCCGCCGGAAACAGAACCCGGCTGCGGCCCAGATCAATTTGCCGGCCGACGGCAGGCGCCAGGAACGCCGACAACAGCAAGGCCAGCGTGAACGCGCCGGCCAGCTCGGTCTTGGTCCAACCAAGCTCTTCTTCCCACGCGCCCAGCAAAGACGGGAACAGATAAAAGGCTCCGGCCCACAGCAAGGTCTGTGCGATCGCCAGCGGCCAGACGATCCGCTTAAATTTTTTGTGTTGCTCTTGCGGCATTTCATCCAGGCCCAAATTGGCAAAGCCATACGATTTATTGTATCGAGATGGCGGCGCAAATTACTCAAGTTTTGTGCGGAACGGGAATTTACCCGCGGTCTCGGCGACCACGCCTTCTCGGATACGATTACCATCGCGAAGCCGCCGCGGACATGGGCTGGCGTCGCTGCGGCTCTAAATCAGCCCTTTGATCTCCGCCGATACGGTGACCCGCCCGGCGCCCGTGTAGGCTTCGTGGTTTTCGTCGATGCGGCTCAGGTCATAAAGATAATTGACCATCAGACCGGCCGATTGGCGATAGCCGTTGTCGGACCGATCACCCAGCCAGTTGAGGCGTTCGATGATGGCGCCGTTCGACAGGTGAAAATGGGCGACCGGATCGCTGGCCCGGCCTTCATCGCGGCCCTTTTGTTCGGCCAGATAATGGGCCGCCAAGCGGGTCAGCGGCCCTTGCAGCGCTTGCGCGACGCCGTCGTCCTGGGCCCATTGGTTATCGGCCAACAGGGATTTCAGGGTGCCCTTGGCGCCACTGCGCCCGGCGGCCTCGGTCAAGGCCTTGCGTTCCGCCGGCTTCAAAAGTTTCGCCTTGCCTTCGCCCAGGGCTTCACCCAGCCATTTCATGTAGCCCGGAATGGGCGACAACGTGGCGAATTTCTTCAGGCCCGGGAATTCAGACGACAATTGGCCGGCAACCCGTTTAATCAGAAAGTTGCCGAAGCTGATCCCGGCCAGGCCCTTTTGCGCGTTCGAGATGGAATAGAAAATGGCCGTGTCGGCGCTCGCCGGATCCTGCACCGGGGCGTTTTCATCCAACAGCGCCTGGACATTGCCGGCCAGGCCGTTGACCAGGGCGACTTCGACGAAAATCAAGGGCTCGTCGGGCATTTTCGGATGGAAATAGGCGAAGCAGCGGCGATCGAGCCGGTTTTTCAGATCGTCCCAGCTTTCGATGGCGTGCACGGCTTCGTAGGCGATGAGTTTTTCCAACAGCGCCGCAGAAGACGTGTCCCAGGTAATGCGTCTGAGTTCCAGGAACCCGATGTCGAACCAGGACTTCAGCAGATGGCGCATGTCCTGTTCGAGAAGCGTCAGCGACGGCGTTTCGCGGACCAGCCGCAACAACTCGGCGCGCATATCAACTAAAAACTTAACGCCTTCGGGCAAATCGTTGAATTGACGCAATAAACGAAGCCTTGGCGATTCCAAAGCCTTGCGCATTTGGGTTTCGGCATCTTGGCGGGCGGCGGCATCTGCGGCACGCCGGTAATTGCCGATGGCGGCCTCGACCTGGGTTTCATCGGGGCCGAATTCATCGTTGAGAACCTGCAAGAAGCGTTGGCGTCCCGATGCATCAAGGGCCAGATAGACATGGCCCAAGGCGGCGGCGCGTGAGCGTGCCGACACTTCACCGCCCTTGCCCTCCAAACACGCCGCCATCTGTTCGCGCAGCGCCGGCAGGTCGTCCTCGGGCAGGTCGGGCCGGTGCGAGGCCGCTTCGGCGTCATAGCTGGTGCCGGCAATGCTGCGCCAACCGGTGCGCAGGTTGCGCAGCGTGCGGTCAAACAGGCCGGCTTTCGTCTGAATGCTCATGATGTCCCAGAGATCGGTTCAATTGCGCCCGCGTTCAAGCCTTCATACACCGGAAGGGTCAATTTCTCCAAGCACTTCCGGGATTAAATCCGGTAAATCCTCGGCGATCAGGCCGGGGCCGAACCATTCGGCGGCACGGCCGTGTATCCAGACTGCCGCCGCCGCGGCCTCGAAGGCCGGCATGCCTTGGGCCAGCAAACCGGTGATCATGCCGGCCAGCACGTCGCCCGTACCGCCGGTGGCCAGATAGGGTGTGCCGGCGGCGTTGATGGCTGAGCGGCCGTCGGGCGCGGCAATCACCGTATCGGCGCCTTTTAACAGCACCACGGCGCCGCTTTTCGCGGCGGCATTTCGGGTTCGGGTCAATTTATCGCTGCCGCCGTCGAACAGGCGCGCGAATTCGCCGTCGTGAGGCGTCAGCACACAATTTCCGTGCAAGGCGCCGAACAATTCCGTGGCCGCGTCCGCAAAGGAGGTCAGGCCATCGGCGTCGATGACCGTCGATTTGCCCGCCGCCAGGGCAATGTCTACCTGCTGCCGAGTTGCTTCCCCGATACCGGCGCCGGGGCCGACCAGGACGGCATTTTTTCTCGGATCTGCCAGCAATTCGGTGAAATCCGCGGTGCTGATCAGATTTCCCGGATCGCCGGCGGCATAGACCGCAAAGGCGCTTTCCGGTGCCGCAATGGTCACCAGGCCGGCACCGATGCGCCGGGCACCCTGCGTCGCCAGCCGCGCCGCGCCCGTCATCACCGCGCCGCCACTGATCACCGCATGACCGCGCCGGTACTTGTGGCCGTCGACTTCGGGAAACGGAAATTTACCAATCCAGTTTGCCGGATCATTGAGCCGTGTCAGCGGTGCGATCTCCTCAATGACCGTCTCAGGGATGCCGATATCGGCAATCATCAGATCGCCGCAATGTTCACGGCCGGGCAACAGCCAATGCCCCGGCTTGGCCCGGCAGAAGCTGACGGTCAGATCCGCTTTCGGTGCCGGGCCCAGGAATTCCCCCGTATCGCCGTGAACGCCGCTGGGGATGTCGACGGCCACACAAGGCACACCGATCGCCGCAATGACCTTGACCACGTCATCGTCCAAGGGCCGGGTCAAACCCGCACCGAACAGCGCGTCGACGGCCAGTTCGGCGCCGTCCAGGACAGCCGGCGTTAACGCTTCGACGGCGCCCGTCCAGCGATCCGCATTGGCCTTGGCGTCGCCTTTCAAGGCCTCCGCCGCGCCCAGCAGGCCAATACGCACGGTCCAGCCCTTCTCCGCCAACAGCCGGGCCACCACGAAGCCGTCGCCGCCGTTGTTGCCGGGGCCGCAAAGGATCGCCACGGGGCAAGGCGGCCAGCGCGCCTCGATAGCCGCGACAATCGCCTCCCCCGCGTTTTCCATCAGCCTCAGGCTGGGCACCCCGTCAGCCACGGCGCCGGCGTCGGCCCGGTACATCTGGTCGATGGTCAATAAGCCGTGCTCGGTCATGTGCTCCGTCATGGAACTTCCCGGTCCGTGGCGCTAGGTTGCGATCATAGACCCATGCCGGTGGCCCCGAAATGATCTTTGTCGGGGCTGGCGGGCAACGGAACAGGGATACATCGACGTGCACGTGATGGTCTGCGGCGCCGGCGTGATCGGGATCACCACGGCCTACTATCTGGCCGAACGAGGCCATGAAGTGAGCGTTGTCGACCGCCGCGACGGTCCCGGCGAGGAGGCTAGTTTCGCCAACGGCGGCCAGATAGCGCCCAGTCACGCCGATCCTTGGGCCGGGCCGGGAAATCTGATGCGCATGGCCGGGTGGCTGGGCCGCG
>CAZQPC010000347.1:0-5558 GCA_964595005.1 uncultured Magnetovibrio sp.
GTCCATGGTGAAGACGCCGAAGGTGGCGTCCTTGGTGCCGTGTTCCGACAAAACCTTGTCCGAAGATTGGGCATACACGGAAACCGGCGTGAGACCCTCCATCAGCCACAAACTCATATCCAGACTGTGGGTCCCCGACACCACCATGGGCGTCAGGTTGTGGCGCTGGTTGGTGCGCCGCGTCGTGGCGATGGGCACCATGCGGTTCATGAAGGCCCGCGTCACCACCGCCGTGGTCTCGCCGATCTGACCGGTCACCAAGCGCTCCTTGATGGCCAGAAAGCGCCGCCGGAAGCGTTGCGTGTAGCCGACCACGGCGTCGATGCCGGCGGCCTCGATGGCCTGAAGAATCTCGAAGCTTTCCTGCGCCTCGGTGGCCAGGGGCTTTTCGATGAACAGATCATGGCCCTGGTCGACGGCCGCCATGGTCGGGTGATAATGGACGTTTTCGTCGGTGGCGATGATCGTCGCCGTGACCTCGGGACGCGCCAGAAGCTCATTGAAATCCGTGGTGAAGAAGTCCGCGCCCACGTCTTCCGCCAGCTTGCGGCCGATCTCTTCATTGATATCGCACAGCCCGATCCAGCCGATGCCCGGGAACTCCTTGGCCAGCATGCCGCGGATACGCCCGATGGTGCCGCAGCCGACGATGGCCAGCCCGATTTCCTTGTTGTCTTTATTCATCTGTTCGATCCCTCGTGTTGTCCAAGCCTTAGCCGACCTTCACAGGTCTGTTGTCTCTCGCCGATTGGCAAATCGCCTCGAAAATCTCGATGTTGTGGCGTTTTTGATCGGTGGTGAAGACATAGGCGCCCTCGCCATTGATGGCGTCGGCGAAACATTCGAAATTGGCGCGCACCGTGTCGATCCACGGAAAGGTCCGGGTCTCGGGCTCTGCACCGGAGCGGCGGACCGTCAGATGGGTATCACCCGGCGTGTCCGGGTGGGTTTCGTTGCGGGCCTCCACCCAGGCTTCCGAGCCGAACACCTGGAAGCGCAGGAACAGGGGTGTGGCCAAGATGGCGCTGAGATAGGCGGTCGCGCCGCTGGCCAGGCGCAACTGCACGGAAACCACATCGCCGTTTTCCCACGACAGCACACGATCCGAGGTCTGCGCATAGACCTCTTCGACGGGCCCCAGCATGTTCACATAGGCATCCGTCAAATGGATGCCCATGCCGGTCATCCCGGCCGAGGGGGATTCCTTGGCCGAGGTGCGCCAATTGGTTTTCGGCACACTGACCTGTTTGTCGTGGGAGAAATTCGCTTCGGCGTGCATGATCGTGCCCAGTTCCCCGGCGGCAATCATCCGGTGGATTTCGCGCAAGGCCGGCTCAAAGCGGCGTTCGTGACCGACCCCCAGCTGCACACCGGCATGTTCACAGGCCGCAATCGCGCGTTCGGCGCTGGCCGCCGTCAGACACAGGGGCTTTTCGCAAAACACGTGCTTCACGGCGCTGGCGGCGCGCACCACCTGCTCCTCGTGCATGGAATGGGGGGTCGCCAGAATGACGAAATCAACAGCGTCGTCATCAAGGGCATCTTGCAGATCGCCGCTCAGGGCCAGGCCGTGCTGTTCGGCAAACGGCCGGGCCGCGTCGGCGTCCACATCGACCGCCCGGATGAGCGAAATTTTCTCGCTGGCAGCCAGGGAATTGACAATATACCGGCCCCACCAGCCAAGGCCGACGACGGCGGCGTTCAACATAATCGGTTTCGTCCTTTTGCCTCGGCTCATCCGTTGCGCCGGAAGATACCATCATAGAAGGTGAACAGCACGACGATGATCAGGACGGTGCCGATGGGATGATCCGTGATCATCGTCCACCAGGGATCATCCTCAAATACCAGCAGGGAGCGGCGCAGATTTTCATCGGCGAGGGGCCCCAAGATCACTGCCAACACCATGGGCGCCAGGGGGAAGCCGAAGCGGTGCAGCACATAGCCCACCAGCCCGGCGGCGAACATGTAATAGACATCGACATAGTTCTGATTGACGGCGAAGGCACCGACCACGCAAAGCGGGATGATCAACGGCATCAACAAGGTGCGCGGCAGGGCGAACAGCTTCACACAGGGCTTCACCAGCGCGATCGCCATGCCGTACATGAGGAAGTTGGCGATGATCAGCGCGATGTAGATGAAATAGATCAGGCCCGGGTGTTCGACTTCGATGGACGGACCGACCACCACGTTCTTCAGTTCCAGTGCCGCCAGAATGGCCGCCGCGGCGGCGTTGCCGGGAATACCCAGCGTCAGGGTCGGCAACATGGACCCGCCCACATTGGCGTTGTTGGCGACCTCGGCGCAGACAATGCCCTCGTAACTGCCCTTGCCCCACTTGGCGCGTTCTTCCGGCGAGGCGCGCCGCCGGCCGACATCGTAGGCCAGAAACGACGCCACGTTGGCGCCGGCGCCGGGGATGGCGCCGATGACCGTGCCGATAAGACCCGAACGCACGGCGGAACGGGCATATTTACGCAACGTATTGAACGGCGGCACAACGCGGCCGACCTCGGTGGGAATGGCGTAGGGGCTTTTCTGCGGCAATACGCGCAGAATTTCGGTCAGGCCAAACAGCCCGATGAGGATCGGCACATAACTGATTCCATCTTCCAAGATCAGGCTGCCGAAGGTATAGCGCGGCACGCCGTGGATGGAATCCAGGCCGACGAAGGCGATCAACAAACCGATCCAACCGGATATCCAGCCTTTCAAGGGCTGCTGACCGGCGGACATGGAGCCGCAGATGGCGATGCCCCACATGGCCAGAAGGAACATTTCCCAGGACCGGAACTGCAGCGCCAGCAAAAGAATGATCGGGATGAAGGCAATCAACAACAGAATGCCGACCCAGTTGCCCAGGAACGACGCGGCAATGGCCGTTCCCAAGGCCAGGCCGCCTTCGCCTTTTAACGCCAGAGGATGGCCTTCCATCATCGTCGGCACGGCGTCCGGCGTGCCGGGAATATTGATCAACACGGCGGATATGGCGCCGCCGAAAACACTGCCCGTATAAACGCCCAACATGAACATGATGGCGACGTATTGTTCCATGGAGGCCGACAATCCAATCAACAGGGCCATGGCCATGGTCGTCGACAGCCCCGGCATGGCGCCCCAGAGAATACCCAAGGTCACGCCGACCAGGCAGGTCAGCAACATGATGGGGCTGAGGGCCAGGAGAATATGTTCAATGATCATGGCGCCACCTCACCCCGAACCCGGCAACAGGATATGAAACCCGAGCCGGAAGACGGCCGCCAGGGCCAATGCCCAGGCGGTCGAGACGACGAAGCAGCGGGTCCACGTGGCTTGCCAGAAAATGCGCAAAACGCCGGTCAGGGCAATGATCGAAAACAGCTCATAACTGCTGAACCGTAAAACCACGAACCCCGTGTCATGGCGCCAATCGAACCCCAGCCAATCGACGGCCAGAATGTAGGCGGCGATGATGACGATAAGGATGCCGCCGCGCCGGTTCTCCTCATCGGTGAAGAACGTGACCAGCCAGCGCCGGCGCTTGTTGAATCGCAGGTTGGCGCCGTTCCGGTGCGCCTTCAACGCCAGCCCGGCCGCCATGGCCAACAGGCTAACCCCCGTGGCGATGGGAAACAGGCCCGGCGCCGTCCATATGGAACCGGGGACTTCCAGTTGGACCGCAAAGAAAACGGCGGCCACCGCAAGCACCGCCAAGGCCGCGGCCGCGGCCAGATCGCTTTCCGGCGTCGCCCGTTCATCACCGCCTTCCTCGCCGGTGAACACGGCCTTTTTCAGGCTGGCGTCTTCGCCGTCCGGTTGGGTCTCAGACGTCATGGCGGCTCCGGTTTGCAATGCGTGTTGCTCAAAGAGGACCCGGGCAGGCGCCCCAGGGAAGGCGCCTACCCGAGCATGTAATTCAAACCACGAGTAGACTACATACGCGGTTTGTAACCTTGCGGCGGCCACCAGCTTTCGAACTTGGCGGGATCGGGCAGCCCCAGCTCGGCCGAACTTCTGACCTTCTTGCCGATCTGGTCCTGGGTATTCCAGAAGGTCTGGGCGGTCACCGATTCGACCTGGGCGGCACGCCGGTCCGCGGCTTCACCGGAGCGGACATCAACATCGAAGAACTTCTTCTTGGCGATCGCCTGGAAGGCATCGGACTTCACCGCGGCGATAAACGCCGGGCGGATCTTCTCAAGGATCGGCAGCGGCGTCGAACGCTTCAGGGCGATGTTGTAGATGCCGCTCAAGGGCAGCAACGGCTTGAGGGCCGGCAACATGTTGCCGACGGAGCGCAGCGTGCCGATACCGTCGACCACAAGATCCTTGCTGCCCGTCTGCTGCAGATTGCGCAGCTTGCCGGCTTTGATCAGTTCGATGTGTTCGTGCACACCGCCGCCGGCGATATCGGTTTCGCCCTGCAAGCCGGCCAAGGTGGCCTTTTTGCCGCCCTTGTAGGGGACGTACTTGAGCTTGACGCCGGCCGCTTCGGAAACAATCAGAGCCAGTTCCTGCCAAAGACCACCGGTGCCGGACGTGGAGATTGAAATCTTGCCCGGTTTGGCCTTCGCCGCGGCGATGACATCTTCGAAGGTTTGGTAAGGCGAATCGGTACGCACGGACCAGCTGGCCAGCGAATTGGCCGCCTGGAAATACTGCCAGTCTTCCCAAGCCTTGGAGTCTGAATGGCCCATGATGCGCACGAACTTGTTGTAGTTCGCCGCACCCAGCCACCAATATCCGTCGTCGGGCTTATTCAATAGGAACCGGGTGGCGACGCCGCCAACGGCGCCCGGCTTGTTGATGACATTGATTTCCCAGCCCGTGGATTTGGCCATTTCACCGGCCAAGGTGCGGATGATGGTGTCCGTGCCGCCGCCGGCGCCGTACATGACGACCGCGGTGATCGGACGTTCGGGCCAGGTGGCGGCCCAGGAACTTGTGGACGTGATGATCGTCGGTGCCGCAGCGATAAATCCGGCCGCACCGGCGCCCGCAATGAACTCCCGGCGCCGAATACCCGTGGCACCTTCAATGGGTTTGGTTGTTTTTCCCTTGTCCTTTTTCACGACTTACCTCCTGTTTTTGTGTTTGAACGAAATATCACGCTGATGCGCCGCTATTGCCGATCTTTCGCGCCGCCTTGTGCAGCCAACCTGACCGGTTCTCGTTTTTCGGTTCTTGATAGGCGTCGTCTCTTCTATAAATTCTCATCCTTCAGTGGCCGCCGTCGCTACGTCATCTGGCCTCATGCAACCGCGCTCTCCGATCCCAAGGCGGCGTTGACCCGCGGCATCACTTCCGTCGCCATAAGCTCCATGGAACGTCTCGCCAATCCCCTGTCGACCCAGTCATGGCCGGCGTACAACAGGGTGCCGAAATCGCCGATCTGTTCGCGGTAGGCCAGCACCTGATCGACGACGCTGTCGACGTCACCGCGGATCACCAATTGATCGACAATGGTTTCGACGTTCAATTCCTCGTCCGGCTGGTCGCGCGACGTCTTGAAAAGATTGGCGCGGCCGTGCAGCAGAAGCTTGGTGAACAGAGCGTAGAAATATTGGTGGTAGGGC
>CAZQPC010000348.1:0-5549 GCA_964595005.1 uncultured Magnetovibrio sp.
CCAATTGGCTCACCATTCAATTCTGCCCGAATGGCCGCGAAGGCCTTGACGATACCGCCTTCGACGCGTTCCGAGAACCGGCTGACGCGGATATAACCGACGCGTCCCATGGTCTGCCAGCGAACGGCACGCACCTTGATAATGGCCCGAACGATGGTGATCTCGAAATCCGCGATATCCTTGCGCCGAACCAGCAAGCGTATGGGCGCACCGGGTTTTCCGCGCATGCGCCGAACGGCTTGGGCCAGGGTCAGGCCCTTGATGTCCTGACCATCAACCTTCGCAATCAAATCCCCCGACCTCATGCCGGCGCGGGCCGCCGGCGTATCTTCGATGGGTGCGACCACCTTGACCAGGCCATCTTCCATGGTGACCTCAATGCCGAGCCCGCCGAACTCTCCTTTGGTCTGGACGAAGCTCTCCTTGAATTCACGCGCGTTCATGAAACTCGAGTGCGGGTCCAGCGACGCCGTGATCGCGTCGAGGGCTGATTCAACCAAGTCACTGGGCGCCACCGATGCAATCTCCGGCTTCTTCTCCCTAACACCTTTAATCGCGGCATCCATCACGGCCCGGTCGTCAATGGGCTGAACATAACTGGTTCGAATCCGCTTATAGGCAAAACCGAAGTAATTCAATTGGTCGTCGACGGCATCGCCCTTCTTGGCATATTGCCGGTAGACGTCGGCGAACCGGTCATAATTTTTCTGCGCCTCCTCGGGCAAGGGCTGCAAGCGGTCACCGACCGCTTGAATAACCCGGTTGATTGGCGACGCAGCTTGCTCACAGCCGCTGACCGTCGGCACAAGCGCCAACCCCATCAGCACGCCGATGATCACCAGAAGGCTATGCGGCGAGCCTCGCCACTGTTTCAACTATGAACTCCCTGATCCAGGTGGCTGGACTGAACCGCCGACCAATTGGTTGTCTATCACCCGTCGGCGTTAATGCGTTCGATCAGCTCTCCAAGAACCCGTTCCGCATCGTCATTCTCAACCTGGCAGGTGCCGGCGTTTTCATGCCCGCCACCTTCGTATTCCAGCATCAAGGCGCCAATATCGGTGTTCGACGTGCGGTTCAAGATGGATTTGCCGGTGGCGTAAACCGTGTTCAGTTTATTGAGGCCCCAGAGCACGTGAATGGAGATATTGCAGTCCGGATACAGGGCGTAAATCATAAACCGGTTGCCGGCGAAAATGGTTTCCTCGTTGCGCAGATCCAGCACGACAAGATTGCCGTGGACCGTTACACAGCGCTCGACCTGTTCGCGGAACTTGCTTTCATGCTCACGGTATAGATCGACCCGTTCCTTGACATCGGGCAGCTTCAGAATGTCGTCGATATCGTGTTCGGCGCAGTAATCAATAAGCTGCATCATCAACTGGTAGTTGGACACCCGAAATTCCCGGAAACGGCCGAGACCGGTTCGCGAATCCATCAGGAAGTTCATCAGAACCCAGCCGTCGGGATTGAGAACCTCGTCTTTGTTGAACTGCGCTGAATCGCCTTTATCGACAGCCTCCATCATGTCCGTCGAAACTCTCGGCATCTTCTCCGCACCGCCGTAGTAGTCGTAAACGACGCGGGCCGCCGACGGCGCCTTGGGATCGATGATGTGGTTGTCGGGGTCGCCCCCAACGCGGGCCGCTTCACTGGAATGATGATCGAATGCCAGATGCACGCCTTCCACATAGGGGAGGTTGGTCGTGATATCGCCATCGGTGATCAAGATCGTGCCATCCTGCATATCCTTGGGATGGACGAACTTGATGTCGTCGATCATGTCCAGTTCCTTGAGAACGACGGCGCAAACCAGCCCGTCGAAGTCGCTACGCGTCACCAGCCGAAACTTTTTATCACTCATTTCCGAGTTCCCCATCACATGTCACGTTCCGATCCCGAATTCCCTTCCAGGAATCCCGGGCTTGCGGAAGTCTAACCCACGCGCGCGCAAGGGAAAACCCATTGCACGGGTCTTTTTATCGGTGGACCGAAATCGCACCAAACCTCAACGCCTCAACCAAATCAGGGCGGCGTGAGTTCGCGAAACACCCAGGTTGCCGCACTCAACAAGATAACGGCGACGGCCTGATGCAAGGCAGCCGCCACAACCGGGACAACCAACAACAAGGTAATGATCCCAAGAGTTACCTGAAGCAGAACGCCGCCAAGCATGACGTGGACGGACAGGGCCGCTGATCCAGCGAGGTCATGCCGTCGCGCCACGATCCAGAAGGCGACAATGGAAATGAACGTCGTAACTGCCAAAACCCGATGATCGAATTGAACCGTCGTTACGTTCTCAAACAAATTCAGATATGTGGGCTGCATGTCGTACATGCCGTTCGGTATCCATTCGCCATCCATCAACGGAAATGTATTGTAGGTCAATCCGGCATCCAGCCCGGCCACCAATGCTCCGGAGAAGGCGGTTAAGAATATCAACGCCAAAAGACTGAGCGCGGCCCAACGCAAGCCTTTGACACCGTTGATATCCGGGTTTTCCCAAGTTTGGCGGGACGCAAGGTTCAGTCCGCGCGCCACCCAAATGAGAGCCATGATAATCGCCAGTGCGAGGCAAAGATGCGCCGCCAATCGGTATTGGCTGACGTCCGGCCGATCAACCAGACCGCTTTTCACCATGTACCAGCCCAAGACGCCCTGCATCGCGCCGAGAACGAACAACCCGGCAAGCCTGGCGCCAAGCGTCCGATCGACCCATCCGCGAAGCACGAATATCAAAAATGGAAGGAGAAAAACGACGCCAATAATCCGGCCCCACAGGCGGTGCAGAAACTCCAACCAGAAAATCCCCTTGAATCCCCGCAGCGTCATACCTTCGTTCATTTCCTTGTATTCCGGGAAGGCTTTATAGCTTTCAAACGCCGCACGCCACTCGGTCTCCGACAAGGGTGGCAACCAGCCTGATATCGGCCGCCATTCGACCATGGACAGACCCGAATGCGTGAGCCGCGTGACCCCACCTAAGACAATCATCGCCAACACCATGCCCGCGACGATATAGAGCCAGGTGGCAATCAACGTGTTTTGTCTCGCGACGGCTGC
The DNA here is from genome assembly GCA_964595005.1 of uncultured Magnetovibrio sp. Lineage (GTDB taxonomy): Bacteria > Pseudomonadota > Alphaproteobacteria > Rhodospirillales > Casp-alpha2 > UBA3470. Next base: position 3,067 of record CAZQPC010000348.1, read on the forward strand.
GTAGCCGGGATCGGAGATATCGTTCGGCAAGGTCATTATTGCGGGTTTCCAGGCATTTGAATTGTCGGTCGGTGCGATAACATAGGTAATGGTTCAAATCTGATCAAACTCCAGCCCCATCGACGGCCCATGCTTAATACCAAGTTGCATTAATAATGACCCATAGAGACGGTTTTCCAGGGTTTTCGGCAAGGAGCGTGCGCTGTCGCGATGCGGGGCATCGGAAAGCGTGCGCGACGCTGTCCGAAAGCCCTGGAAAACCGCCATTTCGGTCGTTCGTACAGCCCGCTGGAGGGCGTCAGAAACGTTTGACGATACCCCGCATCGCCTGCACGTTCCTTCCTACCCAGCGGGCTGTACGGACGATCTCTATGGGTCATTATTAATGCAATTTGGTATAAGTCCTGCTGGCCGGGACCAGATCACTGGTTTAGTCTACGTCAGCGTTTACGTATTGATGTTGGTCAAGTAAACACGCGAACCATGTCCACCTCATATCCCGTCTATCTGGTCGGTGCCGGCCCCGGCGACCCGGACTTACTCACCGTAAAAGCGCTGCGGCTGATTGGTTCGGTCGACGTCATCGTCTATGACAAGCTGGTATCGCCGGCTATTCTCGACCTCATTCCCGTTGGCACCACGCGTATTTTCGCCGGCAAGCAAGCCCGCGACCACTTCATGCCGCAAGAAGAAATCAATGATTTATTGGTCGACCTCGCGCGCGACAGGCGGCGGGTCATGCGTCTCAAGGGCGGCGATCCATTTGTGTTTGGCCGCGGCGGTGAGGAGGCCTTGCATTTAGCCGCCCATAACATCCCTTTCGAGATCGTGCCTGGCATTACATCTTCCGCCGGTTGTGCCGCTTATGCCGGGATTCCCCTGACCCATCGGGATTTTGCACATGGCGTGCGTTTTGTTACCGGCCATACCCAAGGCGCAAACGGCCTTGATCTTAACTGGCGAAGCCTTGCTGATCCGGACACCACGCTTGTCGTCTATATGGGATTGACGAACGTTCGTGAAATCGCGACGAAACTCGTCGAGGCCGGTCTCAGCGCGGGGATGCCGGCCGCCGCCATCAACCAGGGAACCCGACCGGAGCAACGAGTGCTGAGTTCCACCCTGGGTGGCCTTGCCGATGAAATTGAGAAGCACGAAATTTCCGGTGCGACCTTGTTGGTTATCGGCAAGGTTGCCGGTCTTGCCGACCAGTTATCATGGTTTCCGGCAATGGCGGAAACGATGCGGAAGGCCCGATCGTAAATCTTGGAGCACCGTGCGCTAAAAGCTACGTCGTAATGATGTCCCGACCCAGTGCACGTGCCAACAGCATATAGACTTTGCCCACGTCCGAGGCCAGGAAGGTCGTGCGCAGCAAACTTTCCTGGTCCAATCTGGCCGTATTTTCCAATAGACCATCGAACTCGTTCAAATAGCGTGTCACATACTCTCGGAATTCGGCGTCGCGTTGATATTTGTCACGAACGATATTGAGCTTCGCGCGCTCGCGGAATCCCAACATCTTGCGAACAAATATTCCCGTTTCACCCTTGTTGAAGCGGCGCCATTCTTCCTCCGTGATTGTCGTTTCCAAAACCCGGCTCATGTCCACTGCCAATGATTCGAGGCGCTCATTAATATAGGTGGCTTGCTGCATGAAGTCGCTTACGGCTGCCTTGCCGCTTCGCTCCTTCAGGAGTTCCACCAACGCCGTGGCTTCGTTGATGACGTCTCGCATATCGCCAGTTTGGCCCTCCAAGAGGCGTCCGGCTTCCTCGGCACTCTTTGCGGCCGACGTGGTTGCCGTGGCCATCGATTCGGTTTGGGAACGCATGTGTTGGTCCCAGGCGGCGACCTTCGTCAGCGCCGCCTCCGTTGCCGAACTTAATTCACCGGCGCGCCGGGCGACGGCGCCGCCAAGCGCCTCCATCCCCTGCTCCGCCCTCTGGTAGGTCGTGTTCATATTGTAGATCTGGCGGCGTAGAGATTCCGCCATGCCTTCCAGGCGGCCGGAAACATTCTCGACACTCATGCCCGTTTCTTGGGTCTGTTGGCGGAACATATCGACGGCTTTGTGTAATTTTGACGTATTGACGTCCACCGCAACCGTCGCCTCGGCGGAACTTTCCGCCAATGAATCGCTGACCCGTTTGATGCGGGACGTCGCCTCATCGGTGGCCGTCATCAAGAGATCTGAGCGGTGTTGGAAACTTTCGCCGGCGTCTCCCATTTGCGCCGACACCCGTTTCGCCGCGCCGTCCAGTTCCTGGGCCTGGCGCCGGAGATCGTGCCCGACCTCACGCAGGTTCCCCGTCGTGCGGCCAGACATTTGATCCAGTTCTTCATATTGCCGAGACAAATCGCCGGCCAATTTATCGACCTGGCCGGATAAATTGTCAGACGTTGAGGTGACCTCATCAGAATGCTGATGCAGGGCGTCAGTCACCAACGCCACCAATTGTGCGGCACGCTCGGCACTGCTT
>CAZQPC010000349.1:0-5526 GCA_964595005.1 uncultured Magnetovibrio sp.
CGGGTCATCGTGGCCCGCACCCACAATGTGTCGGCGCAGGCCACCACGGTCGGCGCGCTGAGTGAGTGCGGTACTGTCATTGTACAAAGCCTTTTCACGCGCAAGAACGACCGCCCGGAAGTTGCCAGATATATGGCCCTGTTGAACACCGCCATTGAGGAAGGGCATCGAACGGGTGATGTCCAAATCACCCGCACCAAGGTGCTTCGGGTGCTGCGTCAGATCAAACGCGACCGTGTGATGAAGGCGCGGAAATATGTCGAACAAAAGGACCGCAAACAGGCCATTGAACGGCGCGGGACCGGCCTGAACGCAGTCGCCCGCAAATGTTTGGCCATCGCCGCCATCGCGGCGTGTTTGATTGTGGTCGCCGGTGTTGGCGTCCAATTTGCGTTGCAGCCAATTTCAGGCGCCTCCGGCGCCGTCGAAAATGGTGATAATTTGCTCACGGGCAATCCGCAGAAAGCCGTAGGGGAATTAGCTGCAGTGCCGGAAACGGCGGATAACCTGACGATCGCCAAGAAATCCGAACCCGACCCGCAGCCATCCGCGCCGAAGCTTGAGACCGTGCCGGAACAACCGATACCGGAATTTCCACAGGCGGTTCTGCTGAAACCGTTTTACTGGTCTTACCGGACGCAGAAAGGGCGCCGGCGGTATGTGTCCTATCAGCCTTTTATTGAAGTGCCGGGCCGGGAGAAATACAGCACCATCTGCGTCAATGCGCCGTGGGTGACCGACGCCATCTACATGCAACTGACCCGCAGTCATCCGGCCGACCGCCTGGCCTCGGGGGCGGAGCTTGGCAAGATTACCCGCAACTCCATGCGCCGGATTAACGGCCGTTACGGTGCGGGGACCGTCGGCAATATTCTGCTGGTGCCGAACACGGACAAACGATTTCAACATGCGGTCCAGAAATGTCAGTTGGAGCGCTCAAGGAGCAGATAACCCGGCGGGTCAAATGATGTACCGCGGCGTCGCTCAGCGGACCTTCAGGGCGGCGATGGATTTCGGCCGGCCGCGCCATTTCAAGGCGCGGACACAGTTATAGGCCTGCGGCGCAGATACAATGACGCGGTAGCGACCGGGCTCACCAGGCGCTTTCAATCGCACCTGAATATTATTGCGGTGCCGGGGGCCGCTGGCCGAATAGACGCATTTGCCGCCGGCCATGCGTTCCAGGCCGCGGCGCGTTTGGCGGGCATAGCCAACGATGATCTGATTGGTGCATTTCGGGCACCATGCCGAGGAGTCTGATCGCAGGTCAAATTTCACCGTCACATTGCGGCCGCGGCGCACCACGGCCCGGGTCTTGTGGCCGTTGATGCGGATTTGGCTGAGGGTGGCATGCCCGATCCGCTTGGCACTTTGGCGATTGGTTTCCCCTCCGCCAAGGCCCGCCGCACCGGGTGCGGCGAGCCCCAACGAAAAGGCTGCGGCGAGGAGACCGGAGCGCCAAGCTGGATCGAACATTTATCCTCCCTGGAGGTAGTTTGGTTCCTCCCTAGGCATCGTGGCCTCATGGGTAACCGGCGAATCGCAGTGCCGCCAAATGCCCGCCAGGCATTCGAAACCTATACTGTAACTTATTGAAAATACGCCGAGAATCTGAACTCTTGACAGGACGCTCAAAACCGAAATCCGGCGTCTCTTCCGAATTTCTGGCGAATCGGCGTCAGGTGACGGTGACTTTGATGCCGCTGACGCCATTGACCCCGCCGGTCAGCACGTCGCCTTTGACCACCGGCCCGACCCCCGATGGCGTGCCGGTGAAGATCAGGTCGCCCGGGCAGAGCGTGAACAGGCCCGACAAATAAGTGATCATCTCGGGAATTTTCCAGATCAACTGGTTCAGGTCGCCCTCTTGGCGGTTCTCGCCGTTGACGTCGACCCATACCCGGCCATTTTCCATGCGGCCGGTTTCGGCGATCGGGTGCAATCGTCCGATCGGCGCGGCGTGATCGAAGGCCTTGCCCGTGTCCCAGGGCCGCCCGGCTTTCTTGGCCTCGCCCTGCAGATCGCGCCGGGTCATGTCGATGCCGACGCCGAAACCCCAGACATGGTCCATGGCCTGCTCGAGGGGAATGTCGACACCGCCGGTGGCCAGCGCGGCGACCAATTCGATTTCGTGATGCACGTCGGCGGTCTTTGGCGGGTAGGGGAAATCACCGCCGCCGTCCAATTCGGACGCCGCCAACAGGTTGTCCGGCGCTTTCTTGAAGAAAAACGGGTCTTCGCGGTCCGGGTCATGGCCCATCTCAATGGCGTGCGCCGCGTAGTTGCGCCCGACACAATAGACGCGGTTGACGGGGTACAGATCATCCGATCCCGCAATGGCGACGGCCGGGACGGCGGGCGGCGAAATGACATAGGCCATGATCAGCGTTTCCTTAAGATAATGAACGAACTGGGCCCGTGTTATACGGGAAACCGCGGCGGCGTCAAAGTCTTGCGGGGCCTGATCAATTCTGGATCCCGCAAAGGCCGCGCACTGGGACCTGACAGGCGCCGGATGATCGCCTAATGTGTGCGGAAATTCAGATGTGCCGGAGGAACCTATGGCCTTGCAGACCCCGTACCTCATGTTTCTGGGCGATGCGCCCGACCAATTGGCGGCGAAGACCGCCAGCGGCGTCGTCCATTGGCGTCCCGATATCTGCATCGGCCAGCACAAGTTGGACAATTGCCATGCCGATCTTGGGTTGCCGGACATGACCTTGGAGCAGGCTGCGGAAGCCGGCGCCAAGACCGTCATTGTCGGCGTCGCCAACCGCGGCGGCCTGATCCCGGATGCCTGGGCCGCCAGTTTGGTGCGCGCCATTGAACTGGGTTTCGACATTGCCAGCGGGCTGCACCGCAAGCTGGGCAGTGTGCCGGCGATCGCCGAGGCCGCCGCCAAGCACGGCCGCAGCCTAGTCGATGCCCGCCACCCGGCCCGTAATTTCGACGTCGCCAGCGGCAAGAAACGGTCCGGCCTGCGCCTGCTGCCCGTCGGCACGGATTGTTCCGTCGGCAAGATGTACACGGCGCTGGCCATGGAGCGCGAGATGCAGGCCCGCGGCATCAAGGCGACCTTTCGGGCCACCGGCCAGACCGGCATCTTCATCGCCGGCGACGGGGTTTCCGTTGACGCCGTGGTCGCCGATTTCATCTCCGGGGCCACGGAATGGCTGGCGCCGGCCAACGATCCGGACCACTGGGATGTGGTCGAGGGGCAGGGGTCTTTGTTTCATGCCTCTTATGCCGGGGTCAGCATGGGCCTGTTGCACGGCGCCCAGGCCGATGCCCTGGTGCTTTGTCATGAGCCGACCCGCACCCACATGCGTGGTCTGCCCGGCTACGGCGTTCCCGGCCTGAAGGAATGCCTGACGCTCAACGAACAGGCGGCGCGCCTGACCAACCCGGCAGCCCAATGCATTGGTGCGGCGATCAACACCAAAGACCTGCCGGCCGGTGAGGTCGAGGGTTATTTGAAAGGTGTCGAGGACGAATTGGGCCTGCCCGCCGTTGATCCGGTGGCAACGGGCGTTGCCAAGTTGGTTGATAACCTGCCGGGCCCGGCGTAGGTCTTCGGCCCATGACCCGCGAATTGTCCGTCACCGATGAAGCGTGGCCATTGGCCAAACCCTTCGCCATTTCCCGTGGCACCAAGACCGAGGCCCACGTTGTCATCGCCGAAATCAATGATGGCGGCGCGCGCGGCCGCGGCGAATGCGTACCCTACGCTCACTATGATGAAACCGTGCATGGCGTCGCCGAACAGATCAAAGGCCAGACCGGCGCCATCGCCTTTGGCCTGGACGGCTATGGCGTCTCCGAACGCCTGCCCGCCGGCGCCGCCCGCAATGCCTTGGATGCCGCCCTATGGGATTTGCAGGCGAAGCTGACCGGGGTCCGGGTCTGGGATCTGGCTGACCTGCCGGCGCCCGAACCGGCGGTCACCGCCACCACCATCGGCATCGGCAGTGTTGATGAGATGGCCGCCGATGCCGCCGCTCTGGCCGATGCCCCGCTGATCAAGGTCAAACTGGACGCCGAACTGGTTTTGGATCGCATGCAGGCCGTCCGCGCCGGCGCCCCATCGGCACGCCTGATTATCGATCCCAACGAAGGCTGGAGTATGCAGCAATTGGCCGAGTGGGCCCCGCAACTGCACGGCCTGGGTGTGGAAATGATCGAACAGCCCCTGCCGGCCGATGATGACGCGGGTCTTGCCGACTTCATTTCTCCGGTGCCGATCTGCGCCGATGAGGCCTGCCACACGGTTGCCGATTTGCCGGGCCTGGTCGGCAAATATGAGATGATCAACATCAAGCTGGACAAGACCGGCGGCCTGTCCGAAGCCCTGTTCCTGGCGCGTGCCGCCGAACAGGTCGGCATGAAGATCATGGTTGGTTGCATGGTGGCCACGTCGCTGGCCATGGCGCCGGCGCTGTTGTTGGGCTGCTTCGCCGAGTTCCTGGATCTGGACGGCCCGTTGCTGTTGAAGGAAGACCGTCCTGACGGGTTGAAGTTTGAGAACGGCTTGGTGCACCCGCCGGATGTCGCCTTATGGGGGTAGTACTCGGATCATCGACTGTCGCCGTCGGAATGTTTCCGAAACTCGCGTGGTTTACATAATATAGGCAATTGTAAAAGTGAATGCCTACGCGAACCGGAATTCGGCCGTTTTACGACGGACCATATTTTGCCTCTCGTCCCCGGACCGTGCCATATTTGCCGGCCAACAGAACACGGCGATACACGACCCACCGCGGAGGAACTCCTCATGAAAGCACTGGTCCTCACCGCCCCGGACAGGCCCTTTGAGATGACCGATGTGCCTGATCCTGTCGCCGGCCCCGGTGAGGCCGTGGCCCGAGTTTTGGCGTGCGGGTCCGGGTTGACCATCCAGCACGTTCGGGCGGGGCGGACGAAGATCGATTACCCGCGCATCATCGGTCACGAGATCACCGCCGAGATTACCGAGATCGGTGCCGGCGTCACCGGTCTGGCGCTCGGTGATGCGGTGACGGCGTATTATTACCTCAATTGCGGCCATTGCCGCCGCTGCCTGCAGAACCTTGAACCGTTGTGCGAAAATACTGGCGGCAACATCGGCAAGGAATGCGATGGCGGGTACGCGGAATACATCAAGTTGCCGGCCATCAACTACATGCATCTGCCCGAAGGACTGGATTACAAATCCCACCCCGCCGAAGCCGGCGTCATCTGCGATGCCATCGCGACGCCGCTGAAGGTCAACCGGCGGACCCGCACGGCACCGGGCGAAACCGTCTGTGTATTCGGCGCCGGCGGCGGCCTCGGCATCCATCAGGTGATGATGTCGACCTGGGCCGGCGCCCGGGTCATCGCCGTCGACACCAAGGCCGGAAAATTCGACGCCTGTCGCGATGCCGGGGCCGCCGACGTGGTCGATGCCTCGGCGGTTGATGTGGTCGCGGCGATCATGGACCTGACCGACGGCCGGGGCGCCGACGTCGCCATCGATTATGTCTCGGCGACGGTCAGTCTGGAACAAGC
>CAZQPC010000350.1:0-5444 GCA_964595005.1 uncultured Magnetovibrio sp.
TCTGTCTCCGCGTCGATCAAACATTATGTGGCGAACTTTAGATTCGGGTGATTAGATCAAAGGCAGGGCAAGCTATTGGCGCCAATGTCGAAGGTGGTGCTGGGCAGGCTAAAGCTGGTGGTCGTGCCGGCGCCGGCGTTACTGACCGTGATGGTCCCGCCCGACAAGGTAATATTGCCGCTGTTGAGGACCGCCGGAATGTTAAAGCCGCCGACCGGTGGCGGACTGACGGAGGGCTCCAAGCGCGCCAGTTCGTCCCAATTCGATCGCCCCGACTTGCCGATTTCGACCAGAATTTCGGGCTCCACCAGCCTGACCCGGGGCACCGCCACGTCACCGACCATCAAGGGCAGCATATCGACCTCGGCGACCAAGGTTTTGGCCCGCAACATGTCGCGTTTCGATCCCCATTTTGAGTTTTGCAGGCGAATGCCCTCAACAACAATGCGGGGCGGCATGGAAAGCGTAAAGTCGACGGGCCCGTCGATATGAAGGCGCCGGCCTGACATCTCGAAGACCTGAGACTTGAGGTCCTCGGCCCATCCATCCACGTCGCTGAGATTGGCATACCCGATTATCCCGCCGACGCCGGCCGCCAGGGCGCCCAGTTTGACAGTGACGGACAACAGGCGGCGGATTAATCCGAACATGGCGGACCCTTCGGCTGGACAACAATAGACATGTCCCGCTTATGGCACGGCAATACTTACCAAATCGCTACGCCGGCAAAATCGCTACGCCGGCACCTCTTCGGCCAGGGATATGACCGGCGCCACCTCGGAAAGTTCCGCCATGGGGATATGACATGCGATGGCGTGGCGGGCCGATGCGTTCTGTTCAGGCGGCACTTCATTGTCACATATGTCGCCGATCTTGCGCGGGCACCGGGTCGCGAAGGGGCAGCCCTTGGGCGGGTTCAAGGCGCTGGGCAGGCTGCCTTCCAGGACGATCCGCCGTTTCTCGACCTTCGGGTCGGCAATCGGCACCGCCGACAACAAGGCTTCCGTATAGGGATGGTACGGCGGCGCGAACACATCGTTGGTGAACCCGCGTTCCATGATCTGTCCCAGGTACATGACGACGACCCGGTCGGCCAGGTAACGCACGGCGCTGAGATCGTGGCTGATGAACAGCAAGGTGGTTTTAAACTCGCGCTGAATATCCATCAGCAGTTCCGTCACCGCCGCCGCCACCGACACGTCGAGGGCCGAAATGGGCTCGTCGGCGATCACCGTCTTCGGCTCGCCGGCAAAGGCCCGGGCGATGCCGATCCGCTGTTTCTGGCCGCCGGATAATTGCCGCGGCTTGCGACGCGCAAACTCGCGCGGCAATTTCACCGTGTCCAGCAGCGCGAAGACGCGGTCCTGAATCTTCGCTGGATCGGATTCGATGCCGAAGCGTTTGATCACCCGCGAAATCTGGTCGCCGACGGTGAGCGACGGATTGAGGGTGTCGTTGGGGTTCTGGAAGACCATCTGAAGCGAGCGCAGTTGTTCCTGCGTCCGTTCGCGTACGGGCAGGTTGGCGATGTTGGTATCGCCCAGGCGGATCTCACCTTCCGTCGCCTCTTCCAGCCCCATCAGAACCTTGGCAAAGGTCGATTTTCCGCACCCCGATTCACCGACGATGGCCACGGTTTCGCCCTCGCCGGCACTGAAACTGATGGCCTCGTTGGCCTTCACGTGGGTCACCCCTTTCCCGGATATCATGGCGGCCAATGAGGTATCGCGAACCTCGTAGTATTTTCGCATGCCGTCGATTTCGAGGACGATATCGCCGACCTCAATGGCGTCGCGCGAATCGGTTTTCGGCACGGCGTCGCCGGGCTCGATCTCATTCCAGCGCAGACAGCGGACCCGGTGTCCCGGATCATCATCCGTGAAAACCTCTTCAATCGGGATCAGGTCCCGGTCGCAGCGCCCGGCCTCGAAAAAGCTGCAGCGCGGGCCAAAATAACAGCCTTCGGGCCGTTCATGGGGCAACGGCAACTGGCCTGGAATGGCACACAAGGGCCTGGCGTTCTTGTCCGCATGGGGCAGCGGGATGCAGCCGAACAGGCCATGCGTGTAGGGGTGCTTCGGCCATTCAAAGATCGAATCGATATGTCCCTCCTCCACAACCTCCCCAGAATACATGACGCAGATCCGGTCACAGACCTCCAGCATCAGCCCCAGGTTGTGGGAGATGTAGAGCAGCGACGTTTCATACTTGCGGCTCAGTTCGGCGATCAGTTCGACAATGCCCGCCTCCACCGTCACGTCCAGCGCCGTGGTCGGCTCATCGAGCAGCAACAGGGCCGGTTTCGACAACAGCGCCATGGCGATGACGACCCGCTGCTGCTGGCCGCCGGAAATCTGGTGGGGATAGGAATCCATCAGGCGTTGCGGGTCGGGAATATCGACCGAGTCCAGCATCTCCAGCGCCCGGGCATTGGCCTCGGCCTCGCTGGCGGCTTCGTGGACGATGGTCACCTCGCGCAACTGTTCGCCGATGCTGAGCGCCGGATTGAGGGCCGCCATGGGCTCCTGGTAGATCATGGCGATGTCCTTGCCGCGCATGCGGCGCACCTCTTCTTCGGACATCTCCGCCATGTCGCGGCCCTGGAACTTGATGGTGCCGCCGACAATGTCACCGTTCTTGCCCATGTAGCGCATGATGCCGTTGGCGACGGTCGACTTGCCGCAACCCGATTCCCCCACCAGTCCGACGCTCTCGCCCTTGCCGATGGTCAGGCTGAAATCCATGACGGCGGGAATCTCGCCGGCCCGGGTGTAATAGCTCAACCGCAGATCGGCAATTTCAAGGACCGGGGTATCGGCGTTTTCTGACATGGGTTCGGGGTTCCTAATCGCGTAGCGACACTTCGCGCAGGCCATCGGCCAGCAGGTTGAAGCCGAGCACCAGAAGCGAGACGGCGCAGGCCGGCATGATCGCCATGTGCGGGAAGCCGCCGGTGACGAAGGCGCGGGTATCCGTAATCATGCCGCCCCAATCGGGGTCCGGCGGCGGCAGGCCTAATCCTAAGAACCCCAGCGCGCCGATGGTGATGGTCGTGTAACCCATGCGCAGGCAGAAATCGACGATCAGCGGCCCCTTCGCGTTGGGCAGAATTTCCACCAGCATGATGTACCAGGGGCTTTCGCCCCGGGTTTGGGCGGCGGCGATGTAATCGCGGGTCGCGATGTCCAGGGTGACGCCGCGGACGATCCGCATGATCCCCGGCGACGAAGCGAAGACCACGGCGAACACGATGTTCAACCCGGAAGCCCCGAATTTGGCGATGATCAGCACGTAAAGCACCATGATCGGGAACGACAGGATGACATTGGCGACAAAGGACAGCGCTTCGTCGACCCAGCCTTTGAAGTAGCCGGCCACCAAACCCATGACGATGCCGACGACATAGGCGGAACAGGTGGCAAGAGTCGCATAAAACAACACCCGCTGGCCGCCCCATATGATCCGCGACAGGATATCGCGCCCCAGGTGATCGGTGCCCAGCAGAAAAATCCCGCCGTCCGGCGCCGCCGTGCCCGGGTAGGCCATCGGCAGGATCGGCAGGTTCGGATCATAGGGCGCGACGACCGGCGCGAAGATCGCCAGCAGGACGAATATCACCACGATGCCGGCGCCGACCATGCCGACGCGGCTTTCGCGCAGCAGCAAGGCAGCCTTCGCCCAGCGCTTCCACAATGGATCCGGTTTCGCCGGGGTGTCGTTCAGGTGGGCTGATACGTCGTTCATGCCCGCCCCCTATTTGAACCGGATACGCGGGTTGAGGTAGGTGTAGCCGATGTCGCCGATGGTCTGGGTGAACACCGCGACGAACACGGCGGCAACCCCGCAAGCCTCGATGACGAAAATGTCACGGCGCAAGGCGGCCTCCAACAGCAGCGCACCGAAGCCTTTGTAGCCGAAAGCGTATTCGGTCACCACGACGCCCGACAGCAGCCAGTTGATCTGCAGCATGATCACCGTGAACGGCGCGATCAGGGCATTGCGCAGGGCGTGTTTCAAGATGATTCGTTTATAAGGCAGGCCCTTAAGCACGGCGGTGCGGATATAAGGCGTGGTCATCACCTCGGCCATGGAGGCCCGGGTCATCCGCGCGATATAGCCGAACCCGTATAGCGTCAGCACCATCACCGGCAAAATCAGTTCGACCACATTGAACCCGCCGGTCATGGAACTGGTGCCGGGCAGCCACTTGAGATAGAAGACAAACACGCCTGCCAGAATGACGGCGCTGGCGTATTCGGGCACCGACGTGGTGGTGATGGAGATCACGGAAATCACCCGGTCGCGCAGCGAGCCTTCGCTCATGCCGGCCAGCACCCCCAGCACAAGCGCGATGATCACCATGAAAACGAAGGTCACGCCGGCAAGGATGCCGGTATTGCCCAGACGTTCCCAGAAGATATCCGCGACCGGCCGTTTGTAGATCACCGATTGGCCCAGATCGCCGACCATGAGCCGGCCCAGCCAATCGAAGTATCGGGTGAGAATCGGCCGGTCATAGCCGTTCTGGGTAATCCAGGCATCAAGCTGCTCGGCCTGGGCGTAAGGCCCGAGAACACCGCGCGCCACGTTGCGCGGGTCGCCCTCGTTCATGAAGAACAGCATCAGGGCAACCACCAGCATGATCAGCACCATCAAACCGAGGCGCCGGAGCAGGAGTTGAAGCATATCTTTGGGTCCGCGCCTACGCGGCCACCGTCACCCTAGCCGTCCAGCCAGACATTCTGGAACTGGTGATAAAGGGTTGGGTGGGTCTTGAAGCCCTTGACCTTCTTGTTCGAGGCCTTGAACACGGACCGCCAGAAGGGCTGCGGAATGACGGCGTCGTCCTGCAGCATCTTCTCACAGACCTCAAGCTTGGCGCGCCGTTCGTTGACGTCAACGGTGGCCTCGGCGGCGTCCAAGGCCTTATCGAAGGCGGCGTTGGCGTAGGCCGTTTCGTTCCACGGCACACCGGTGCGATACCCCAACGACAGGACCATGGTGCCCAACGGCCGGTGCGTCCAGGTGGTATAGCCCCAGGGCGCCTTGTCCCAGACTTCCCAATACTGGCTGGCCGGCATCTTGTTGATGTTGACGGTAATACCGGCGGCTTCGCATTGTTTCTTGAACACCGCGCAGGTGTTGGTCATCCACGCCCCGTCCGTGTCGCCGTTGGCGATGGTCACGGTCAGGCCATCGCCATGACCGGCTTCCGCCAACAACTTCTTCGCCTTGGCGATATCACGCTTCATCGGCGGCAGCTTGGCGTAATCGGGATGGATGGGACAAACGTGGTGGTTCTCCGCCACTTGGCCCAGTCCACGGAAACCAACTTTCAACAGCTCATCATGATCCATGCACGCGGCGATGGCCTGGCGCACTTTCTTGTTGTCGAAGGGTTTTTCGGTGATCTGGGATAGAAGCTGAGTTCCGGATGCGGCGAC